>JAKVCU010000001.1:0-57232 GCA_022448955.1 Saprospiraceae bacterium
ACCTTCATATTGCTATTTGGGTATTTGGCTTTTTTATGCATGCTTTTATATTTTTCAGGTATTATCCGCTTAGTCTTGCTTTTTTAAGAGCTTTCATTAACATTACATTGCTGGCCGTATTGTATTATGTAAATTTTTACTTAGTCTATAAGTTTTTATTTAAAAATCAATACACCTTATTTTTTATAGCCACCTTTATTCTGCTTTTAGCCATTTTGTATATTCGTACAGAGGTGAATACTCGTTTCCCTACCATACATATTGAACAAATGTTAAAAGATCCTGCAGATCGTTGGTTCTTTGGGGCATTATTTACCAATTTGTCGATGTGGTGTCTGAGTATGGTGTATGCCATTTATCATAGGAGAATGCAGATGGAGGACAAGCAAAAAGAAATACAAAACGAGCAAAACTTAGCACACTTGCAATTTCTAAGAGCTCAGATCAATCCTCACTTTTTGTTTAATACGCTCAATAATATTTACTCTTTGGCTATGGTCAAATCCGACCAAACAGCTGAGATGGTTTTGCGTTTATCAAACTTGCTTCGATATGTCATTTATGAAGGGAAAAGAGAGAAAGTCCAACTTGATGCAGAGGTAAAGCAAATAGAGGAGTATATCGCGCTCTTTCAAATGAAAAGTGAATTTCCACTCGATATTCGATTTGAGGTAGAAGGTCAGTTAGACGAAGTGATGTTGGAACCCATGATTTTGATTCCACTTGTAGAAAATTGCCTTAAACACTGTGATTTTGAAACGAATGATAAGGCTTTTGTGCAGCTTTCGCTAAATGTGACGCCACATGAGCTTCGCCTCCAAACACATAACTCTAAAGACGACCAAAACCAACAAAAGGATAAAGTAGGAGGGGTAGGACTGGAAAATATTCAGCGCAGGCTATCTTTGAAATACCCCAGAAAGCATGATTTAAAGATTGATAATCAGAAGGATGCATTTTTTGTCTCTTTACAAATTCAATTAACATGATCAAAGTTCTATTGGTAGATGATGAGTATTTGGCATTAAATTTATTGGAGAACTTTATCCAAAAAGTGCCAGAATTAGAGATTATAGAAAAAGCTAAATCGCCAATAAAAGCATTAGAAATCATAAATCGCCAAACGGTCGATCTATTGTTTCTTGATATTCAAATGCCTGCTTTGAGTGGATTGAATTTGCTGAAGACCCTACCTTACCCTCCTGTTACCATTTTTACTACTGCTTACGCAGAACATGCCTTGGATGCATTCGACCTAAATGCAGTAGACTATTTGCTCAAACCTTTTGCTTTTGAACGTTTCCTGCAGGCTGTTAACAAAGCCAAAGAGCAGATCGCTTGGCGATCAAACCAGCATGAACCAAGCCTTCCTTCTGCGCTAGAAAGTAAAAATAAAACCTTTTTTACCGTAAAGGTAGATGGTAAAGTGGTCAAGATAGAGTACGAGAATATCCTATACATTGAAGGTCTAAAAGAATACGTAAGGATTGTTTGCCACAAGGGTCGCTTTGTGACCTTGGAAAGCCTAAAGAACCTAGAGGAATATTTGCCGAAAGGCGAATTCATAAGAGTGCATAAGTCCTTCATTGTAGCCAAGAAAAAAGTAAGTGCACTAGAAGGAAATCTACTAGAAATCGAAGGACAAAAAATCCCTATCAGCCGCACCAAAAGAGATGAAGTGGTAAAAGCAATATTTTATTAGAACAGGCTCGTTATACGAATTTTTCTATTTTATGGATAGAGTGGATCGTATAACGAGCTGATTATATGAAGAAGTAGGTCTAATTTTACATTTTTATCCCTTTTGCTACATAGAAAGAGCCATTTTCCGTTGTTACTTCAACAATAAAACTACCTAAGGCTAAGGAACTGATATCTATTGAATTATCTTGATAAGGGAATACTTGTAATAATATACCCCATTCATTATATATTCGAACTTCATTATATAGTTGATCCTCGGGTAAATCTATGTAAATTAGATGATTGGAAGGTACTGGATAAAGACTTACCTTTTTTATATTTTCTAACTTTGTATTTTCTGTAACCCAAAAACAAGGGGTATAAAGAAAATACGGCCCTACCAAAACAGCAACACCATACACTGTTTTATTAGCTTGGCCTTCAATTGGTACATCTAATCCAATTCTTACAGATGATAAATAATTATCTATTATCAATGAATCTTCTGTTAAATGAAACGAGCCATTTGATACTGCTCCCATACAATAATATAGTGGAGGAATATCTTCTGGAGCAATTGGACCAGCTAATTCGGATAAAATATTATCAATAATGTAGGCACCTCTAAAGCAGTCGTCATAAACATCAGAACTTTCCCAAGAAATAGTAATTGGCTGATGTACTGCATGAATGTAAAGATATGCACCACTACCACCCCAACACCCACCAATTGTATTTGCTGTTTTTGTGATCATTCGTTTGCTTAATATATCATTATCCGCCGAGGTAAATCTAGCTTCCAGAATAGAATCAAAGGGCGTATTCAATGCTACTTCACCAAAATCTTCATCTATATCAGATGTTGCCATTGGATCAAACCCAAACATAACAGTATCTCGGTTACCAATAGCATCCTCTACGTAAAGTGTAGTTTCGAAGAGTGGTGTAAGTTGGGCGGCTAGATTGAAAGAAAAGCTAAGGACAATAAATAGAAATAATATTTTTTTCATTTTAAATTCTTATTGTAGTTTGAGCAACATTTTGACCGTCTAAATCCAAAATTAAATAGTATATACCTGAAGGGACTTGTGCCGTATTTAGACTTTTAGAGTAAGTACCTGCTTCATTCTTATATTCTGTATCCAAAAGTATATTGCTGCTATTTGTATTTGCAGGAAATAACCAAGTCTCCAAATAGCCACTATGACTAATTTCATATTCAATATTAAGTTGATTAGTGAAAGGATTAGGGTAAAGACCATTAAGGATAACATCTCCGGGTAATTCATAGCAACCATTAGTTGGTAAAGGTGGTAATATAAATGAAATCGCTTCTATTGCTTCATCACCACAGTCGTTTTCTACGGTTAACTTAGCAGTATAGTTTAAACCTGGTAAGAAACCATGTTTATATGTATTAGCAGGAGGAAGAGGTTCGGCTGTTATGCAATATTTTTGTGCTTCTCCTGATCTAAAACCTGTTGTATATTGAATATTTCCATTTATATCAAAGAATTCAAGTTCGTAGAAGGATTCATTTACTGATGCTTCAATATGGAAACAAAATCCGCAATCATTGTCACTAGCTTCAGTGGGTAGAATATGTAAATTGGCCATTGGAGGGGAACAAATATCATTTGTTATTTCTTCAATATATTCACATCCTTCATCAGTACTTATGTATTCAAGCATTTTAGTAATTTGATTTTCGGTAAAAGCTCCATCTGTTAATACATACTTAGTGTAAGACATGATGTTATTCGTTGTATAATCCCATGAGCAATGCGGTTCTGGAAGACAATCATTAATTCCAGGATTACAAGGATTTTGATAATCAATATTCCCATCATTATCATAGTCCATAGGCGGTGCAACTTGTATAACACTCCATGCTGCACCTCTAAAAACCGTTTCGTCGAATCCACCTTGTGTAGACCAATTATCATTTGTATCACCATCGCAATTATAATCCGTTTTGAATCTAATCCATGGAGTATCATTTAAGTTTTCTGAAAAATCGAAGGTGTGTCTTAAGTTTAGTATATGTCCCATTTCGTGATTAATTACACCATCTTGAAATGTTTCTGAAGTAAATGATGTGCCTCCTAATGCATCTGCCTGACCATTTGCGGAAGGATGTTCAACAAAGAATCCATTAAATTCGGTTGAAATATTTAAGTAGTTAGGCTAGAAAATTGGTATAATAAATTCTTTTAGTCAGCTCAAAAATCGTGCGTAACTTCCCTATTGTTAGTTACTTACTATTTTTGAGCTGACGAATTTATTATACAAGCAATTTTGACTAGCCGCTTACTCCAAAATTATTTTTGAAATAGATTAAATCCCATCCTGGAGTATTCATAGCTATTTCATCACAATGAACAAAAACACCAGAGAGAGCATATCTAAAGGGTTACACACTGTGCTGGCTTTTCCTCAAAAATATTCCAGAGAGGTTCTTGATTCCATTGCTTTTTATTATTCTCTAATTGATTATTGGCATCGTCAATAATTTGTTCAGCAACTTCATAAGCATCTTCGATAGAATAGTTACCTTCATTTAGAGGGTGAATGTTTCCTTGACAATTGTTATCTAAAAAGAAATGAATGTTTATTCTTAACCAAATAGTGGTACAATTATCTTGAATAATATCGACTGTGAAGCACTGATTGATTGGTGAAGATGGAGAATAGGCTTGGTTATCAGGAGTTCCACAGAAATTTGACCCAAAAGATTGGGCATTTGCAACATGGTGGATACTTAATAATACAACCGTGAAAGCAATCACTTTCATGAAATTAGTTTTCATAAGCTTTAAATATTTTAAATAGTTTTAATTTAAAAGTTGTTTAGTTTTAATATCTTTCTTTTGATAAAAATAAGAGTGTGTTTAAATTTTATTCAAACTGATAATCAACGATTTGAGGTTTTGGCTAACGATTTGTGAAGGCGTTTAGCGAGCTAAATAACTGATCCAATCGGACGCCATAGTTCTCAAAGCTTTGGTTTTCAGGCAGTAGAAAATTTAAACATGCTCTAAATATAGTTTTTTAATTTATTTTTATTTCTTCTTAAAATTCTTCTCGCCAGCAGCAATTTCTACTTCTAAAATATTCTCCACTGGTGGAATAGGACAATTCCAGCCATCGCCATAAGCACAGTATGGATTGTATGCTTTATTGAAGTCGATCGTTAATTTTCCATTTTCAATATCACCCACTTTCAGATCAATATAACGGCCGCCACCATAGGTGCTTTCTCCATTGGTATCATCCTGAAAAGGAAGAAATAGAAAATTACGGAACATAGGCATTCGTGTCGTACGCAAATTTTTGTAGATGGCTAACTGATATTCAGAACCTTCCAAATGAAAAGTAGCGATACCATATTTGACAAAAGGTTTGGTTTTACCACTTGAAGTAGGAATCTCAAATGGCTTCTCTTTAGGCGTTAATTCAAAGCTGGCACTTACTCTAAATTTTTCGTTGGCATCAAAAAATTGCATTGAAGGGATTTGCTCAGGCGTCAGAGGTGAATTTTCGCCTCCTTTGGCAAATTTTTCTTTGTAAGCCGTTCTATACTGCTCAATTTCTGCCATAAATTCTTCACTTTGTGCAGAAAGTACTTCCCATGAAACCAAAAGTAAAAACACTAGAATATATCGCATGATTTTTCTTTGATGTTTAGTAATTAGAAATAAAACAAAAATTAGGAGCAGCAGATATAAAGGAAGGGATTACAAATAGTTAGGAAACTAGCAATGAGAGGTATTGATTGCTCATTGCTAGTGTTATGTTTAATTCGCTACAATAGCAATTTTATAATCTTCACTTACCGCAATTCTAGAAATATTACGAATTTCATAATATTTGAAATCTGCGATTTCTTTCCAAGTCTCATCTTTATAGCGGTTAAAGCGGTATAGCTTACTGCCTTTTGCTGCCAATAGTGTGCCATCTGGAAGTACTGCAAAATCTTCTGCCCCTTGCAGCGTCTCAATCAAAACAACAGCTTGCTCTCTACTTCTGTAGAGGTTTTTCTCCATGATTTTCCAAGACTCAAAATTGTCTTTTTGTACAAAAGCCAATTTGCCATTCGGCATCACTTTGAAGCATCTTCCGACATTTGTTGCGATTTCCATCGTTTCATCTGTACGAATATCTGCTATAGCCAATGTATTTGGATCATCTACCAAGAAGAGTGCAATACGATAACCATCGATCCATTGATAATAACCTGAATTGTTGATATACTTAAATATCGGCTTCCCATTAGAAAGACGATCAACAGGGAATTGCCAAACCCGAATTAGAGTATCTCTGCCATTAAATTCTTGGCGTACAGCCGAGAAGTTAAATTCATCAGGCATTACCGAAGGAGAAAACTCACCTTCAGCAGTATAAGTCACTCTTAGTTTGCTGCGCGCATTTAAGTTCAATTCATATAGATCTGGCTGTGCTTCTGAAGGCGATTGCGCAGAGATATATAAGATGGAATCATTAAAAAAAGAAGGATGATTGTTATATCCGTATTGATTGAATAAAGTCAAATATCTTGGATTGCTAAATTCATAAGTACTATCCGTTGCTTGCGCCATATCGAACATGTAGATGTTAGATTTCGGCAGTTGTGCTAAAGCAAATGAGCATAGGAAAGAAAGGCTAAGTGCAAAAAATAGTTTTTTGTACATGGATATTTAAAATTTTTATTACTCAAAGTAAATATTTTTTATTCACTTTATAAAAACTTCAGCCCTTAATCCAATTGATAAGCCATTTCTAGCGACTGACTGGCGAATTGCTCCTGAAGAATTAATTCCAAATAATGCTGATCTATTTCGTCGAAAGAACCCACTTGACTACTATCTACGTCAAATACAGCAATAAGCTTTTGGTGTTTATTGAATACAGGAACGACTATTTCGGATTGTGAATTTGGATCACAAGCAATATGATCAGTTCCTTGCGCTAATGCATGTACCTCTGTGACAATCTGGGTTTTTTCTTCTCTCGCTGCTTTGCCACATACCCCTTTTGAATAATCGATATGCAAACAACCTAAGGTACCTTGATAAGGGCCAACGGTTAGCTTGCCTTTGTTTACACAATAAAACCCTACCCAATAATAGTAGGTAAGATAAGATTTGAGCAGAGCATTAATCGTGACCATTTTCATAATCATATTATCTTCTCCCTGAAGATTGGCTCGAATGCCCAATAGTGCTTCTTCATAGGCTTCCTTTTTAGCTTCAGCCTCCATGTTTAAGGAAGGATTTATAAAATACGGCATTTCTGCACTTGCACTCATAATGTTGTATTTTTGATTTAAAAAACCGATTGCTACGCTGCACAGCTATCGGGCCTTCGGTATGGGCTAAAGTATTCGCTATGGCTTACTTTGGGTCACTGTTTAGCATCGCTCATTAACTAATCAAACACATGAAATTAAATCAAGTTACTGTACCTTCTAAAAATTTAGAAAAATCCTTGCATTTTTATCAAACTTTAGGCTTCGAATTGATTGTAGATGCTTTACCTAGATATATTCGATTTTTATGCCCAGACAAAGAAAATACTTTCTCTGTACACTTGGTAGAAACGAAAGAAGAAGGAAATGGAATTGTGCTATATTTTGAATGCGAACATCTTGATCAAGTCTATAATGAATTGCTGGAAAAAGGAATTTTATTTGACCATCCACCAATTGATCAAACTTGGCTATGGCGTGAAACTAGACTAAAAGATCCAGATGGCCATCAACTTATTTTATACAAAGCAGGAAAGAATAGAGTTTATCCGCCATGGGGTCTAAAAAATAGAGTTGATTTTTAGAGGCTTTTGGGATTTAATAATTCATGCACAACTGACTCAAGTGTGCTTATCCTTAGTTGGAGCCTTGATCACTTAGCTAGTATTAAATTTACCTTTATCTTAGCAAGTCAACTGACAATTTCTTACAAAAGGATAAATTCCTCAACAGACTTTTAGTCTTTTTGCTTGAATTTTTTATTTTTGGCAATCCTTCATAAACACAGAGGCTGCTTACTGACCATTTAGAGAAATTAAACCCAATAGGGTTTTTGTATTACAAAAAGGCGACCTATGTTAAATTTTTATTCAGCTAGTACTGGGACTGTCAATTCAGTACGAGCTATGAAAGAATGTATCGAAAATGCTCTTTCAGCCCCTGATGCTCCTACTCCAAATCAAGTAAATCTTTTAGTTCTTCATAGTACCATAGGACACGAGTTTGAACAATTATTGCAAACAGCCAAAGAGCTTTGCCCTAAGGCTACTATCGTAGGGTGTACTTGCGCCGGCGTGATTGGGAGAGAAGGTGCTAACGAAAGTATGAGAGCCTTAGGAATTATGCTCGTCCACTCGGATGATCCTAGCGAAATTAGAGTAGCTTCTTGTGAAAATATCCGGGGAGAAAACTCCTTTGAAATGGCCAGAGATATGGCGATTCAATTGGGAAGTGATGTTAATATGGTAATGATTTTAGCATCTGGTATAGATATCGCCGCAGATAAGGCCATCAAGGGTATAGAAGCCGCTCTCCAAAATGATATTCCAATTTTTGGAGGAACTTCTTCTGACAACATGCGTGCGGTTAGTTCCTATCAGTTTAGTAATAGTCAAGTGCTTGAGAGAGGCGCCATCTTGGTAGGTTTTGCTGATCCCAGCCTTGAAATTGCTATGGGAGTGCATCATGGTAGCTTACCTATCGGACAACCCTTTCAAGTGACCAAATCAATTAAGAATAGAGTATTCGAGATTGATGATCAAGCGGCATGGCCTTTATTAATGGATAAATTGGGTATGCCACAGGATTCACACCCCGGTCCATGTATACCTGTATCGGGAATGGGCGAACTTCTTCCAGAATCCTTGCACGAAGAATATGATAATAAGCACATCCTAAGAGCAATTGTGAAAGTGGACCAGAAAGATGGTAGTTTTTATATGCCGGTAGACTGCCCTGAGGGAACTGATCTTTGGGTGACACAAAGAGATGAAGAGTTAATCTTCAATGGCTTGGAACGTATGATGCAAAAAATGGTGGAACAAATTGGCGAAAGGAAACTGGCGGCAGTCTTCCATACGGATTGTGCAGCAAGAGGAAGAGCACTTTTTAATAAAGTATTGAAGGATGAAATCATTGCACGCATGCAAACGCCTTTGATCCAAGCTGAAAATGTACCATGGCTAGGAATGTATGGCTTTGGTGAATTTACACAGCTAAATGGGAAAAACTACTTTCATAACTACACCACTTCTTTGTACGCATTAGTAAGAAAGTGAAATAATAAATTCGATAATCAATGCTGAATTTGTGTTTAAATAAGGGGAATGAAAGACAATTATGATCAGTTTGGTGGGCTAAAAAGGGAAGAACTTATCCAACTTTGTGCAGAATTGCAAGACAAAGTCACTAAAACAATTAGCCTAAAACAAGAATTAATTGGTATTAAAAATGATTTGGACCAAGAGCTAAATCGTTTCAGAATGATTGAAGAGTTCGGACGTGAGGGGATCTTCCAGGATTCTATCGAAAGTTTTGGTGTGCATACCGTGGAGTCATTTGTACAAGTTTTTGAGCAGCCACATTGTCTTGTTGCAGAATATTCTCCTGAGCATAAACGTCTTCAAATTCTGAACTCTTTTGGTTTTCATGAACTTGAGATCCCAAAATATGTTGCTTTTGATGCGCAGTACTTAGTAAAAAAGGAAGGGTTTTTCCTCCAGCAAGAAGTTTACCTCAATGATATTTTTCAATTTTTACGCTTACAAGATGCCTTAATTGGACCATTTTTAGACTCTGAAGGTAAGTTTAGTGGATTGATTATTTGTGGACAGATGTCGAAAGATAAGCTATTTTATAGTCCCATAAAGCCTAATGATCGACATGCATTTACCGTAATGTCGCGCAAGGCAGGTTATTTGCTTCAGAATTTTAGATATAACCAAAAACTAAAGCTTGAAATCGAAATTCGGGCAGCTATCGAAAAGGAATTAGAAGCGAAAGCTAATGACTTAATGCGAAGTAATAAGGACTTGGAACAGTTTGCCTATATCGTTTCTCATGATTTAAAAGCACCCCTGCTAAACATCTCTGGTTTCGCCCAACTTTTAGATTCGAAGTATCGAGATGCACTGGATAAAAATGGCCAGGAATATCTTAATTATATTCTAGAAGGAGTGCAGCGTTTTAGGAACGTTATCGATGCACTCTTACAATTCTCTCGAAATGTAAAGGCAGCGGAGCAAAAGGAAAATGTTCTTCTTAATCAAATCTTTGATAATATTCAGCGTTCATTTGCCTTTACCATCAATACTCGTCAAGCAGTTATTCAGGTTGGAGACTTGCCAGACATTTATGCCAATAAAGATTTGCTACAGCAGCTATTTCAAAATTTAATTTCTAATGCTTTAAAGTTTACACCAAAAGTAGGCACTCCAAAAATTGTGGTAGATGAACAAGAATGTGAAGAAGATTTTCTCATTCGGGTTTCAGATAATGGTATTGGCATAGAAGAAAGCTTTTTGAAAGATATTTTCATCCCTTTCCGACGATTAAACCAAACTAAGGACTTTGAAGGAAATGGTATCGGCTTGAGTATTTGTAAAAAAATTGTCGAGCAGCACAACGGAAAAATTTGGGCAGACTCCAAGGGACTAGGACAAGGAACTACTTTTTATGTTAGCCTTCCCAAATAATTACCTATCTCCTTTTCTTGACAACTATTTTCTACAATCATTTGTAGTTTAATTGATAGTATTTTCACTAACCAAAAATTTTTTTTATGCTATTTAAGCAATTGCCATTGTTATTATTAACCACATTTGCAGTAATGTTGTCCGTTAATTTGCATGCGCAAAAAAAACAAGACAAAAAAACACGTAAAAGCCCAGCTGTAAAAGAGCAAGCTATGATGGGTGATATTGAAATCACTATTAATTATGGAAGCCCCGCCGTGAACGGCCGCAGAATTTGGGGCAGCTTAGTTCCTTTCGGAAAAGTCTGGAGGACAGGGGCAAATGAAGCGACTACCTTCGAACTCAACCAAGCTGTTATGATCGATGGTAAAGAGGTGCCTGCTGGAAAATATTCTTTGTTTACCATTCCTCGTAAAGAAGAGTGGACATTTATCCTTAACTCAGATGCTAAGCAATGGGGAGCTTATAATTATGATGAAGAAAAAGATGTGTTGCGTTTTTCTGCAAGGCCTGGCCAAAATACTAGCGCTACCGAACGCCTAACTTTTGATATAACGACAAAAGGAGGCGCTGCAGCATATGTAAATCTTAAATGGGAAAACCTTGTAGTCGGCTTCGAAATAAGACCAATTACGAAGTAATTTATACACTTTGTGATGTAGATATATACTGTGTGAGTCGGTATTTTTTACCCTCTCACACAGTTATACAGTCAAGTAAGATTTCTCTTAAAAGCTGTTCTCAGCTCCTCAATTAAGTAGTCGTACTCGTGGGTATGAGGAAAAACCTTTAAAAGAATACTTGCAGCCTCTAGCTGCTTCTCCAAACTTTCTTTCTCCGCTTGTGGCAAGATATAATGCCAGATAAATTGTGCCAATGCCCTAACATCAGGTGGGAATGATAATAAATCAATGCCACTATTAATATGAATTAAAGCTTCAAAAATCTGTGCTGCATCTTCATCGTGAATGCCTTTAGTATATCCTTCTTGATAGCGCATAGTCACTTCCTTGCGAAGGAGCTCAAGAACCTCATCTGTAGAAGGTTGAGCTTCTAATCTTTTAGCTTTGAATAATTGGTAGGCCAAGTATTCTGCTCTATACACTTCTTTATTTTCAGAAATCAAGGATTGATTCCAAACAGCTTTATTGGCGGATAATTTTTCCTCTGTAATTTCTTCATAAAAATCTGTGCCGGTTAGGTGAAAATATAATTTTCCATCTCTTTCGACTATCGTCAAATCAAGTGCCTGTACATTGACATTAAATGCATGCTTTCCTAACTGAATGATATTTTCACCATCCAAAAATAAGTCTTGCCTATCGCGCAATTGTCGAACAGCTTCCTCTTTGAGGGTCTTTAATTTCGTTTGAAGACTATTGGCTTTATTACTATCCTCTAGTTCAACTAATTGATTAACTAAGTCTCGTACCTTATCAACCATTAGGTCAGAGGCAAAAAAAGCATTGATTTCAAGCACTTCTTTAAAAGTCTTTACCCGATTTTGAATTCCATTCAAAATACGTTCTCCTGCTCTTTGAAGGCTAGTCGTTCGGTTGTTAAGTGCTTCAATTAATTGTTTTTTACGATTTTCGAAAGCTACATAAATTTCCTCCCGTTTTTCTCCAATTTTATCAATAAACTCGTCAAATTCAACAAACTTACTCTCTAACTCCTCTAGTTGAATCATTAACTTTGTGAGATATTCATCACACTTTTGAGCTGTATGGGCAATATCTAGATAATTGATAATTCCTTGATCCAAGAGCTTAAACTGTGCAGCAAACTCAGCTATGGCTTCTTGTCCTAACAATTCTTTTTGCTTCCGTTTGACAGCTGCTTTTACTTGATTAAGACTAGCATACATTGACGAAATATTATCTAGAATTCGAGTTGTCTGTGTGGCATCTTCGATTTTTAGATTACTAACGATATCAATCATCAACTGCAATTCATCACTAATTTGATCGACTTGCTCTTCAAGCTCTTCTCCCTGCTTTGCTGTTTTGATACCATCTAAATGTGTTTTTTGTATTTGAATTTTTTCAGCATAAGGCCTAAGTGCATTATCCTGTAAAAGAAAAGAAATACAATCTTCTGAGAGGCGTTCAGCTATGCTTCCTGCTTCTTCCTCCAATTGATTAACTAAGTCTATTTGGGTATAACGCAACTCTCTTAAAGAGATGATTTCTCCTCGAATCGTACGAAGTTCGGCTAGTTTGCCAACAAATAGATCAATACTATCAAAGTTAGATCGTTTGACCTGCTGGAAAATATCTAAGGCCTTTGTTCTTACTCTATCCAACTCTTCTTCCGTATTGCGCTGAATACTTAGCTTTTTCTCATATTCTTCAATAGCAGCATGAGCGGTTTCTTTAATCGATAAAAGTGGCTCCCTTAAATTGAAGGTTTCAGGATTACTAATCCAATAGTAGCTATCAATGACATCGGTCGCTTTTTTTGCTAAGTCAGCATATAAACCAGTATAAGAATCATCCTTGGTGATCAGTGTAAGTATTTCATAACATTCTGACATCGCCTTTACAATATCCTTGTTACCAATTTTGTAAAGGAAACTATCCGTATGCTCTGAAGGGACTTCTTCACCGCTTACGAATGGCGTTTGCCAGATTTGCACCACATGATGCTTGCTCGCTTCCTCTTCCGCTCTGAAATAAGCCAATTCTCCATTCGGGAAAATGGAATAACCATGGCAAATGATAGGTGTATTGACCTTTTGCTCAATTAAGTTGTAATGCAAAAGTACATAAGTACCTTGCTGATGATTATAAAAGACATACAAATAGTCTTCCCCGTTTGGTGAAATAATTCGCTTTTTAAATTGCTTTTGTTTTAGATCTGGATCGAAGATTTTAAAATCACCAGTCTGCAAATAAAAACCATTCGCAAAGATGAGTCCATGACCATCTGGTAATAATACGCCACTATCTTTGAGGGCATCTATCCGCTGAACACGCTGGATTTTTTCATTATAAACGAAGTAACGAAAATCTTCTTGGTAGGGTCTGATTTTTAAGGCAATGAGGTTACCCAAATCTGCATAGAAGTATTCTGCATCGTCCAAAGTTTGATCTGTAAACGCGACTTCTTCTCTATAAATACCTAAGCCATCTTCCGTATTATCTTCTACTTTGATGGTTAAATCTCCACCTACAGTTTCGACAAATACACGATCCATAATGGAAATATGTGGATGTTGTCCAAGACGTTGCATCTCCCGATGTGCTCTTACCCACTTGAATTCATATTGCTGTGGTGCTCTAACTTCATGATCGCTTCTTGCATCCACATAGACTAGGCTGTTGTCTTTAATCAACCATTTAAAAGCTTTAAAGTCACCTACATTCTTAGAAATTTGGAAAACCATGTACAGGTAGGTGCCTTTTTGCACAAAGCGAGCAAAAAAGGCTTCTTTATAATAGCGGTATAGATTTTGAAAATCTACATCAAATTTCTCATCTGTAATCAGAGAAAAATTAGCCTCATTGAAAGTATTATCATCAAAAGTATAGATGCTAAATACATCTGATAACTTGATGCCTGAACGCAATCCAATATGCACATTATAGCCAAAGATACAATGGTTACCCAGTGCGATAATATCCCTAGCAACACAATTATTGTTAGTATTGATTCGGTCATTCGCAATCAATTGGGTTTCGATTGCACCAAATACTTCCTTTCGACCTTGATTTAATTGATCGAGGCGTTCTTTCAGTAAAGAAGTATGCTTAAGCAGACGATTCCTAATAATTTCATAAGTACCTGCTTCCAATTGTACATTGTCCTGCGTGGCAATGTTTTCCGTCTGAGGCAGATTTTGGTTTGGGGTGTTGGACATATACCTTAGTTTTCTTTTGTACCTACATAGTAGCGAGACTAAACTATATTATCCCATTTTTGCTTTGAGTCGATTTGGTGAGTTATTACTTTGTTACCGACTTTTGATTAAGGGCCGTCATTGGTAGTTGGCATAACTGACAAATACACAATAAAAAGGGATCAATGATCTCAATTTGATTACAGGCAGTTCCTTACCGTTACATTAGCAAGGAAAAATGGGTTAACATAATATTTATCGCTTACTTATATTAAGAAAAGGCCATCCATTTTTCCATTTTTGACGCTGAAGAAAGGATTTTTTTCGACTAAAGTTAAAACATTCTCTAGGCCATAAAGTATGCTACTAATTGTTCCCATTCTTCTTCAAGGGAAAGGGGAGGACGGCTTTTATTGGCTTTATGATACCAATAATCTGCGTTCCAGATATCCCCTTCTTTTCTGTGTAGATAGGCATGTATCCATGCCGCTTTTTCGCCACCGAGCTGATCTACAAGCTCATGTGCACTTTCCCAATTTCCTTGCCTATCATACCACAAAGCTTTTAAATAAACACTCCATTCCTTCTGAATTTTGTGTGCTCTTTTAAATGCTTCAATGGTCATTATCTTTGGTTTTGGTAAAGTGGTCTTGGAATGAGGTATAGCCCTTCTTGCCTTCCATCAATGTAGTAGAACCCACTTTCGTGGAAAAAGCCATCTTCTTCCATCATCATACGTACTTCTTTTTTCCACTCGTCAATATATACAGCTGTATTCAACTCAATGGAGTAGGCTGTATTATAATAGAGTGGGTAATCGCCCTTATGTGGAACACCTCCTTGTTGGTCCCAAAGGCCAATGGTCGGCCCTGCTCCATGTCCGTGATAGCCAATAGGGTGAGTATAAATCGTAGGTTTGAGTCCTTCTGCTTTTCCTTTTTGGAGAGCGGAGGCTAAGATGTCATTCCCACTTCTTCCTTCTTGGAATTCATCCGTAAGAATATCCATAACACGTTTACCTTTTTTAAATGCCTCTTTTAAGTATGCTGGTGCATCGGTTTCTCCTGGCTTGAGAACATAGGCATTATGCTGGGTATCTGTGTTCAAACCACAGTAAGTGATTCCGAAATCAATATGCAGTAAATCCCCAGGCATAATTACTTGCAACTCGGGGCGCTTGGAGAAAGAACGCAGATGTTCGAAGGATTCTGGGTCTGCCCTTTGAATATCTACGGTTGGATGGAACCATGCAATCATACCCATTTCTTGAATACGATTGCGGTAATACCAAACCACATCATCTGTAGTACTTACGCCTGCTTGAATGACTTTATCAGATAGCCCTTCTGCAATAATAACATGGGCTATGCGCATTATTTGTTGATAAACAACCATTTCACTTTCTATGCGTGTTTCTAACCATCCAATGCACAATTTATCCCCTGATACAATTCTATCCTGATACTTTTGTGGAAGTACCTCCATTAATCGGTCATAGTGATAAGAAGAGATGCCATCACCTAAACCAAAGTGTTCAGAACGATTAACTGCTATTTTTTTTGGATTACGCTCCTCAATAATTTCGCGTAAGCGCTTCCATTGATCGGGCTCCTTATCTTTGTCCCAGGCTTTTTTAAATACATCTCCGACATTATATCTAGCACAAGCTAAGGTTTCTAAGGATTCTCCATTGTCGTAGATCACCAACATAGTGGTTCTTCTTGCAGAAAGCCAAAAGGAAGGGAGCATCGTTTTTAGAACAGGGTCCTCATTATATTCCCTAGAGATCAAAATCCACATATCGACGCCTTCCCTTCTCATCAGATTAGGAAGTACCGTTTCTACTTTTTCAACTAACCATTTATCGCGAACTGTGCCTTGCTCCTTAAGGCTTAGTATTTTAGGCATCTGCGCTTTTAAAGCAAATGCAAACAAAATCAATGCTGTACTTAAGAATAGTTTTTTCATACCTACTATTTCATTTTTTCTTAAGTGTAAGATAAAAAAACGATTGAATACAGAAGGGATCGTAAAAAGAAATTAAGCGTATGTATCAATCTTATTCAAAGGGGGAATCAATGATTTGAGCTTTCCTTCTGGCAAAGGCGAGGTTTTGGGTTAATAAAAAAATAAAAGCACATACTTCCTAAGCCATATGCAATGAGGTCATAAAAATCAGCTGTAAAACCACTATGTAGTAATGGGAATACCCATTCAAATAATAAGATTAGGAGAATAGTAAATAGAAAGGTATCCATGATAGTGAGACGTGCAGTAATACCCCATAACCATTGTCTTTCCAATAGGAAAAGGCTAAAGACCAAAGGCATACACAAGAATGGATCTAAGTAGCTATCGAAGAAAGGCCAGTCCCAATGTAATAACTTTTGGCTTAGCTGATGAAATAAAAAGAGCATTACACAGACCCAAAGTATTTTATTTTTTATAAGCGTAGGCATATAGAAGATGTAGATTAAAGTATTTCTTAGGCAACTGCTGCAAATGCAATAATTAATCCTACAATCAAAAAAGGAGAAAGGATTAGCATAAAAATAAAACCTACAAAACGCATAAGAAGCTTAAAGATCAACATACCCATACTATCCCCTTGCCGAAAGGCCACATAGTCATTAAAGCTGCGATACTGCAACCCGATACCATCTATCATTTTTTTTGCTGCATGGTCTTTATCATTGTTCAAATCTTCTAATCTGATTTTCATAGAATTGGCTTTTAAAGGGCTTTAGCATATAAAAAACTACGTAAATTGCCCTATATTTTTATCTATTCTTCCTAAAAAATTCTTTTCATCTAATACGAATAGTAGTAGAGTATATATGATGTATGAGATAGATAAAAATATAATTTTTAATTTACTAGTTGATTAATCTCCAAGCCCCTAGTGGGTAATCATTAATTAGAACAAATGTACTAAATTTTGTTTTTTAGTACAAGTGTTCTATATTTAAGTCATCGAAATTTCGATGAATCTATGAAGACAAAAGACAAAATACTACAAGAGGCCTTAAAGCAGTTTAATGAACGAGGAACAGATGCTGTGAGTATCCGTTCTATCGGGGATGCAGTGGGCATTAGTGCGGGTAATTTGGCCTATCATTTTAAGAATACCGATGCAATTATTTATCAGCTCTATTTAAATTTAGCGGAAGCCTTAAATCAGCAGGTGGCAAAAACACAGGATTTAGAAATGACCCTTCACAACTTAGCGAAGAGAACCAAGGAGACTTTTCAAATTCTTTTTATCTATCGATTCTTATTGATTGATTTTGTTCATATTAATAGGAGGGTGGAAGGCCTACAAAAACACTTTCTCAGTTTAATGGATATGCGAAAGATGCAATTTCGATTTTTATTTGAGCTGTTTCAGCAAAAAGGGTTATTCCGAAAAGATATTACGAATGAGCAATATGCTGAGCTTTCGGATATTATTATCCTTTATTCTAATGCTTGGGTGTCGGATGGGATTGTTCGATTTAAGGGAACGAATGAAGCATTGATTAGTCATTATGCTCGGCTATTCTTTATGATGACTTTGCCTTATCTTTCTGCAGAAGGGAAAGGAGCTTTTGAAGAGGTGCTAGAAAATTGGGAATCGATGTAGCTATTTAAACTTTATGGATTAAAAACTTCATCGATATCGCCTTGAATATCGTCTAAGTCGGCAGGCAAATTAGTGTTCTTAGAAGGCAATAAATCTTGCAGATCCTGCATGCTTTCAGAAATGGGGGGCGTTGTAGATTTCATGCCTAAGATTGCTTCAATAGTGTCTAATACCTGTATATCATGGGTGTCCATGATGGCTTTGATAAGGTTTAGCTTCTTTTTTTTAATATCCATAATTAGTCACAATTTCCTTCTAAACTAATAATCCAATCTCTAATCAATTGGATACCTTCTTGATGAGCTACAACGCGTCCTAATTCTGGCATCATCACTCCGGGGTCATCGGACTCGATTCTGTAAACAAGGAAAGAGGAATCTGGTTGACCAGGTACGATGGCATATTTCATTCCTCCGGACCCTTTACCTGCGGCGACTGGCGTCTTACAGAATCCCAAGCGAATATGTTCTTTTTCATCCGTATTTAGATAAAGTCCTGTCGTATGGGCAGAGCCTTTTCGACTATGGCAGTGTGCACAATTGACTTCCAAATAAGCAAGAGCGCGATCTTCTAAGGCTTCACCTTCGTTCGACCAATCGGCAATGGGGGTAAAAGTATCTTCAAAAGCTTTTAAATAACCCATTTCTTGCCATTTGGCTAGTTGGTTTTTCCGCCCATCTTGATAGGTAATTGTTTTATTTAGATTTCTAACCTTCGGGCCAATAGGTTGTAGAATGTTGTTTTGATTATGGCAACTTTTACATTGATTTTTGTTGGGTATGACATACTCGATTTGATGCGCACTTCCCATCTTATCTGTCCAAGCTACTGTTTTGAAGTCACCAACTAAATTGAGCTCAGCATCGTTTTGCTCTTCATTCCAAACATAGGTATAAGCGATCCATTCTCCTTTGACTTTCATAAGAAGTCGTGTTTCTATCAAATCCTGATTTTGGGTTCGATATTCAAAATCACTAGGATAGAAGAAGGTTTTGATTAGAACACTGTTATCTGGAAATTGGATGTCTCCTTTTTCATCCACTTGTGCCGATACACTGTCAGGCATCCATATAAAGCGAGCTTTATGTGCATAATCAGTAAATAAAGGGGTAATGGGCTCGTACGCCAGTACTTTTTGATTACTTTTCTGTTGCTTCAAATCAGTAAAAAAGCCATACTCTGATAGCATTTTATAAGGTACTTTTTCTGGACGGAAGTCAACTTCTTTTATTGTGGTTTCTGCTGTTTTGCATTTTTGTAGCAGCAAAATGGCCAGACCTAAGCTAAGAAGTAAAAGGAGTTTACGTAGCACAGTTTAGTCGTTTATTGAGCTAATGAACAATTGTATTTGTTTATATCTTGGTCTACATCATCAAAATCGTTGGCAGCATCGATATTAGCAAAATTTAGATCTGCTTGTGATTCATTGATACAGATTTCCATGGGATGTTCACCTGTTTTGCTATCATCTAAGATACCGTCATACAGGATATCTTGCGATGTACCAGGGAATAACAAGTTAACCAACTTGCCAAACTGAGTACTTAAGTCTGGAATAGTTTTTTTCCTCTGATAAAGGTTGTCATGCACATTAATTTTTGTTGCGTAAGGATCGTAGCTTTTATTTTCCCAAGGGCGTTCTGTGATATAATAGGAAGCGATAGCTGTGCCTATAGTTTTATGACCAACGATTTTGTTGTTGTAAATTTCTACATCTTTAGCAGCCAGTAAGATAACGCCAGTACCAGGAGGTACAATGCCTACAATATTTCCTTCAGGAGCAAAGTTGTCGTGATTATTATTGCGGATTTCATTATTGTAAACTTTACATGTGTGGCCATTAATTTGGGGGAGATCAGGTAGATCAAACACTAATATTCCCCCCGCATTATCTTCAGCACGATTAGCATAAACTTCTGAATTGATGCAGTTTTCTATTTCAATGCCTGCTACATTATGATGTGCATAACAATTTTTGACAATTACATTTGTAGACTGACCTACATAAATACCAGCATCAGAGGCATTTGAGGCTTCACAGCCTTCTATATAAACGTCCTTACAAGCTACGGGATACAAACCATAACCCCCATTAGTTTCTTTTGGGCCACCGCTCCAAGTTGTATTGACATTAATTAATCGAACGCCTTTGCAATCTTGTAATTTTACAGCATCTCCTTTTGTATCGATGATGGTGAGGTCTTTTACTGTTATGGAATCAGCTGTGATTTTTAGTCCTTCAGCCCCTACTTTTTGACCTCTGAAGGAGAGGATAGATTGATCCATGCCATTACCTTTAATGGTGATATTGGAGATACCATCTAAGGATAGGGGACGATCAAATTCAAAGGTTCCACTTGGAATTTGAATGGTGTCACCAGTTTTTGCTGTGATGAGTTGTTCCTGAATTTGGGTGTAGATATCTGTGTTTATTTCATCAGGAACAGGCCTTTCATTTTGTACAGAATCACAGGCAAAACTTAGATATAAAAGTAAGAACAAGTAGGTGGTATTTTTCATAAATTTCGTTTAAAAAGACGCCTTCAAAAATGCGAAGTAATTTAGATTACAGTGTGCTAAGGAGTTTGCCCGAAGCCTTGCCTACTAGCAGGCAGGAATTGGTACAATAAAATTTTAGCATCCCTTCAAAAACCATGCGTAACTTTTCTATCGTCAGTTACTTATAATTTTCGAAGGGATAATTTTGTTGTACAAGCAATTTTGACTAGCCGCTTAAGTCAGGAAATAAAAATAATATAAATAGGGAGGATTTCAAATTTTAGCTATGTAATGCCTTACAAGCGTAAAAAAGCGAACAAACATTCGTTAAAGATTAAGCAATAAAAGGGTGTTTTTATTTTCAATTTGATGAATTCAAGCTTAGATTTTGAAAAATTTTTATAAAAATTGGGGAATAATTTGCAAGACAAGGTTTAATTGTATAGGTTTGTTCCAACAAAACACGTAAAGATGTTTAGCAGATCATTTTATTTTAGTAGCTTTTATTTCTTTTATGGACAACCATAGGAGCTACTCTGTTATTCATTAAATTGTTTTTGATTCAGTAAAGTAGCTCCGCAGGTCGGAGCTTTTTTTTTGGATATACACGAACTCAAAAAATGCAGTACCCTAACCAGCACCAAGCGTTTTATTTTTATTTCTTTTATGGACAACCATAAGGGCTTACTAAGTTTATTTTAACTATTTCATAAATTGGTAAGTCCTGCAAAGTCAGGACTTTTTTTTTTGGAAAAATTAATCTCTTTAAGATATGACAAAGGCAGCAACCAATAAAGACACCGCAACGCTGGAAGAGAGCCAGCAAAAGAGGGTATGCATCCAAGGGTATGAGGGTGCATTCCATGAAATTGCAGCTCGTTACTGCTTTCAGGAAGAAGACATTCAAGTTATTCCTGCCCATACTTTTGATGATTTAGTTCAGAAAATTGATGCCCAGCAAGAAGTAGATTTAGGTTTGATGGCTATAGAAAATACAGTTGCGGGCAGTTTGATGTATAACTATAAATTGCTCAGCAATTCTGATTTAAAAATCACTGGAGAAGTTTTTCTTCGCATTAAGCAAAATTTGATGGTGCTGCCTGGGCAGCGTTTGGAAGACTTAGAAGAAGTACATTCGCATTATATGGCGATTGCTCAATGTCGTACATTTTTTCAGCAATATCCTAATATCCGCTTGGTAGAGACAGCGGATACGGCTTTAAGTGCTAAGAATATTCGCGAAAATAATTTAGAGAAGGTTGGTGCGATAGCCAGCACATTAGCTGCTGATTTGTATGATTTAGATATCATCGCTGCGAGTATTGAGACGAATAAAAAGAATCATACGCGTTTTTTGGTGTTAGAAAAAGCAGATAAGGCTGCTTTGCGCCCAAAGGTCGATAAAGTTTCGCTTTGCTTTGCCGTTGATCACGAGGTGGGAAGCTTATATAAAGTGTTAGGGGTTTTAGCCGCTTATAATGTCAACCTAACGAAGATACAATCAACACCTATTGTTGGTCGTCCTTGGGAGTATCGGTTCTTTGTTGATTTTGTAACGGAAGGCTCTTTGACGCATGAGCAAGCTATACAGGCCATTATGCCTTTAACGAAAGAGTTAAAAGTGTTAGGCGTTTATGAAAAAGGAGAACATTTTGAATACTAATAGTTGTTGGTCAGCAATCAACTATCAACCAACAATAAATGAGTAAAATATTGTCATAGTCAAAAAAAAATCAAGTGAATCCTATTATTTCAACAGCATCTAGATTGGGAGAAGTGAAAGAATATTACTTCTCTTTAAAATTGAAAGAAATTGCTGCCATGCGAGCAGCAGGGAAGCAGGTGTTAAATTTAGGAATTGGAAGCCCTGACTTACCACCAGCACCAGAAGTAATTGATGAGTTAATTCATCATAGTCAAGAAAGAACTAACCATGCTTATCAAAGTTATATTGGTATTCCTGAGCTTCGTAGTGCCTTTGCGAAATGGTATGATCAACATTTTGGCGTAAGCCTAGATGATCAAAAAGAGATTTTACCATTAATTGGTTCGAAGGAAGGGATTATGCACATCTCTATGACTTACTTAGAAGCAGGAGATGAGGTGTTAGTGCCAAATCCAGGATATCCAGCCTATAGTGCGGTAGCTAATCTAGCAGGAGCAGCTATTAGAAAATATGACCTCAAGGAAGCCAATGATTGGTATCCTGATTTGCTTGCATTAGAAGAGCAAGATTTGACGAAAGTCAAAATCATGTGGGTGAATTATCCAAATATGCCAACGGGGAAAAGAGCAAGTTTAGCCTTTTTTGAACGTTTGCTTGCTTTCGCAAAAAAACATCAAATTTTAATCTGTAACGATAATCCTTACGCATTCATTTTGAATAAAGAGCCACTTAGTATTTTCCAAGTGGAAGGGGCAAAAGAAGTGGCCCTTGAGCTTAATTCTTTGAGCAAAAGTCATAATATGGCTGGTTGGCGAGTGGGGATGTTATCTGGCGCAGCTGAATACGTACAAACGATCCTGCGCTTTAAGAGTAATATGGATTCTGGTATGTTCAAACCTGTTCAGTTAGCAGCTGTAAAAGCTTTAGACATGCCAAAAAGCTGGTATGATTCGATCAATAAGGTTTATACAGAGCGCAGAAGAACTGTATTTAAACTATTGGACTTATTAGAATGCAGCTATGATAGAGATCAGGTAGGAATGTTTGTTTGGGCAAAGATTCCCGCTCGATATCAAACTGGATTCCAGTTGTCAGATGAGGTACTCTATAATGCTAATGTATTTATTACGCCTGGTGGAATTTTTGGTTCTAATGGCGATCGATATATTAGAGTATCGCTCTGTAGCGATGGTGCTCTATTTGAGGAGGCCATCAGAAGAATTCAAAACATTGCCTTGATTACAAATTAGAGAAGTGAAAATTGCAATAGTAGGAATAGGATTGATAGGAGGCTCTTTGGCTATTAGTTTAAAAGAAAACGGATTTGCTGAAGAAATTATAGGTGTAGACCTCCGACAAGAAAATTTAGATAAGGCCATTCGTAGACGTTTGATTGATCGAGAAGCAGATTTGGCGAAAGCCATAGAAGAAGCGGATATCATCGTTCTCTCTACTCCTGTAGATGCGATGCTGAGTCTTTTACCGAAGGTGTTAGATTTAGTGGATCAGCAAGTTGTGATGGATGTGGGGTCAACCAAAATGCCTTTAATTGAGAAGGTAGCTAATCATCCAAAAAGAGGGCGTTATGTAGCGTCACACCCTATGGCTGGTACGGAGTATTCGGGGCCAGAAGCTGCAATCCCCAATTTATTTGATCACAAATGCACCGTATTATGCGATGTCGAAAATAGTGATGAGGATGCCATTGCCTTGGTTAAAAAGCTGTACGAATCTATCCCAATGGGAGTAACTTATTTGGATGGAATCGCACATGATATACATACCGCTTATGTTTCGCACATCTCTCATATCAGTTCTTTTGCATTAGCATTGACTGTTTTGGAGAAGGAAGAAAATGAAAAGCGCATATTTGAATTGGCAAGTGGTGGGTTTAGTTCTACTGTACGATTAGCAAAAAGTTCGGCAGATATGTGGATACCCATATTTCGACAGAATAGAGATAATGTGCTAGATGTATTGGATGAACATATTAATCAACTTGCGCGATTTAGAAGTTTATTAATCAAACAAGATTTTAAAAAATTTTACGAATTAATTCAAGAGTCTAATAAAATCAAAAAAATATTGTCATAGTCATGGAAATGAATTTAAAATCAATGTTTAAAAAGGCAGACGGCAAGCCATTCGTTATTGCCGGGCCTTGTAGTGCAGAGTCTGAAGAACAAGTAATGACCGCTGCAAAGGCACTTGCTGCACAAGGAATAGATTGTTTTCGTTCGGGGATTTGGAAGCCCCGTACCCGTCCAGGATCCTTTGAAGGAGTGGGTCGAGTTGGATTAAAATGGATGAAAAGAGTAAAGCAAGAAACTGGGTTGCCGGTAACGGTAGAGGTGGCTAAAAGAGACCATGTTTTTGATGCCTTGAAGCACGGCATTGATGTACTTTGGTTAGGTGCTCGTACAACGGTAAATCCTTTCTCTGTTCAGGAAGTGGCGGATGCTCTAGAAGGGGTTGACGTACCTGTATTGATAAAGAATCCCATTAATCCAGATTTAAAACTTTGGATTGGGGCAATTGAGCGTATTTATAAAGCAGGTATTACGCAAATTGGTGTTATCCATAGAGGATTTTCTTATCATGGTGAAACCAAGTACCGTAATGTACCGCGTTGGCAGCTACCCATTGAATTGAAGCGTAGGTTTCCAGATTTGGCTATCATTAATGATAACAGTCATATTTGTGGTCGTCGTGATATTCTTCTAGATGTAGCGCAGAAAGCTATGGATTTGGATTTTGATGGTATTATGACAGAAGTGCATCCAACACCTGATGATGCATGGAGTGATGCTGCTCAGCAGATCACGCCGGATCAATTTAAGGATTTGGTGGATAGTTTAGTTTTGCGGGAACCTACCACTGATGATATTGAATTCTTAGAGCATATTGAACATTTGCGTGGTGAAATTGATGAAATCGATAATGAGTTGATTAACCTTTTAGGAAGAAGAATGCAATTAGCAGAAGGGATTGGAGAATATAAAAAGCGAAATAATATTTCTATTCTTCAGCCGAGTCGCTGGAGTGAAATATTAGAATCTGCAACGGCCAAAGGAAAGATTAAAGGTTTGAGTGAAGAGTTTATGGCGGTGATGTTAAAAGCGATTCATCAAGAATCGATTAATCATCAAGCGAAAGTGATGAATGCAGAAGATGTTGAACGATTGATGAAACCATAAATTAGGCAGATATACGTTTGATATAAAGGTTTAAGAAAATCATTTTCTTAAACCTTTATATTTTGCTAGCCTTACTAGGATATTATCTTTACAAAAAATAAAATCACATTATGGCATATCAAAATTTATTGATTACAGAAGAAGATGGTATTCTATTGGTGACCCTAAATCGAGAAAAAGCATTAAATGCTTTGAATGGTCAGACCATGAAAGAGTTGAAGACCTTCTTTGGGGAAGATGCAGCAAAAAGGGAAGATATTAAAGGTGTAATTCTGACTGGTGCAGGTGAAAAGGCATTTGTTGCAGGAGCAGATATCAAGGAGTTTTTAGCTTTGGATGCAGGTTCTGGGCAAAAAATGTCTAAGCAAGGGCAGGATATTTTCTTTTTAATTGAGGGTTTTCATCGTCCAGTAGTGGCGGCAGTAAATGGTTTTGCATTGGGGGGAGGTTGTGAGTTAGCTATGGCTTGCCATATGCGTATTGCATCTGAAAATGCAAGATTTGGGCAGCCTGAGGTGAATATAGGTATTATTCCGGGCTATGGTGGTACTCAACGTTTGATCCAGTATATTGGAAAAACTAAAGCTACCGAGCTGATGATGACTGGGGATATGATTGGTGCGAAGGATGCATTGACATTAGGCTTGGTGAATTATGTTGTGCCAGTTGGTGAAACTGTAAGCAAGGCCAAAGATTTATTAGCCAAGATTGCTGAAAAAGGTCCAATTGCTATTCAAAATATTATAGCTTCTGTTAATGCTTATTTTCAGCATGATCAAGATGGTTTTCAAAAAGAGGTAGAGGTATTTGGAGAGATAACAGCAACAGGTGATTTTATTGAAGGTGCTACTGCATTTATAGAAAAAAGGAAGCCTAATTTTTCAGGAAAATAGACTTTGGCATATTCATCATAAAAAAAGCTTGGCCCAATATTCGTGCCAAGCTTTTTTTTTATGTAAAAAACTGCCCAGCTTACAATCGTAGAGATTAAAGCCAGGCAATTAACATAAACCGATTTAAGTACATCTTAATCGTTTGGTATGAGACAGATACATAGGCTTTGAACAAGTCAAAAGCTTATATAAAATTTATCTTTTTGTAAATGTATACACCTATAAACAGATCGGCGCTAGACCATTTGCAATAGCAAGTTGTATGTCAGCACTACTGGGGGGAGGAATGTTGAATCGCTTAAATGTGTATTACTTTGGTTGCGAAATTATTGTTGTAAAAATATATAAATAATGTATAATATTGAGCAAGTTATAAAAGAAAAACCATAATTGCAATATGTAGATATAAAGATTGGGCAAGTGAAAAGAAATGATAGCCCGCCATGGGCGGGCTATTAAAAATGACATTAACTCTTGAATTGTCAATGTCCCCCGATATAATTTAAGGATTTTTTTTAAAACTATCCTAAAATTTTTTGAACTGTTCAAAATTAAGGTAAATATCCTTTTTGTAAAACCCCATATTCATGTGGGAACATAAAGAAATCAGCTTTTTTTCGGAAAAAATCCTTCAGAAAATGGGAAAGTGACTACTTTCCGAAATTTTCGTCCTAATGAATAGCTAAAAAACTGGATGATTAGTTCCATTTTTTTTATTTTTGAAATGGATTGCATTAGAACCTTCAATCACCTATCTGTTATTTTAAATCAATATGAACAAATTTCCTGCCCTTGTGATCAGGTTTTGATCAGTCCTATAATTCCATAACAAAAGATTTATTAATGAACATGTCCTACAAAATTTTATGTATTCCAATATTGCTACTCTTTAGCGCCCCTGGGATTCATGCTCAAACAGACCTTTCAGGTGAATGGGAGGGAGTATTGTCACAAGAAGGAAAAGATGATAAGTTCATCTATCGTGTCAATATCAGGCAATACGATAGTGCCATCAAGGGTACCTCATTTTCAAGTACAGAATCAGGAGATATTTCAGCTAAATTTAATATAACAGGTATTTGGGATAAGGGCCGTCTAATTCTCCAAGAAATAGAACAACTAGAACCAAAGAAGCCACGTTGGTGCCATAAATATATGACCCTACAATTATCGGATGAGGAAGGAATACAAAAGCTATCTGGTGATTGGAAAGCTGAAAATTGTACGCCAGGTACTATTGAATTGACCAGATTAACCTTTGCTAATATTAGTAGTTCTTCTATAGCGACAGAAGAAGAAGTCATTGAGAAGGAAATACCTTTTTCAATTAATGGAAAGTGGACGGGGCAGCTAACACAAACTGACCGAGATTATGGCTTTTATTATCAGTTTGATTTGGATGGAGCCCTCGGTGGAGAATCGTATATCGTTTCTGAAGGAAACGGAGGAAGTGCGAATCATGCGCTTAAATGGACCTTTGACGAAAGTGCAAAGATGCTTCATATCGAAGAAAGAAGAATTGACGAAAAATCGGATGAGAATTGGCGGTGGTGTATAAAATCGGCCGATCTGAAATTAAGAAAGGAGAACTTGAAATATGTTTTGGAAGGAGAATGGGAAGGATTTATTGAGGGCTACGATCAAAGCTCAGGTCCTTGTGCTCCTGGAAAATTGTATCTCGAAAAGCCAATTGAGATTGAACGCTCAGTAGTCACTAAGCATGTGGAAAATCCTTATGAGAAGATACACAAGCGGAAAGTACAAATAGAAAGAGTGTTAGAAGTAAATAGTCCTCAGCTTAAAATTAAAGTCTGGGATAATGGAACAGTTGATGGTGATATTGTAACTCTATATCTAAATGGAACTTGTTTGTTACAAAACTATAGAGTGACGAAGCATAAAGTTGGTTTTCCAGTAACTTTAAGAGATGAAAGTAACTTTCTGATCTTACATGCTGAAGACTTAGGTGACATTATGCCAAATACAGTAGCTGTATCTATTGATGACGGTGTGGAAGAACAAGTTATTATATTAAGTTCAAATTTAGAGACTAGTGGTGCCGTATTGATTAAAGAATTTAAGCTAAAGGGAAGTAGTAATGATAGCGGTATCTCAAACTGATTATCATATCAATTCATACCATATTGGTTTGGTGCTATGCAGCAGGTGTTTGTTCCTTTTTTAAGAGGTGTTGGATTATAATTGAGCCATGATCACGCGTATTTTCAATAAACAACTTGCTTGTTTGTTTTCCTGCGCAAATTACGCCTGCTACAAATACATTGGGCAAATTGGTCTCCAATGATTTTGGGTGATGATCTGGAATATTATAATGATCATTGCTGATGTGAATACCCAATCGCTTTAGTAGCGGATAATTAGGTTGGTACCCAGTCATTGCTAAAACAAAGTCATTAGGAATAACTATTTCCCCTTTTGGCGTGTTTAGAACGACTTCCGTCGGATGAATTTCTTTTACAGTAGTATCAAAATAAGCTTTTATACTCCCTTCTTTAATTCGATTAATGATATTGGGGCGAATCCAGTATTTTACTTTGGGATAAATTTCGCTTTCGCGAATAGCCATACTTACTTCAGCACCTTTATAATAGGTTTCTAGTGCAACATCGCAGGCAGAGTTGGCAGCACCAATTACCAAGACTTTTTGATTGGCATAGGGATGCGGGTCGTCGTAATAATGGCGTACTTTATTTAGCTTCTCACCTGGCACATTGAGCATTCTTGGCGTATCATAAAAACCTGTAGAGACAATAACTGAATCTGTATGATATGTTGTTTTATTGGTTTTTAAGAGGTAAGATTGATCCTCTTGTATAAGCAAAGCTTCTACTTCTTCATAAAGTTTTATATGGAGCTTCCATTTTTCGGCAATTCTGCGATAATATTCTAGTGCTTCCATTCTGGTAGGCTTATCGCTATGAGATATAAATGGTGTATCGCCAATTTCTAGTAACTTGGAAGTGGAGAAAAAAGTCATGTTCGTGGGGAAGTGGTATAAGGAGTTCACTAGAACACCTTTTTCCACCACTAAATAATGTAGGCCTGCTTTCTCAGCTTCTATGGCACAGCTCAGGCCCGTTGGGCCTGCTCCTATAATAATAAGGTCAAATTGTTGCATTGGAACGAATTGACAATAAAAATGATCTTTATGTGTAAAGAAACAAAGTTAAAGCGATTGAAGTTGCATTTAGCGGATAAAATGCTATTTCTTTGACAATTGCCTAACTGTGCAAGATTTACCTTTCTATATTCAATATTTTTGCGAATAGCTCTTTGGGCCTAAATGGTTTTGCTAGGTAATCATTGATGCCAATAGACAAACATTTTTCTTCCTCTTGCTTTGAAGCATTTGCGGTTAGAGCAATGATTGGAATATCATTAGTCGTTCTAATCTTTATGGTTGCTTCAATGCCATCCATAACCGGCATCTGCAGATCCATAAGTACCAAATCATACTGTTTTTTCTCCATTTTATCTAGGCATTTTTGCCCGTTATTGGCTACATCGACACTAATTTGGTTGGACCATGTACTCAATGTTTTTCTTGTGGCAATTTGGTTAATGGCATGATCCTCTACTAACAAAATAGATAATGGCTGAGAAGGCTTTTCCAATACGCCAGTATTCGTTCCTTGATCTGTCTTAATACCGATTGGAATTTCGAGTTCTACACTAATGCCTGATTTTTCTTGATTATTAAGAACTTGATAGTTTCCATTAAAAGCCTTTATCAATTTAGCCACGATATACTTTTCGAAATTTCTTTTTTGATTAGACCTTTTGCCATTTTCATAAATTTCGAGCAATTTATCAATATTATCGAGCTCACTTAGTGTTTTAATAGAGTTGCGGCTACCTTTGTAGTTTATTTTGATTATCAGTTTATAATCTCGTGCAGACTCTTTTATACCATCAATTAAAATTTGGATAAGGTTGCCCTCTTCACTTTGATTAATGGCATTATTGATCACATTGTAAAGTAGTTGAGTAATTTTTTGAGGATCACTGATTACTTTTTGAGGTAGGTTTCGATTAGTGTCTAGCTCGAGTGAAACTTTTGATTGAGCTGCTCTAATTTGGAGTACACGTTTGAATCCGAGAATAAAATCAGGGAAATTAAATTCTTCTTCTTCAATAGTCGTATTATCTATAACAAGTAAGGAGAAATTCAACAAGTTATTAAGAACAATGGAAAGGTCATCAACGGATGTTTTTAAATTGCCGATGAGCTCCTTTTGTTCCGTATTTAGCTCTGTATTTTCAAAAAGGAATAACAATTGTGCAATAGAGGAGAAAGGCGTCCTGATGTTAAAAGATAGTTCTGAAAGAACTTCTTTTTTTATCTTGTTGGCATTGTTATTGTCAGGTGGTTCAGGAGTACTTTGGTGGTTGCTTGTGATACGATCTGAAATATCCTGTACGGATCCGATAAGGAGTATTTTGTTGAGGTCTTCATCAAAATTCACTTCTGCTTGAAGCGTAAGATGCTTGATATTTTTTCCATCAATAATAATGCGGTGATCAATCTTTTTTTTCTTTCCTTCTTTAATCACATCTTCGAAGAATGTCTCAACGCTTTCTTTATCCTCCATATGGACAAAGTTGATGTATTCTGATTGAGAAGGCTCTATCGTATGTGGTGAAAAACCAAAAATTCGGAACATTTCATCCGACCATTTCATAGAGTTATTAACAATATCCATTTCCCAAGAAGCAAATTGCGCCATTTCTTGAGCAATCTGAAATAGTTTTTGGTTCATGGAAGCTTGTTCTGCCTCGTCTTTCAGTTTAGCATTTGTTTTAAACCTTTGAAGTGAATAACGTATTGTTCGAATTAAAGATCTATTGTTAAAATCACCCTTGATTAAAAAGTCTTGAGCTCCTGCTTTAACTGATTGAATACCTACGACCTCATTATTAGTGTTAGTCATGATAATTACTGGCACATCATTGACTTGACTTAAAAAGCTTCTAAGGGTATTAAAACCGTTGCTATCCGGCAAAGAAAGATCTAGTAAGACGAGGTCTATTTTATTCTCTCTAATGATATCGATCCCTTCAGATAGTGTTTCGGAGCTAAAAAAGTTATGTTTGAACCCTGCTTCATTCAAATAGTACTTGATAAGCTCTGTATCTGCTTCGTGATCCTCTATTACTAAAATGTTGATCTTCATAGATTTCTTAGATTCAAATTTGCTTTTAACAAATTCAGATTCATGTAAACGTTAAAAATCGCTATTGACAGAAAAGTAGGTACAATATAACTATATGTCTAATCAATTGCAGAACATGATTTTCGGAGGATAATGAAAAAGTTCTTTTACATATAGGTATCGAGCTCTTGAAATCCTAGAGCTGCTTTTGGGAACGAGAAATAATGTTGGTGTTATCAACAAAGAGTATAACACTCAAGAAGTATTGTAAAAATAATACTTTTGGGAATAAAATCTAAAGATGTATAGAAAAAAAATAAATAAATCATTTATTTCTTACGATTTTTAGAAAATTGTGACATAAATAAGCGGATGTACTTTGGCTTTTCAACCATTGTTTAGACCAAAATCACGAATAATCTTATTCTCCTGAAACATTGGAATAAGGCATTTGTTTTTTTCGTCTAAATTTGCTTTGGCATTAATCAGGGATATTCCTCCTTTTTTATTCATTGATCCATTCACATATAAGGAAATATTAATGAAATATACTATTCCAGAATTACAGCATGAGTTTGAAAATTATTTACAAAATAATCATTTTCAGCAAGCTCCGCAATCTTTGTATGAACCCGTCAACTACATTATGCAATTGGGCGGCAAGCGTCTCCGTCCACTTTTGGCTTTAATGGCTTACCAAATGTTTGATGAGACCATACAAAAGGCCTTGCCCATAGCATTAGCCGTAGAAACTTTCCATAACTTCAGCCTTGTTCATGATGATATCATGGATGAAGCGCTTATTCGCCGTGGCAAACCAAGCGTGCATACAAAGTTTGGCTTGAATGCTGGAATCCTTTCAGGTGATGTGATGCTGATTTGGGTTTATCAGCACTTACTAAAAGTTGGAGATAAATCTAAAATTAATGATTTAGTTACGGTTTTTAATCAAGTTGCCATCGAGGTATGTGAAGGCCAACAATATGATATTGACTTTGAATCTCGCAAGGACGTTAAGATTGAAGAATATATAAAAATGATTGAGCTCAAGACAGCTGCACTAATGGCTGGAAGTTTACAAATGGGAGCTATTGTGGCAGGGGCTCATCCAGAGGCTATCCAACAATTAGGCCAGTTTGGTAGATGGATTGGTATAGCATTTCAGCTTCAGGATGACTGGCTAGATACCTTTGGCGAAAAAGCCAAAGTAGGAAAGAAAATTGGTGGTGATATAGTTCAAAATAAAAAAACTTACTTGATTCTAAAAGCACTGGAATTAGCAGACCACAAAACCAAGATGGCTTTACAGAAAGCAATGAGTACACCTACAGTGGACGAAGTTGCAAAAATAGAGTGGGTAAAGAGCGTTTTAAACCAATATCAAATCAGTGAAAAAACAGCCCAATTGAGAGATGAATATCGAGAAAAAGCCTTTGACTATTTAGATCGAATCGAAGCCAATGAAAGCGTGAAAAGTGTGATCAAAAAACTCGCTGATAGATTGGTTTACAGGGAGTTGTAAAAAAAATAGGAGCAATCACAAAAGTGATTACTCCTTACACTATGAAACACTATATTTATTCTTGAATGCTTTCTAAAAGCACAGTCTTTTTGTTGATGGCTTAAAGGTAAATAGTTATTTTCTTATAAACAAATAATTGTTTTTTCAATATAAAATTATTTTTAAACTAAAGTGTGTTTAAATTTTATTCAAACTGACAATCAACGATTGAGCCTGCCTGCCAGCAGAGGTAGGGTGTTGGCTAAGGCTTCGAGAAGGCGTTTAATGAGCTAAATAACTGATCCAATTAGACGCCATAGTTCTCAAAGCTTTGGTTTTCAGGCAGTAGAAAGTTTAAACATACTCTAAGCTAAAAGATAATTTTACCATTCCACCATTCTTGTTCAATAATGGCATTATTTTTTTTATAAAATTTAATGGCAGCTTCATTCCAATCCAATACTTGCCATTTGATTAGTCTACATCTTTTTTGCTTTGCCTCTTGAATTAAAGCGTCAAATAATTGCTGCCCCACACCTTCCTGCCGGTAAGATTGCTTCACTACAAAATCCTCTAAGTATAACATTTTACCTTTCCAAGTTGAATAGCTTAAATAATAAAGGCACATGCCAATAACTATTCCTTCCGTTTCTGCTAATAATACTTCAAAAATACCCGCCCTAAAATCATTTTGATAGTCTTCTAGAGTTGCTATGAATTCATGTTCTGCTTTTTCATAAATGGCTAATTCGCGCACCAAACCATGCACATGAACTAAATCATCAAGATTTCCCTTCCTAATAGATGTAACCATATTTTACTTGTCTTTTACCCCAAAAAAAGAGTTGCCTCTTTGGCTATTCCATCTGTTCTCTTGTCAAAGTGTAAATTTACTAACTCACGGGAAAAGATATAATATTAAAAATGATTCTTTAAGAAATCCATCTAATTATTGCTTTTGCTTAGTACAAATCCAAACTTGATCGAAATAAATAGGCTCAGTTGCATGATTCGCTCGGTTTCTCTGCTAAATTGAGCGAAAAGCGTATTATTAGTGATAAAGTTGGCATCCTCCGGTACACCACTGTAATTGCGAATGATAGCTCTTAGGCCTGCTCCACCACTTAATTCAAAAGTAAAACGTCTACGTATAGGGTAGAAAAAACCCAATTGTGCAAGCAAGGCATATTGTTGCTGATCTACATTATATGCTAGCCTTTCAAAGAAAGAAGCATTGAACCGCTCAAAATCTGCTTCAATGCTAAACTGTTCATTCCGAAAGCTCATGAGTATTCCTGTAAATCTATTTTGTCGTAAATATTTTCGCCAGCCTCCTCTAATTTTAATTCCTTGATCAAATAAAAATTTAGGGTTTTCTCGCCAAATGCTTTCGCCAAATGCAAAACCTCCTTCAAACTCTATCGACTGAGCACCGCTAAATATGTATTCGCCTGAAATTTGCGCATACTGCGCATAATAATCAAACAAACCAGATGGAGAATATTTAATTAATAAATCACCTTGGTATTGCCCAAGTAAAGGCTTACAAAGTAATAGCATTAGTAAAGCAATGACTATATTTTTCATTATTATTCTAACTCTAATTCTGAGATTTTAGTTAAAGTTGGCAACTTAGTGTAGTCATATTGATAAACATTGTTTGGACCAATAACCATCGCTATACCGTTCCTGAGGATAATATCATTTACATTAATATTTTCCACTTTTGTAATCGTTTCAAAAGTACCTGGCGTACTTACGTCAAATACCCAGAAACCCGCTGGCCCATCACAAACAAACAGCACATCATTATCAAGTGCTAAACCTCTAGGGCTATTAAGTTCTTTATCTCCAATAATTTGAGGGTTTTCCAACTCTTCTAAGCTGATTGCTTCGACTACATCAACAGCACCCTCTGCTGCATTTCGACATCCCGTTGCTCTAAGTGTAACATAGGCAAATTCACCATCTGTGACAACAGGGTCACAACTCCTTACATGATCGTAACGACTGATAAATTGAACGGTACCTTCTGCTTGTCTTTCGAAAATGAGCATTCCAGTCTCTGTTCCCATAAACAACCAATTACTAAAGGGAAAGATGGTTTCTACATCATTAGAAGGTAGGAATTGAGTGTTTTTAAGAAATGGCTGACTAGCATCACTAATATCAAAGATGTTTAGCTGATCTGAATTTATAGTATATAAATAGTTACCTACAATAGAAAAACGAGCCAATGAGCCGCCTTGCCCAGATATACTTGTTTCAGGGGTTAGACTGCTTTGGCCATCTTCTGCACAAGCAAATAAAAATAGCGCAAAAAGTAGAATGAAAATATTCTGGGGTTTCATATTGCTTAGGTTTATCTCCAACATTGCGGTTCTAATAAAATTTTCTCAGACCAACCAATAACCACTCCCTTGGTTGGATCAACGCATTCAAAGAATCCGCTATAACCTTCTGGGAAAAGGTCGCCAACGAATTTATCAAATACATTTTCCAAACGACTGACAATCTCAATATTGTCTAGATCATTGATATTAATGGTCACTAGCTCATTTTCATAATTGGCATATAGGTAATTATCTCTAATTGCGATGTCGCTATTACCTAAGATTTGAAGGAAAGCAATCTTTTTAGGAGCGCTTGGATCGCTATTATCAATAATATGCACCCCTCGACCCGTTTCACCAGCATAGATATAAGGTGCTTTGTAGTAAATCTTATAAAGAGAAACGATAGGCTGAGGATCCATAAGCTGGATAAGCTTATCCGATTCTTCTCCATAAATCGGAGCAAGCCCTATGGTTTCTTCTGGAATATCTACCATTCGCTCAAAACAGGAACTAAGTGAAACCAATAACAGAAAGAAAAGTAATCTTGTACTCATAACTTTTTTTGAAACATGGTTACACTAAAAACGAATAACGGAGCTTCAAAGCTGCTTTTCTTTAGTATTATGCCTATGAATACTCATCAAACAGCCTCTATATAGCCTAAGGTTCGATGTTTAATTCATATCGCTTTAGTAATATTGGAAGACTATGCATTGAAAAATAGGCTTGTTGAATTCGATTATTGGTAGGGTCAATCTCCGTTAATTGAGCGCCTCTAAAATCACTCTTTTGAAGCTTGCATTCTTTGAAGGTGGCTTTCGCCAAATTGCAGTCTACAAAACTAGAGGACGATAAATCTGATTGCCAAAATAGGACCTCTTGCATACTACAATTTTGAAATACAGTGCCCGGAATAGACATTTGTTGGAAAGAACTAAAGTCCAACAGGCAATTTATAAATTCGAAGGATAACAAGATGGGTTTACATTGGTCGAAAATTAAACCCATCATTCGACATTGCTCAAACCTGACTTCTTGGAACCTAACGAACCCCAGCTGCAGCATGCTAAAATCACACGCCATAAACGTACATGCTACAAATTGAAAATCACTAAAGTTTAAGCCTGTAAACTGGCAATTTGTAAAAGTACAGTTTTCATATTCAGCAGTTTGTAATTCTTCCTCTGAGAAATCAATATTACTGTAATCTTGATCTTGAATGAAGGCTAATTCCATAAACATGTATTTAAGATAAATATAAGGGATTTAGAGACACATTTTGAGCAATCAAAAACCTGACTTATAAAAATTTTGTGTTTTTAGGCACAACAATTTAACAACACTTTTGGATAGCTAACACTTAACTTATTAATAAAAATAAAATATGAGGCAACAGCTACTATTCTTATTGGTATTTTCCTTTTTTAGTTTAGATGCACAACAACCGATTGTAGAGATACAAAATAATAACCTTCAATGTGCGATCAGTTCTCGAGGTCTAGAAATTGGATACTACAATGGGGTATTTCTAAATTATCTAAATGACAACGGTGAAAAGATTGGACTAATGTCATCTGCTAATCTTTGGCTGGCAGGTATCCAAAACGATGGAAGCTTCTTTATGAGTACTCCCACTTATGGTTCTCCTATTGGAACAGACTTGGAGGGAATCATTCCAAAGGTTTTTCAAATTGATCGAGATGTGATTGATCAACATATAGCAGATTGGCAAGATAATGGTGTAATTGATAACCCAAATCCGGATGTGTTTGGATGGCCCGGAAATGGCAATCCTTTTTTTGAGCAGTATAATGATGGATTAGAACTGCCTTCCGAATCTGGACTTTCGGCGCCTTTTTGGGATAATGATGGTAATGGTATTTATAATCCAGATGGGGGAGATTATCCTGTGTTAGAAGTCAGTGATTGTAATGAGACACCTATCGTCCCCACCCAAATGAACTGGTGTGTATATGGAATTGAAGATTCATCTAATGACGAGCTCATATTCTATGTAAAGTTTAATATGTTCTATTTTCAATGCGAAGAAGAATCGGCTTTAAATAATACCTTATTTACGCAGCATCTTCTTATTAACTCTAGTAAACTTTCTTTTTCAACATTATATGCAGGTTTATGGTCAGATATAGATTTGGGGAATCATGAAGATGATTATATCGGAACAATGCCTGAACGGTCTACTAGCTATATTTATAATGCCGATAATCACGACGAGGATAATGGGCCAAGACCTGGCTTTGGTGAAAATCCCCCAGTTTTTGGGATTGATATTTTTCGAACACCTTTTGATAGCCAGTTAAACGAAGTTGGTTTAAATGGAATAATACCTTACTACAATGGAAATGTGATTGGGGCCGAAGCAGCAACTACTGACCCTTCCACACTCTTTGAGTATTATAATTATCTAAATGGGAATTGGAGAGATGGTTCGCCACTTACCTTTGGAGGAAATGGCTACCAAACAGGAGCACCTACTGATTTTGCCTTTCCAGATTTACCTGATCAAGAAGATGGATGGTCTGCTTTTCAATCAAATGTATCACCTGGTGACCCCAGAATTTTGATGAATTTTGGTGAAATAGATGCAACTCCTGGAGCTCTTAATGAAATTATGGCTGCTTACACTTTTTATAATGATGATAGTGATCATATTTCAAAAGTGTCGAGTTTCAGAAATCAAATAGATGATATCCAAGTCTTTTTTGATCATTGTTTTAGCCCAGATGTCTTCGATATTGAGTGCAATCCATTTACAACGGATGTTGAAACACCCAATATCTTAGATCAAGAAGTTGTCCTTTTTCCTAATCCAACTGCTGATAGAGTTGAAGTAAGAAGTGATTATCCAATTACCCAAATGCATTTGATAGATGCTACAGGACGATACATTGCCACAACAAGTGAACGCTTTTTGCAGGTCAATACGCTACCAAAAGGTATTTACTTTGTACAAATTGAAATACGAGAACAAGTATTATATAAAAAAGTGATAGTAGAATAGAAACGTTCTGACCTTCCTGAACCATTCTGGTTGGGAAGGTCGTTTTTTTGTATCTTGCAGTGGAATCATCGCCTGTAAGTTATATGGAAAAAATCACCGAATCCAGCTCTCCTTATCGTCATTTGGAAAAAATGACGGTCCGCACATTACTCACCAATATTAATCAGGAAGATCAAACGGTTCCTCTGGCAGTAGAGAAAGCTATACCTGCCATTGAGCGCTTTGTCATTCACGTGGCAGCGAAAATGAAAGAAGGGGGACGATTGTTTTACATAGGTGCAGGAACAAGCGGTCGTCTAGGTATTTTAGATGCTTCGGAATGTCCACCTACCTATGGCGTTTCTCCGGACTTAGTCATCGGATTAATGGCAGGAGGAGATACCGCTATTCGTAAAGCGGTAGAATTTGCAGAGGATGACCAAAACTTAGCTTGGCAAGATTTACAAGCGCATTTTATTTCTCCTAAAGATTGTGTTCTTGGTATTGCCGCATCTGGTACAACACCCTATGTTTTGCATGGACTAAAAGATTGTAATGCACATGGCATAACCACTGCTTCTATCACGTGTAATCCAAGTGCTCCCATTTCAGCAGTTGCCAATTTCCCTATTGAAGTAGTCGTAGGACCTGAATTTGTTACTGGAAGTACTCGAATGAAGGCAGGTACCGCCCAAAAACTAGTGTTGAATATGATTAGTACGACTTTAATGATTCAATTAGGAAGAGTAAAGGATAATCGAATGGTGGATATGCAATTGAGTAATAATAAACTCTTAGATCGGGGCATCAGAATGATTTTGAGTACAATCAATAATTTAACCTACGAAGAAGCCAAACAATTACTGCTCACCCACGGAAGTGTACGAAAGGCAATAAAAGCCTATCTAGAAGATAAGTCCTAATTATTCCAATTAAAACTTATCTTTGTCGATAGATTTAACCCAAGATATAAAACGTTATACACCCTATATCATTTTCTAAAGTTTATTTCCTTCATGATTCGCGATATTTTGAAGGGGTAAGATATGACTTCATGGAAAAAAACATATTGATCGTTGATAGTGGTGCTACCAAAGCATCATGGAGTGTTTCAAGTGAAGGTAAAGTGTTGTTTGCAACTCAAACACAAGGAATTCAACCATTCTTTTTAAGTGACCAAGAGATTCTCCGACAAATTCGTACTGTATATCATCAAATACATGACCGGATTGATACTATTTATTTTTACGGAACAGGTTGTAATACCCTGGAAAATAAGCATCGGCTCAAAGTAGCTTTCCAAGAGATTTTTCCAGATACGAAAATTTTTGTAGAGACTGATATCTTGGCGGCAGCCAGAGCTTGTTGTCAGCACGATCCAGGAGTGGCTTGTATCCTTGGAACTGGCTCTAATGTCTGTCGCTTTGATAGCGAAAATATCGTGGAAAGTGCTGGAGGGTTAGGATATATTCTAGGGGATGAAGGTAGTGGTGCAGATCTCGGAAAGACGCTTGTTAAAAATTATTTAGAAAAAAATTTACCTGAAGAGCTGGCTCAAAAGCTCGAAAAACAATACGCTCTCAGCAGAGATGTTGTGCTTCATGGTGTCTATCAAGGACAATTCCCTAATCGTTACATGTCTACTTTCGCTCCATTCCTATCTGATCACATCGAACATGATTTTGTTCAGCAATTGGTAAAACAACAGTTTAGGTTATTCTTTAAAAATAATGTCTTGCATTTGCATGATGCACATATACTTCCTATACACTTTGTAGGCTCTGTGGCTTATTATTTTAAAGGTACTTTGATTGAAGTTGCTCAAGAATTGGAACTACAGATCGGGAATATCATTCGCCAACCTATTGATGGCCTTGTTAAATTTCATGAAAAAAAATTGGTTTCCTAAAGGTTCAATAAATAGTGTAAAACAATTTATTGAGTAACTTCCACTGAGTTAATATATAAGAAGCTCAACTCTTTAAGCATAACTTTAGCTTTTCATTTGTGTGAAAATGTAATAGCTCCTTTTCCTCTTTGTCGTAATACTGCACGGAAAAGTTACTTTTTTTGCCTTCTTTTTAAGATTTCAACTTATTTTTGTGGCCGAGAATAAAAATATTGAAATCACTCATAAGTCTATCAATTAACCTTAGAAAGATGAACCTTAAGTATTTATTTATCTCTATATGCTGCCTTTCGGCAAATCTTATTTGGGCTCAAAATCCTAATTTGAATTACAATAAGTTTCGCCAATTAAGAACTGAATTGGCTACACCTAACAGCTTCCGTACTGCTTCAGGTGCACCTGGCCATGAGTACTATCAGCAAAAGGCAGACTATAAAATGAATATCGAACTTGATGATGCTAAGCAAATCATCAGAGGTACAGAAACGATTACTTATCACAATCTATCGCCTGATCCACTTACTTACCTTTGGATACAACTGGATCAAAATATTCGTGCAAAAGATTCAGACTCCTACAAAATCCGTACTAATGATATGGACGATCGCATGAGCTTCGGTCAGTTAGAACGTTTGCATAAACGCTTCGATGGCGGGTTCAACATCGAATACGTAAAAGATGCTAATGGGAAGGATATGAAAACGACCATCAATAATACGATGATGCGTGTTTCTTTGGATAAAGCATTAGAACCTGGCCAAAGTATCTCATTTGATATCAAGTGGTGGTACAATATCAATGATCGTATGCAATGGGGTGGCCGTTCTGGTTACGAATACTTCGAAGAAGACGACAACTACCTATATACAATTGCTCAGTTCTTTCCTCGTATGGCCGTTTATAATGAAGTAGAAGGATGGCAGAATAAGCAGTTTTTGGGCAGTGGTGAATTCACTTTGCCTTTCGGCGATTATGAGGTGGCTTTAACAGTTCCTGCCGACCACGTAGTTGGTGCAACTGGTGAACTGCAAAACGCTAAAGAGATTTTAAGCAGCAAGCAGCGCAAACGCTTAGAAGATGCTCGTAAGAATACAAAAGATCCTGTAATGATTATTACAGAGGACGAAGCAAAAAAAGCAGAGAAGAGTCGCTCAGATAAAACCAAAACATGGGTGTTCAAAGCGAAGAATGTTCGTGATTTTGGTTTTGCTAGCTCTCGTAAGTTTATTTGGGATGCAATGGCGGTGAAGCAAAATGGCCGAACCATCATGGCGATGTCTTTATATCCAAAAGAAGGAAACCCTCTTTGGGAAAAGTACTCTACTCGCGCAGTAGCACATACCATAAATGTATATTCTAAGTATACGTTTGATTATCCTTATCCTATTGCTTATTCAGTACATACTAATCGTATCGGTATGGAGTACCCAATGATTTGTTTCAACGGCGGTCGTCCAGAAGCAGATGGTACTTATTCTAGCCGTACAAAGTATGGTATGATTGGTGTGATCATCCATGAAGTAGGACACAACTACTTCCCGATGATCGTCAACTCTGATGAGCGTCAGTGGACTTGGATGGATGAAGGTTTGAATAGTTTCTTAGAGTACATCGCAGAGCAAGAATGGGAAGATGATTTCCCAACATGGGGTGGACAACCAGCAAAGATCGTGGGGTATATGAAAGGTGAAAAAGATCGTATTTCACCAATTATGACCAATTCTGAGTCTGTCTGGAAATTAGGCCCTAATGCCTATAGCAAGCCAGCAACAGCCCTTTATATCCTTCGTGAAACCATCATGGGAAGAGAGCTATTCGATATGGCTTTCAAAGATTATGCACAACGTTGGAAATTTAAACACCCAACACCGGCTGACTTTTTCCGTACCATGGAAGATGCAAGTGGTGTAGACTTAGATTGGTTCTGGAGAGGATGGTTCTTTACCACAGATCATGTAGATATCGCTTTGGACGATGTACAGTGGTTCCAAATTGATAGCAAAAATCCAGAGGTGGAAAAAGCTATTGCGAAAAAACGCAGAGATGATGCACCAAAATACATCGGTGATACACGTAACGAAGCCATGGAAACCATTATCGAGCAAGACTCGCGTATGCGTGACTTCTATAATGAATATGATCCTCTAGATGTGACAGCATCTGATAAGAAAGCTTTTGATCGTTACTACAACTCTTTGGATGAGGACGAAAAGAAAATGCTAGAATCTGGCTTAAACTACTACTCGATCAAATTCAAAAATGAAGGTGGTTTGATTATGCCAATTATTATGGAATTCCAATTTGCAGATGGTACGAGCGAAGTGGTTCGTATTCCTGCTGAAATCTGGCGTAAAAACCACGAGGAAGTAAACAAAGTATTCTACTTCGAAAAAGAAGTAACAGATATCGTACTTGATCCATTCCTAGAAACTGCAGATACCGAAAGAAATAATAACTACTGGCCTCCACGCCAAGAACCTAGCCGCTTCGAATTATTCAAACGTCGTAGCCGTGGCGGACGTGATAATCCTATGCAGAAAGCAAGAAAAGAAGCAGAAATGAGCAAAGGTGAGGAAAGTGGCAGTGGCAAGTAGTGTGGTTAACCCTTGTGTGAAGTTTAAAACTTCACACAAGGGTTTAAACTTCACACAACGGTTTGATTTTGTATTGAGTTATTACTCTTCTTCTTCCTCCTCCTCTTCTTCTATCTCTTCTTCAAGTTCGTCTTTGGAAAGTAATAAATAGCTATCAAAATTGCTTAAGTCTTCTTCTATCTTTTTCACCTCCACACTAATCAACTCTCCAGCCAGATCTTCTGCCGTTAACATATAGGGGATATCGTGCCAAGTATCATAGCTTTGGCTACCAAATAGTGGTAATTGATTTAAGCCATTAGTTTCATAAGGTTCGGTAGAGATGAAAATTTTGAAACGTACTTTGAATGATTCTCGCGTATCGCCTAACCATTGCTTGACATCAATGATTACTTGTTGACTAATCAGCTCTTGCTTGTGGTTACTCAGGTATAATTCCTCGCCTGCTTGAAGTTGTCCAAGTGGTAAAAATTGATTGCTTATACTATAATCAGGCCATAATACTAAAGCATTAACATACAGCTCTTTTTTACTAGTATTAGAGACTTTTATTTCAAAAGTGGCCAATTCACCCTCTTCAACATAATGAGGAATATCATCAAACCATTCTTTGACAGAATAGGACGTATTCTCCGATTCATTTTGCTGGACGAATTCGGCATATTGTAGACCTTTATCAGTTAGGCGGTTTCTAGAACGTTGATCTTGATTGTATCTTTCTATAAGCTGCTGTTCAAGTAATTTATTGAGTGTTGCAACCAATAATTTGCGACTTTTAAGCGCTAATTGATTGGATAATTCAGATATGGTAAGACCATCACTTCTTTCGGACAGCAACTTAATGGTTGCCTTTTTCAATTTTTGCTCCTCTGTTTCTAAAAACTCTATTTCATAATCTTCGGGAGAAATTACTTCACTAGTGGTTTCTACGGTAAGTAGGTAGCGCCATTGTAAATATTGATGTACGGTATCTAAGAAATATTTAGCCTCTTCTTCAAGATTACTTCTGCTTTCTCCTGAGAAGATTTCGTTCCCTTCTTCTTTAAAAATGAATACCCCTTCATAACTGATTTCATACTCTGTACTGAGTGCACTTTCCATTAATTCGAATAATGGATAATGATGCTCTTTACTCAATTTCAGAAGGGTTTCTCTTCTTTTTTTTCTGCTTACGCTAAACAGGCCAATTTCATAAGGCTTGGAAGTGAACCAGTTGGGATTATTGCTTTCTGTTTCTACTGCTTGTTCTGGCACCTCTTCAGGCTCAGTCACGGATGCTATGCCTCGTTCAATTTCTAGAATGGCTTTTACGTGTGCATCTGCAATGCGTTGGCGAACTTCGTCTTTCATCAGTTCCAATGCCTCTTCCTTATTGTTGTAAAAACCATTTTCCGTCAAAATAGCAGGCATGTTAGTCCTAGCAAGCACATAAAAATCTCGACTTGGATTGGTTTTTAAACCTCTATCGTTAAAGCCAGTTTCTGCAACTAAATATTTTTGGAAAATCGTAGCTATTCTTTTGCCTTCTTCGCTGGCATGTGCATGCCAAGTCTCTACACCACTATACCGCTGATCTGCCCATTCACTTCCTTTACTCGTTGGGCCAGCATTACAATGAACAGACACAAATAGCTTAGGCAAATCAGACGCCTTAGTATTTGCTCGTTCTACTCGCTCTTTTAAAATATCATCAATTTCGACCTCCGGGACTACTTGGAAATAGGCAATACCCAATTCATCCAATTGTGGCATAATGCGCGATACGATATCCCTATTGAATTCATATTCAAAAAACTGCGTAACACCATCATCAAAAATCGGTGAGCGCTTACCACTTGTAAAGCTACCATGACCATTATCCAAACACCAAAGGAATTGTTGTTTGGATCCAGTGGTTTCTTGTTCCGGTGCTTCTGTTTCTGCATAAGTTCCTTCCTCCGCTTCAAAGGTGATTTGCACATCAAATAAATCTTCTATGCTCAATTCTTCAATAAAGGAAAGAATGGAAGCATTTATTCTATTGATATTAATTTGATATGCTCGGTCAGCAATAGTAGCTGAATTTCGTCTATTCCTTAAGGTCTTGAAGTTTGCTTCTAATTGAAGTAGTTGATTGTTTTTAGCCGTATTACTAGCTACGATTAGATTCATTTCCTTGAAGGTATCCTCCCATTCACCTTCAGCAATTAAGGACTTGATATTTTTTACTTTGGCTTTCTGCCAAATGGATAAAGTACTTTTTAATTTTTCTTCGTAAATCGGAATGAAGTCATCATCTTTTCGCGCTGCATTCCGACCGTCAGGAAAGATGCCAATTCTACGAATAATAGTAGATTCCCAATCACAATTTTGAACCAAAATCGGAAAAATTGGGATGCGATTCATCATCGCTTCTTCTAATAACTCACCAATCTTTGGATCAAGGCGCATTTGGCGTATCAGCCAAGGACTCACAGCTAAGAAAATAATATGTGCAGCATCAATACGGTCTTCTAAAGAGGACTTCAGCTCAAAGGGCTCATTGGCAAAGCCAATGTTGCTTTGTTGCTGGATATTACTTTGGGCCTGAACTTTAGAAAAAGGATTACTTCCTCCAAAATCAGTTTCAAGATTATGATGGTGATACTCAATAGCAGGACTGACCAATTCACTTGTAATACGTTCAAATAAATCTGCTTGCTGTCCACCTGAAATATTCAGTACGCTGAGTTGATCCAGGGATTGTTGGTCGCGAACTTGTGTGAGCAGATGATTGATGTTTTGAGGTGGCTCAAACTGATAAGCATCCAAAAACTGTTCAATAGATTCCGCTTTTGAATCTCTCCCGTTATTCGTTTCTAGCAACAACTCTGTTGTCCTTAAATCTATCCCTGTACCAATACCCAAAAACTTCCTAGCAATAGCTAATTCTGAACCAAACACCTGCGTCGTTTGCTGAAAATCACCTGCCACAAATTGATCAATCTGTTCTTTTAGTCGTTGGTAAGAGGTTTCTCCATTGCTTTGTTCTAAAGCTTTCAATAGGGCACTAGTAAAAATCCCTCCTTCTCTAAGCTCGTAACTCTTTTCTGTAACTCGGCTAGCACTCAGCATTACCTGCTTAGGGTTATTGACATCTATCCAAGATGATACCCCGATATTACAAGCATCAAAAACTAAGGTGACAAAGGCATTATTAGGATTGTTTTCACGAAGCATGCTTCGCATATCTACATCACTAACACCTCCAATCGACTGATTGCGGAGTAATTCAAATTCATGACAGGCAAAAGTAGATCTTGGTGCTTCTGGATTTTCTTTTGGTAATTCTACACCTGTACCTGCAAAATAGAAAAACACCATATCCTCTGTCTGGGCATTTTCTAAGGTATGGATGATTAAACCCGTTACTGCATCTTCTGTTGCTGCTTCATCAAATAGCGATTGAGTGTGTACTTCTATTTGATTGGCGGAAGCATATCCATCTACCCAATTTTGTACTTTTCTAGCATCCGAGATCGTACTACTTAGCTTAGATATATTTGCATAATCGCCAATAGCGATGTAGGCAGCATATATTTTCTGATTGTTCTTTTGTTCTTCTCTTTTCTGTTCCTCTAGTTGTTGTTGTACTGGTTTAGGAACCGTAATCGTAAATACATCTCCTTCCACTTCTTTATCGTTTTCCACGAAAGTGGTAGGAAGATTACTAAATGATTGTACTGCTTTATCGTATTCCCCTTCATGGTAAGCTTTCATGCCTTTGCTGTAGGCAACCAGCGTCTGGAAGGTATCTTTATGACGTTCTTCTTTTCCTAGTTTTTCAAATTGATGATCAATCTTCTCAACCAACATTTGCAGACGATACTGTTGTCCTTTTTGATCAGATCGAACAGCATCTGAGATGGCCTCACGTAGTTTATGAGCGGCCAAATCAGGCTTTAAGTAAGCCATAGCATGCCATTCTTGAATATCGCGTAGGTGATCCCAAATGTAGTTACCGCCTTGAGGAATGTTGTTATAGTATTGCATCAAGAACTGCGCTAACTCATTCATCCGATGAGGTGCTTCTAGCTTGAATCGGTGTTCAAGGCAGTCCAACAGAGCTGTGCGAATAACTTCTGGCATTTCGAAGACTTCAGTGCCCACTTCTCTGACCAAAGGCGATAGCAACAAATCAGATACCGCTATTCGATGAATACTCTGGGGATCACCATTTTCATTTTGGTATTTCTGGAAATTTAGCCACAGCTGATAAAGCAAATCTGGTGTAAGCACCACAGGGAATGCAGCATGACAGGCAAACAAGATGTGACCCTCGCCGTATTCTTTCCCCACAAATTGAGCAATGAACTGCTCTAATTTGCGCCAAGCAGGAAGCTTAGATTTTTCCGCGAGGAAATGGGATGATATGTGCTGCAAATAATCCATCATTCAATCCCTTTTTTACCTCTTAATACATGTATTGCTTTCGCAAAACCAATTTTATTAACTTCAAACATGGGCACCATTTCACTTAACATCTCTGCAGGCGTATCTATCCATCTACTTTTAGGGACAGGGTTAAGCCAGGCGGCATGGGATAAATGGGGGAGAAGCTGCTCGATAAAGTCCCAATGCAATATGGTCCGATCTGCATCTTCTGTAGTAGTGGCTGCGCCAGCATCGCTAAAAAACAAGGCGTTGGTATAAGGTTTATTCAAGCCTTTAAATAAGTCTGCGAACTTGATAAAGGAGGTTCCATCTCTTTGGGTAAATACATAGTCTTCCGGTGCAGAACGATAGAAATAGACCTTCGTGTTGGCCTGGCCGCCACCTTTAAGTGCCGATCGCTCTAGCTGCTTACCCAAATGATGAAAGGCAATCATACTCGATCCGATATCAATAAAAATGAGTAGTTGTAGTTTGTTTTCATATTTAGGTTGAAAGACTACATTTTCGAAAACTGCTTTCTTTGCTACCTTTTCAATGGTTGCAGTCATATCCACTTCTTGGCTTTCGCCAACAGCAATTTTATTTCTTAAAAATCTCAGATTTTGCTTCATTTCCCTTTCGGAAATGGGGTGATAGTTGTTGGACATCAAAAATTGCTTGGTATAAGCCATCTTATGATCCTTTTGCTCTATGAGCTGATCATTCTGCGCAAACTGAATTTTTACTTCTTCTGTTACATATTGTGCCTGCTTCTTTTCCTCTTTTACGGCTTCTTCTAATCTTTCAGCATAGCTTCTTTGTGTATCAGGACCGCTATCATCGGGCCTTTCTTTTCTTTCTGGGGGTTTATTTTCTGGTGTTTTTTTCTCTATTCTCTGTTGCTGTAATTGAATGTGTTGCAATTTTTTTCTCAGCAACTGTATCTCTCGTATTGCTTCTTTTTCGAATAACCTCCTAAAGGCTTCTTCTTGATTCTCAGATTTTAACCATAAACGAGCACATAAGTCATAGACCTTTTCGGTATCTATTGGGTCATATCCCTTCTCAAATGCCTCCTGCAAAAGCATATACTCGCCTAACCCTAGCTCAATGTCTAGTGCAGAACGAATATTTTGGAAGAATCTGAAAAGAAATTGATCTGTCACTGTTTATCAGTTAATAGTTAATAGTTGTCTCGAAGCCTTGCAGGATAAGAAGTAAATCTTGTTTACAGGTGGATTGGTACTAATTGTGTTGTTGTGGTTTATATAGACCATTAACAATTAACCAATAACCGTTAACTACATCACTTCTTCGCATGAAGCGTAAAGTCAGTTTTACTTTTTAATAGCGATTGATTGAATAAAATGTCGTCCGATTCTAATTTTTCTAGTATTTCTTTTTCATCGAAGGTATTTAAGATTTTCACCCAATCGATGAGTTCACTAGTGGCTACTTTTTTCTCTGTATTCGCCTCCTCTTGCATTTTTTGACGTAAGTCATAAAACTGTTTAATGGCTTCTTCTCTCACTTTTCCTGCTAATTCAGGAAAATTAGAGCTAATGATTTGATCCATAATCGTTGGATTTGGAAAATCAATAAAATGGAATAAACAGCGACGCAAGAAAGCTGGAGGTAATTCTCTTTCATCATTACTGGTGATAAAGATGATGGGTTTTTCCTCTGCTGTAATGACTTTGGAAAGTCCTTGTTTTTTTACTTCCTGTACCTCAAAACGAGTTTGGTCTAGCTCCAACAGTAAATCGTTGGGGAAGTCGATATCTGCTTTATCTACCTCATCAATCAGTAAAATGGCAGGTGCACCCTCTTTAGAAGCCATAAATGCCCTTCCTAGTTCCCCATATTGGATATAATTTTCAGGACGGTCACTACGTTTTTCGATCTCCTGATTCTGCCCTTCTAGTTGGGCATCTCTTAATCTTTGGATATAATCGAATGTGTATAGTCCATCCTTTGCCTTAGTCGTAGATTTGACGTTCCACTCAAAGTATTTTTGAGCATAATCATCGCCATACATTTCATAAGCTACGGCTTTCGCCAAACGGGTTTTTCCGCAGCCAGGCTCTCCTTTTAGCAATAAGGGACGACGAAGCAAACGCGCTAGTTTGACCGATTCGACCAAACGTTCGGAAGGATAATAAGGGGCAATCCTTTCCGGATGACCAAAACGATCCTTCGTTTCTACACTTTTGATTAAAGCTTCGCCGGTATAGGCTTTATCTATTCCTCCTGCCATAGGTCAGTAATTTTTTCGATGGTGCCAATTTGGTTATCTAATTCGGTGACTTCTAAAACCTTTTTAATGACATCTACCACAAACATAGTTGAAGTATCATCGGGTAGGATATCTGTTATTTTAGGTCTCAATTTTTTGGAAAAGTTTTTTAATTCTGGGTTAGAATCTCTTTTGAGAACGGTTACCCATTGTGATAAATCCTTTTTTAAAATAGGACTAATGGGCGTAAGCAATTGAACTAAAGACTCCAGATCTGTAGTATGCTCACTTGGTAAAAAATCCTCCACCTTATATTCATCCTGATTTTTTCGATCATTAACAAAGATAAAAAAGTGATGAGGTGGAGCCTCTCCTTGATCTTTTATGAATTGATTCAATTCATGCCAAAACTTATTGATGGCCTTTAAAAAATTGGTACGATCAACATGAATGTCATTAAATTGAAGTACGATATTGGTAATCTTTAATTTATCGATAATTTTTTTGGCAATCGCCTTTGAACTAAGGGGAGCTCTGCCCAGTTCTAAGGTATCCTTTACTAAGGGCCAAATTTGATTTTCTGTTGGCGCATAATAGGGGAGTGGAAGGCGTTTCACATCAGCTTTAAAACCTTCAATATTGATGAAGGACCTTACCAATAATTCATGCCCACATTTGTTTGTTCCTCTTAATAGAAAAACATTGACGGTAGGAAATTTACCTCCAGAATCAGTGTAGAATTGATCAATCTCATTCTTCTGCTTCTCATAATTCAGATGATAAAAACTCTGTGCGATAGAGAAAGTGTTTTCTTGAACTACAGGCCCGGCTACTGATCCCTCACTAAGCCGATCTAGGATATTATCTTTTTCTCTTCGAATATCCATAGCAATCTTTTTGATCGCTTTGGAAACATTGTCACTATCCTTAAGTGGATCGCGATTAGATAGGATATCCTCATAGCCCGTATCCTCATAAAAGCATTCCTCCAATAATATGGGAAGGATATGAATTTGATTATTATTTTTTAAGCCAAATAACCAATCATCTAAATCGAGGTCCATGGCTTTTGATAGGTAATCATCACTAATGAGCGCTAGGACAATTTTACAATCCTTACAAGAAGATTTAATTTGATTTAAGGTACCATCTATTAAAATAGCAGTGGGAACCGCTCGCAAAGCCACTTTTAAGGTTTTGCGTAGGCTCTCCATCATATCCTTGTCATTAGGATGGTAAAGAAATGATATGCTCGCTATTTCGTTTGCCAATTTATTTCTTCTTCGCTTTCTTGATGATCTTTCTTAAAACGCTAGTAAATGCTTCATCCATATTGTCCCAATCAGATACAGGGACTGGATCTGTTTCCTCATTTTTTCTTGGCTCTAAGGCCAAATCTGCCAAATCTTCATCAAATTCATACAAACAATGATTGACTAAAATAGGCATAAAATCTTTATTCCGCCTAATGGCTTCTTTTTGAAGCTTTATCAGATCATCATTTGCCAAGTAATTGGAGCTTACCAGAGGAATGACAATCTGTGCTTCTTCCAGGTTTTTTTGGAGCGATTGACTAATACTATCACCAGGAATAATATCATCTGCCGACCATTTTTCAAATAAACCACGATCAGCCAAGGTCTTTAGAAATTTATTAAAACCTTCATAATATTTGCGATCTGCAGGATCGTAAATGGTAAAAATCTTTGGTACGGCAGGGACTTGTTCGATGGTGTTTTTACAAAGGTGCCAAGGCGTAGAATCAACCACATTAAAAAGTGGTGTTTGTGTATAATTTTTGGCGGAAGCCTTCTCCGGAACAGCCTTTGCAATATGCTGCATCACATCCATCACTGTGATAAATGGTGCATCCTCCATCCCTTCGCCACTTAGGATTTCAACCAGTGCTTCCGTGAACAGACTGAGGTTATCTTCACTACCAGCAAGTGATTTTTGTTTTTCAGTGGAAGAGGCAATGATTACTTTTCCTGCTCCTTTGCCTAATGCTTGAGCAATTTCACCGGTAGCGGCTTCGACTTTTCTTCTTGGACGAATAACTTTAGGCATTTTGAAGCCACCTGCATAGCAAGAATCAATCAAGATCAAGTTCCTTTTGGATGGAATAGCATCAATCTTTGACATAAAATCCTTACCTGAAACTAATGGTTGTTCTTCATCAAATTTATAGTCATTAGGGACAAAGAAATATTCAAAATTTCCATCTACTTGATAGCGGACACCATGCCCAGAAAAATAAACCAAAACAGTTGCATTTGGGCCGTACCCACTATTTTCTACCTTTTGCTTTAAGTCATCTAATGCTTGCAGTATACGATCATGGCTAGCTTCCTTCTCTGTGAGTAGGATCACTTGGTCTTCTGGATAGCCAGCTTTGGTTTCATCTTTTAGGATCTTTGCAATCGCTTCCGCATCTGTAACGGTACCTTTTAAATCATTTCCGACTCCAATGATGAGCGCAAATCCTTTTTCAAATTTTGTCTCCATGTGTTTTGGTTAACGGTGTAATAGTATAACGGTACAATAGTGTAACGGTTAACCATTATACCAATTCCTATTGCTCAAATACGGCCTTACTCAAATCAGCTAATCCTTTAGGATCAACAAAGTAGCTGATGTGATCGCAGGCAGTTATATATTCTTTTGGCACAAATTGACGGTTTTCTTTGCCTTTGATAGCTGCAATACTTTCAGAGCTTACTGCAATATCATTGGCCGCTTTAAAGACTGCCGCATCGAGCGCTGTATAAAGATTTCTACTATTAAAACGTTGTAACATACGTTGTAACAGGGTTTTTTGTTGCTCAGAAAATGCTGCGGAGATCAATTTTGTATTTCCTATAACGATAGAATAAGGAATACCCGGATCCGTACCATCATTTAATCCGTTCAGGAATTCTCCTCCAATTTCCATCTGCTTTAAGGTAATCGTGAGCTCATCCATTAACTTTCCTAAGAAAGAAAGTGGTATTAAGTAGGGCTGTAAGAAAGATGCACCTTGAATCGTTCTAGTCAATAGGGTCATGGCTAATTCATAAACGCTAGTCCATGCTGAACCTGCGTTAGGCGTACCCACTTGTATTAAGCGAGAAACCACCTGATTACCACCCTCATTTTCAATAAAACAACGACTAACTAATCCGCCCATAGAGTGCGCAATGATCACTAATTCTTTACCATGATTTGGACCTAAGCCTACAGATGCTAAGCTTTCGCCTAAAAACTTACCATTATCCGCAATAGAAGTATTGAGGTTTTCGTAATCAAAGGTCAATATTAAATCATAATGCGCATAAGCAGATTTACCGTTTTCGTCAAGGATGTTTTTGACACTGGGTGCCATTTCTACTGTAGAACCAATAATGCCATGAATGAACAATAAGATTTTATCTGCCTTTTCCACTTCTGCTTTTAAGGTAGATTGATCTGTGTTATAATCCACTTTTTCTAGTGCTTCCCCTTCCACTTTCGTAAATGAGGGAATGGCTAGCTGTGGATAGGTATATTCATAACCAAAGAAGGGCAATACCTTTTTCTGGAAAAAAATCTTCAAAGAACCACCCAAACTCTTTTGGCCATCTGGCGTTGGATCAGGCAGTGTTTCTAATTCCATCTGCCCATTTGTAGAAATTGGACCTAATGGATAATAAAGCCCTGTTGCTATATCATAACCAAGGGGAAGTAGCACCTCATTTTCAGCTAAGGGCTGTTTTAGATGTACTTTCAGTGGATTGGAAACATCAATAGCTGCTAATCCTTCTACATTTGATAATTCTAACACACTTGCTGGTGTAAAAGTAGGACTTCCGTCTGTAATATCTTGACGCTCCCAATTAGTTATTTCTTCTGGCAAACGATAAGCTGCGGCATCTGCTGATTTGGAATTATGTTCTGTTTCTAATCTAGCAATATCTTCAGAGCCTGTGATGGCTGCTGTCGCAGAAACACCTTTTGGCAACTCTATGCTGAGGCTATTTGCCAAAGTCACCGTTTGTTGTGCAGGAATGTCTACTCTAGCGTTAGGACGAGTTATTTTTAGCTCTAAATCAAATGTTCGCCAATCATCACTTCTATTCCCTTTTGGACGACGACCTACGACCTTTTGATTATTGGTTTTCATCGTATCCATTTCCAATTCAGGAACATTAAAGTTAGTGGTATCTATTTCCTTTTTAGAAACGAATATTTTGATGTACTCCGAAATTTCAGAAACACCCCAAGATAAGAGTGGATCGTAAATATTTAGACCAAGTGTTTTGGTTTCGTAATAATCTTCATCCTCATCTAGAGGGGTGTATAACATCCATGCTTCTTCTCCTGGCTCGAGCATTTGCATGGGTAAATAGCGATTGGTAATACCAAAGTTGGCTGTAAAATATAAGCCACTCACGTAATAACGACGACGGCTATTATTTTTTATAGATAAGCGGAAAGCAGGGTAAAGCCACTTTTCCTCTTCTGATTCTGCATCTTTATCGTATCCATAACGGAAAACACACTCCTCTTTCCAGTTTACCTCACTTGCTTTGTCCGTATCTTCAAAATAAAGTGCAGGATTATCAAGACGATATAGTTTGATTGCTATATCATTATCTGAGATACCCGATTTAGGATTACTCAATTCTCTAGATTTATTCCACTGTCCTACTTGATCTGCTAGGTCCAAAAACTGTGCTGCTGAACCAGCGGAATAGCCTTCTATCCTTTTAAATAAAGGGCGATCATCACCCGGAAGTAATAAACGATAACTTCCTTGATACGCATGTATTAAAAAATCAGCTTCTTCTACCTCATCAACAGGAGCTAGGTAGGTATGCTTTGAGTTTTCCTTTTGTAGCTCTTTTTTAATATAGGTAATACCCTCTTTATCTGCATCAGGATGGATGCCAACCTTAATACCTTGAACTAGGACATCGGTAATAGCAGCTTTAAACACCTTGTTTTTATCTATATCATCTAGCCCTGTTAGTATGGAAAAACTTGCATGCACTGATTCAATCGCTACTTCAAAGTCTTGATCTAATACAATAATCTTGATTTCTTTATTTTTCGATTTATCTCTTGGTAGACCTTGAATTTCACCCACATCGATGGTCCACATGTTGAGCTTTTTATCAAAGTTGATCGTATAATTAGAAGCGACAGCCGGCACGGCACCATCTAAGAACAACTTATTTTTATCATTGGGGTCTGTAGCATCCAGTTGAGGTGTTTGGCCACTTACGCGGTTGGCAATTCTAGTTTTTAGGGTATTGTTTAATTCTTTATAGCTGACATTACTGCCTAATTGCTCGAGGACTTCAATAAGGTTGTAGGTGAAAATACCTCTCTTTGCTCCCTTTATCATCGTCTCTTTTGCTGTTTGATTGGAGCGTGCTGCTGCAAATGCTATATGTTTTCCTCTAGGTGGAGTATAAGCAGGCGCTTCTGCTGTTCCGCCTTTTTTGTATTTATCAAAGCCTAAGAAATCTTCTAACTTAGTAGGTGTAAGATTGACTTCTGCCATTCTAGCCGTCATTCCTACATCCTTTGTATTATTACCTGCATGACAACAATCAAAAAGCGCTAGGAAGTGTACATCTTTTCCATTGGTAGCATTCCAAATTAGATAGGATAATTCTTTATCCATCAAATCTCGGCCACCTTCAATACGACTATCATGACAAACCAAAGATTGGTTCATCCCATTAATATCAATATGCATAAATTCTTTAGGAGAATCAGATTGTGAACCATGACCTGTGAAATAGAAGAGGCAAATATCTCCATCTTTTGCATCTTTAAAATGGTCAAATCCATCGATCATACCTTGGCGGCTCGCCTCGGCATCTTTTAATGTTTTGATATTTAGAGTGGAGTCATGCTTGTCTTGGAAGCGTTTTTGGAGGTAGTTTTCCATAGCTTCAACATCATTAATACATCCATTTAATTGGTGGTGAGCAATGGGGTAGGCATTAATTCCTACCAGAAGTGCGTGAACATTAGCCATTTGTTAAGTTTTAGGGTTGTCAGTAATTGTATGGCTATAAATGTAATGAATTCTTTGGTGATATGTAATGTTTTAGGAATATAGAATTTAAATGCAAAAAGGTAATTGATGAGCTGCCAGCAATTACCTTTTTGGTGCGTGATTTTACGAAAGTAGAGTTACAGATTCAAATATACGCCTACGGCATAAGAAGGTGCTGCAAAAATAAGTCGCCCTTTTAATGCACTTGCGTAAGTGGCTGATACGCCCCACTTTTCATTGATATTATATGCAATTTCTGGGGAGAATGTCAAGAACTCGGTATTGTTAGCGAAGATGCTAGTGCTATTCTCGTTATTTCTATTTGAGCCATTTTTTAGAGAGGAAATGCCATACAAACGGAATATTGTATACAGTTTGCTGCCAAAGAAACCTGTACCTGCTTCTATTCCATAACGTAATTCATCAGAGAAACCATTCGTACGATTATTAAATCCTGCATAAGCATTTGCGTAAGCTGCAACTTTGCCTAATTGGAAGCTCGTTCCGGCATCTAATTGTAACATTTGATTGAATTCACCATCACCCAATTGCAAATTACCTGCCGTACCTCCTTGGCTTTCGCCGAAAGGCAAACCTAAGGTAAGTGTAGCACTCAAAACTACTGGTTTGTTGACAATCAATCCATACTTCAAAGAAATATCCGTATCTGCAACACCATTGATGGCCTCACCTGCGGTTAATATTTCTCCAGTTGTGGCGGAAACGGTATTATTAAAGTAGGTACGACTAAATAAAGGGAAATAAAGGATACCCGTTAAACGATCCGTAAAACCATACTCTGCATAAATGCTTGTTGTGAAAATCCCTTGTGTGACATTAGGGTCCAAAAGTCCAGTATCTGTAAAGTGCTGATCGGAGATCAACCACCATTGAGAAAATTTGAAGAAACCGTGGCCTTTAGGTTGTGGCCAGCCACCCCCTGCAAAAGCAGAGAAAGAAAATAAAAAGCTTATAAATATAAGGAAGCACAATCGTTTCATTTGATGAATTTTAAAAGTTAAAATTATTCGCCTATTTCGCCCTCACCCACCTTTACACCGAAGGGTTTACAGTAATAAAGTAGGTAGTCAAACTGATTGATATCAATATCATTATCCAATTGATAAGTATGAGCCCCTTCGAAGGTATTCACCATACCAATTTCCAATGCTCCATTTGTGGTATTAGGATTGTTGGTTAGATAAAGGTACAAACCGGGAAGGCTGGAAGAGGCTTTATAATCTTCTGCAATTTCTAAGCGTAGTTCGTCATTTTCTCGTTTTAGTATAAAAGAACCTTCGAGCACATAACTACTCGTCGTACGAATTGTACCTTCCCTTTCCGTCGTTTCTACTTCTGTATTAAGGACTTCAGCCGCCGTCACAACGACTAATTTTTCGTCTCTAATGGGCTCTTTATCTTCTAATGCGACCTCAACATACATTATAGCTCTTCCTTCTTGAAGGCCAGTAGCCACTCCATTGGCATCAATACTTAATACATTTGGATCAGAACTCTGCCAATCCAAATCCGTTTCGGCTTCTATGCCGATGTTATTGAGAAATAAGGCCCTGAATTCATGGGTAGAATCAATTTGAAGACTATCAATAGGGTTTGTGATTCGAATAGATTCATCTACGGTATCGAAAATGATATCATCTCCAATACAATTACAGAGGGAGGTGCCGATAATCGCGATAATTAAAACTTGTAATTTCATGATTTTGGATATTGGTTTCGCTGCAAATCTGCAAACTATTCCAACACCCATTCATTAAGATTGTGTTAAAGGTATGGAAGCGAACATTTACTCACTTTCAGTAAGTTATCAATCAAAGCTGTCTTCCTAAAGACAGCAATTATCTTGAATTAGTTTATAAAATGAAGATATCGATAAGCATTAAATTAATTCATCACAAGAGTCTCACATTTTCTTTAC
>JAKVCU010000001.1:57242-133943 GCA_022448955.1 Saprospiraceae bacterium
ATATTCAAAATTTTATGGGTTTGAATGCTCAAATTCCACTTAGGATGTTGTAGGCAATATTCTAACGTTGCTTTTATATTTTCTTTTGTTTGAGGCCCATCCATCGGTTGTAGGTAGAAATGCTCAAATTGGAGATGCTCAAATTGCTCAGGTAGGGCAGTGGGTTGAGGATAAACGAGTTTTAATTCATTTCCTTTTTGAATTAGGATTTCGGTCTTAGCTTTTGGACTCATACAAATCCAGTCAATACCCTCTGGGGCTTCAATGGTACCATTGGTTTCTACCCCAATTTCTAAACCTGCAGCATGGAAGGCTTCTATAAGAGGGGCATCGAGTTGTAAGAGAGGCTCTCCGCCTGTACATACCACATAAGGTGTGCCACTAATTGGCTGTGGCCAAAGTGAAATGACTTTTTGGGCAAGGCTTTCAGCAGTGTATACACCACCATTTTCGCCATCTATTCCCCAGAAATCGGTATCACAGAATTGGCAGATGGCCTTGTGTCGATCTTCTTCTCTTCCACTCCATAGGTTGCAGCCTGTGAATCGGCAAAAGATAGCGGGGCGGCCACTATGTGCGCCCTCTCCTTGAAGGGTGTAATATATTTCTTTGACTTTATAATTTTTTGCTTTATCCATATTTGAGTTTTCTACCTTGCTTCGCACAAAATGTTGCCAAAAACTTAAATTTCAACACGAAGATACTTGTAAGCGTTCAATTTAGTACATTTGCCAACCTAACTGTTTGGAATTTCGTTTGTAGATTTCCAAATATAAAATTTTGATCATACGATATGCAATTTGTATACCCGGCATTTTTATTTGCCTTGGCGGCCCTAGCGATTCCGATCATACTTCATTTGTTTTATTTTCGTCGATTTAAGAAGGTGTACTTTACGAATGTACGGTTTCTAAAAGAAGTAAAAGAAGAAACAAGTGCCCGATCAAAACTTCGTAATTTTTTGGTGCTTTTGATGCGGTTAATGGCAATATTATTTTTAGTATTGGCTTTCGCTCAACCCTTTATACCACAAGATGTAGAAGTCAAAAAAGGGAAAAAGGCAGTAAGTGTATTCGTAGATAACTCATTCAGTATGAGTGCTCTAAGTCAAGATGTACCCTTGATCGATAAAGCCAAGCAAAGAGCAAGGGAAATTATACAAGCCTATGAAATCGGCGATGAATTCCAGGTTTTGACTAATGATTTTGAAGGTAGGCATCAAAGAGTAGTGAGTCAAGAAGATGCCTTAAGCCTGATTGATGAAATTGAGCTAAGCCCCGCTGTAAAATCTATGGCAACAGTTTTGTCCCGCCAAGATCAAGCATTAAATACTGGGAAAGCGAAGAATAAAGTTGCTTATATAATTTCTGATTTTCAGAAAAACATCACAGATATTGAAAGTAAACCAGATACGTCCTTAGAAGTTAATTTATTACCACTTCAAGCAGTGCAAGAAAAAAATATCAGTATTGACTCTGCATGGTTTGATGTACCTGTGCAAACTTTGAATCAGACGAACCAGCTGGTGGTGAAGGTTCAGAACCTTAGTAATGAGGCGACTGAAAATATTCGTCTTTCAATCAAATATGAAGGCCAAACAAGGCCAGTAGGTACACTAAGTATTCCTGCAAAAGCCGCTGTATTAGATACTGTAAACATTACGATCCTACGAACAGGATGGCATGAAGCAGAATTAGCCATTACGGATTATCCAGTTCAATTTGATGATAAGTACTATTTTACTTTTGACGTAGCAGAAGAGATCAATGTATTGGTCATCAATGAATCCCAACCTAATCGTTTTTTGGATGCTGCATTTAGAGGTATTAGTTATTTCAATTTGGTGAATGCATCGGTTCAGAATCTAGACTATTCGAGCTTCCCTGATTATCAATTGATTGTACTGAATGATATTAATGCTATATCCTCTGGTTTGTCATTTGAGTTAAACCAGTATATCGTTAATGGGGGAAATCTCTTAGTTTTCCCAGGGCGAAACTGCAGTATAGGTAGTTACAATCAATTTTTAAATACCTTTCCTGCTAATGAATTACAGGAATTTGAAAGCCAAAAGAGAGAAGCTGGACGCCTAAACACAGAGGAGTTTGTTTTTGATGATGTCTTTGAAAATGCCAATGCCAATATTAAACTACCTATTTCAGAGGGTAATTATAAGTTTACCAACTATTCCAATAGAGGAGAAGAGCCACTTATTCGTTATCGTGATGGTACCATCTTTTTAGCGAAATATAAATCTGGCCAAGGGCATTTATACCTCAGTGCGGCACCGCTATCTACCGAATTTAATGACTTAGTTCGCAATGGAGAAATTTTTATTCCAATGCTCTATAAAATGGCGATTTCCTCTGGTAAAGAAGGCCAGATTGCCTATGTTATAGGAAAAGATGAAGTCATTGAACATCAGCACAAAACAGAAAGCACAGAGATTGTCTATAAATTACGCGGAAGCGAGGAAGAATTCATTCCAGAGCAACGCATTGTTGGTGCACAGGCCTTTTTGGGCATTAATAACCAAATCAAACAGGCTGGTTTTTACGATCTGTTTCTGAATAAAGAGGAGCCTTTAGCTACTTTTGGATTTAACTATGACCGTAAGGAGTCTGCTTTAGAATATCTAAATGGCGACGATTTAGAAGCTCAGTTTGGTACAATAGCCAATGTGCTAGCATCCCAGTCTTCGACTGTTTTAACGGGTAAGATTCAAGAAAGAAGCCAGGGGATCAAGTTATGGAGATGGTGTTTAATTTTGGTATTAGTATTTTTAATCTTCGAAATTTTGTTACTTCGCTTCTGGAAAGTATAAATGTTTAAAAAAACAACAACATTAAATGAGCTCCAATAATGCTTCAAGAAAGGAATGGCTAGCCAGGTTACTTGTTTTAGGAATCGCTATTCTTTTGGTGTCTATTCGCTTTTATCAAGAATTAGATACCACGAGAGGTATGGTGATTTCTCAGCATGGTGATGGCTATAAAGCTTATACTGTTATTCAGTACCATGTTCAGAATGATAGTACCTATTCCCATTTTGAAGGGATGAATTATCCTTACGGAGAGCATGTCATACCTGGAGCATGCCAACCATTATTTTCCAATACTTTAAAATTTATTAATAATAACATAATAGAGATTCCCACTTGGACGATCATTCCTATCATTAACTACTCGATGGTTTTATCCTTTGTGTGGTGCATATTGTTTGTATTTTTGATTTTGAGGAAGTTTGACTTACCAGTCTGGTATAGTCTTTTGGTAAGTCTTGGCATTAGTTTCTTGACACCTCAGACTATGCGAATAGCAGGGCATTATGGTTTAGCACATCCTGAGGTTATACCTATTGTGTTGTATCTTTTGTTGTTATATGCAGAGAAAGAAAGCTGGAAGATAAGTTTTTGGATGATGTTGACCGTATTTTTTTATTCCTCCATTCATTTCTATTACTTCGCTATTATTGCATTTACGATTGCCTTTTACTTTCTATTTAAATTTTTGAATGAATGGGACTGGAGCAAAATTCCTAAATATGCGCTGCATTTTGGGATTATGTTAATTATTCCATTTGCTTTTTTTTCTATTTGGATGGACGATCCAAGTATAGTTGATCGAACAGCTCAGCCTTGGGGATTTTTTGCTTATCGCTCTTTCTTGGAAGGCGTTTTCACCACTCCTAAGTTACCGCTCTATCAATGGATTGATAAACAAATTATTGATATTCGATCGATGAATATAGAAAACGTCAATTATATCGGGATTATTGGTGGACTTTTCTTTTTGATTTTCTTTTTCAAATGGTTGGGTAGTGGCTTTAGAAAAGCGTTCATTCGTTTAGAAACAAAACAAGTATTTGCCAATCATTTAGTATATGCTGCAATTGCTATTTTGATTTTCAGTCTTGGAATACCGTTCATTATTCCTGGTTTCGAAAACTTTTTGGATTACACGGGACCAGTGCAGCAGTTTCGTTCCATTGGACGTTTTGCTTGGGCTTTTTACTACATTATGAATATTTTGGCCTTCACTACGCTTTATTATTGGGCGAAAGCCAAAGGTACTGCCATCTCCAAGGTAATAATGGCTATGGCCTTATTCGTACTTGGTGTAGAAGCCTATCAGTTTACAAATAGCAAGAGTTTCAAACCAAAAGAAATTCCTGCTATAACACAAGACCACAGCTTTAAGAAAGAAACAGGAATTGATTTTGATAAATACCAGTCTATTCTTCCTATCCCTTACTACAATATAGGATCGGATATGTTTTGGCTAGGCATGTATGGTTTTGGAGCGCAACATTCTTTAAGCCTAGGCTTGCAAGAGCATATCCCCTTATCAGCTGCTATGTTGACGCGTACATCAAGGAGTCAAACTATCAATCAATTGCAATTAGTTTCAGAGCCCTATCGAATACCTAAAATTTTTGACGATTATCCAAATACGAAACCCTTACTGTTAATGTGGGATATTGGGAATAATGATAAAACTATAGTGGATACGTATGGGCAGTTATTAGAAGGAGCAAGTGTTATAGGAGAATATCAGGATCAGGTGCGTTTTTATAGCTTACCATTGACCAGCTATAGCTATCGGATAGCTTTAAGAAAGCGTGCCATTCAATCCGCATTAGAGACAAAGGATTCTCTGTTATACCCAATCGATCAATTTTACGTATCGGATAGCATTCAAAACTTTGTTTTCCGATCTTATGACAATCAGGAGAGTGATCGAACCTATTTAGGAAATGGTGGGTTCAAGGGAGTGATGGAAGAGGAAAATTTATTGTTTGATGGGTATTTACCAGCACAGAAAATGGAACCTTATAAAATGGCTTTTTGGATGTATATTGATCTTGATCGATATACTAGAGCTGATGTATTTGTTCAAGAATATGATCCAGCTAATGGTTCGCTCCTACAACAGTGGGCAGGAGGTATACATCAATTAGTATGGACCTTCGATACCAATGGCTGGGGCATGTTCGAGTTAGACTTTACACCTCAATCTGAAAGTTCTAAGATTAAGATTTTCATTAAAGAGAACAAACTAGGAAGCAAGCCACTATGGATTGATGAATTATTGATACGACCTGCATCCGTCGATATCTATAAAGAAAGTGATACCTACATTTGGAAAAATAATCGTCATTTTCTAAAATAAAACTTATTTTGTGCTAAATATTGTCTTTCCATGAATTTCTTGCTCAAGAACCTAACAATATTAGGTGAATCTTCTACGACTAACATACTTATTCAAGATGGTATTATTCAAGCTATTGGACCCGATATTTCAGCAGAAAATGCAGAAGAAAAGGAGTTCAATGGTGCCATTGTTTCCTCAGGATGGATGGATGCAGATGTCCAAGTTGGGGATCCAGGCCTTGAGCATCGAGAAGATCTAAGCTCTGCGGCTAAGGCAGCAGCAGCAGGTGGATTTACTGCTTTTGCTTGCCAACCCAATACGCAACCTGTTTTGCAATCTAAGTCGGAGATATTATATATCAAAAATAACTCGCAAGCGTTAATTGTTGATGTTTATCCCATAGGAGCCTTGAGTCATAACTGCGAAGGGAAAGAAATTACAGAAGTGGTAGATATGCACCATGCAGGCGCCATTGGCTTTTCAGATGGCAAACGCTCTATTCAACATAGTGGTCTGATGCTTCGTGCTTTGCAGTATGTGAAAACAGTTGATGGTATTGTGATTAACCGACCTTTGGATGCTGCCATCAATGGAGAAGGACAAATTCATGAAGGTTATGTGAGTACTACACTTGGAATAAAAGGTAGTCCTTCCTTGGCCGAAGAAATGATGATTCAGAGAGATCTGTATTTGACGGCTTATGCCGAATCAAAATTACTCATTGCAGGTGTTTCTACGGCAAAAGGTGTAGAGTTAATTCGTCAAGCTAAGGCAGAAGGTGTACAAGTTAAAGCATCGGTAGCCGTACTGAATTTGCTATTTGATGAGTCCTCTCTGAGTACGTTTAATAGTAATTTAAAAGTAAAGCCTTATTTACGTTCTAAAGAAGATCAGGAGGCCTTGTGGGCAGGCTTGAAAGATGGAACAATTGATATGATTATTTCCAATCACTTCCCATTAGAAGAAGAAGCCAAAAAATTGGAATTCTCTTATGCCAAATTTGGTGCGATTGGATTAGAAACTGCATTTGCTGCTTTGCATTCCCAATTAAATGGTCGAATGAGCAGTGAAGCTTTGATTCAAAAGTTGGCTACAGGCGTCCGGCAGGTATTTGGACTGCCAATTCCCAAAATAGCAGTTGGTGAAAAAGCAAATATTACGATAGCTGATCCAAGTGATATCTGGACCTTCAAAAGACAAAATATCTTGTCGAAGTCAAAGAATACGCCCTTTATCAATGCATTATTTAAAGGGAGAGTCCTTGGTGTGGTGAATGGAATACGTACTCACTTTAATTAAGGTTTTCTTTCTTTTTTATCTTAAAAAGCCATACTGCTGTCTAATTCCTCCCCACCTCCACCGATTGATTTTGGAGCTCCACGGGTTTATTTGCATATTGGGATTGGTTGATAAGATATAATTGATAAATGATCCATCATAAGGTATAAGTGATAGGTTATCAATTATAGAATTATCAATTATCATTCATAAAACTAACTTTAAACCTTTCCATTATGAGTACATTAGACCATCCAAATCAAGGCGTTGATCCGTCAACTGTTTCTCCATGGCCAACGAGTAGTCGGTATGGCTTAATCGGAGCACTTATTCTAATTGTAGCAGGCCTAGGCATGTATCTGGGTAATATGATTGATTATACAGGTCAAGATTCTTCTGCAAATTGGATTTCCAATATTATCAATTGGGGAATTATGATCGCAGTTACGGTATTAGCAGTAAAAAAACACCGTGATGAAGAACTGGGCGGCTATATCAGCTTTGGTCGAGCTTTTCAATCAGGCTTTTTCGTAAATCTTGTTATTACTTTAATAACCGCAGTTTGGACCTTCATCTTCTTCAGCTTTGTGGCACCTGATCTTTTGGATATTATTTTAGAAGCATCTAGAGATCAAATGATTGAGCAACAAGGATTGAGTGGAGAAGATTTAGACAATGCCATGGGATTTGTTTCTTGGATGTTTACACCAACCATGATGACCTTATTCGCCACTTTTGGTACTTTAGTATTTGGAGCAATCCTTTCTGTTATTGTAGGATTGGTCATGAAAAAAGAATAAACTGATTACTTAAAATACTTATCTTCGCGCTTCACTATACTAAGTTATAAATGGATCGGAATTTAAGTATAAAATATGGTATAATAGCAGGAATAGGTGTCATGGCATTTTTCCTGCTATTTTATTTGATAGATAAAGCCTTGTTTTTTGATAGAGGTGTTTATTGGAGCTCTTTATTCGTTTACCTCGGCTTTATGTACATGACTTGCCAAAAGGTTTTTGAAAAAGCTGAAAAACCTACCTATTTCACTTACCTTCAGACCGCTTTTGTCGTATATATTATTGCGAATGCAATGTACTATTTGTTGTATTTCTTCTTGTACAACTATATTGATCCTTCTTTATCGAGTATTCAAGAAGAAGTTGTGAGAGCAAGTTTGGATCAGAATAGTGAATTGTTGAATACAGAAATTAGTTCTCAATTACGTTCTAATTTAGATAAAGAAGGTTTGACCTTTACTCCTAATCAAGCATTTTTTGGCTTTGCCACCGGTTTGATTGGTGGTTTTGTATTGGCCTTTATTATGGCTTATTTTTTTGACAGAAAATCTTAGTGAATGGATTTATCCATTGTTATTCCCTTATTTAACGAAGAAGAATCACTTCCAGAATTGGAAGCATGGATTCGTAAGGTGGTGGAAAGAGAAGGTTACTCTTACGAAATCATCATGGTTGATGATGGTAGTAAGGATAAATCTTGGTCGGTAATTGAAGATTTACACAGCAAAAATCCGAAGGTTAAAGGGATAAAGTTTAGAAGAAATTACGGTAAATCAGCTGGCCTAAATGTGGGCTTTGCTGCCACACAAGGTGATGTAGTCATCACAATGGATGCTGATTTGCAAGATAGTCCAGAGGAGATTCCAGAATTGTATCGCATGATCAAGGAAGAGGGATACGATATGGTTTCTGGTTGGAAGAAGGTACGCCATGATCCGATGTTTACTAAAAACTTGCCTAGTAAGTTTTACAATTGGACGGCTCGTCGCTTGACAGGAATTATGCTCCACGATTTTAATTGTGGTTTAAAATCATATAGTAGTCGTGTGGTCAAAAGTGTTGAGGTATACGGCGAAATGCATCGTTATATTCCAGTTTTGGCTAAGTGGGCTGGATTTAAGAATATTGGAGAGAAGGTGGTACAGCATCAGGAGCGAAAATATGGCGTTACCAAATTCGGCTTAGAGCGGTTCATTCGCGGCCCATTAGATTTGATCTCTGTTATTTTTATGTCTCGCTTTGGCAAAAGACCTATGCACTTTTTTGGAGCATTAGGAGCGGTGTTTTTTGTGATTGGCTTTCTGATTCTTGGTGGTTTGAGTGTAGCTAAGTTGATGTATCAAGAGTATGGGATTACTGAAAGACCATTGTTCTTTCTTGGTATTTTGGTACTCATCATTGGTACCCAGCTATTCTTGACTGGCTTCCTAGCAGAAATGATTTCTAGAAATGCAGTTGATCGCAATAATTACTTAATTGAGAAACGACATGAGTAAGATATATATCCTCTCACCGGCACATCCGCTTAGAGGAGGAATTGCTGCATCGTCTGAACGTTTAGCGCAAGCATTACAAGAAGCAGGCCATGAAGTGGAGATGATCTCCTTCAGCTTACAGTATCCTAACTTCTTATTTCCAGGTAAAACACAGTTTACAAATGATCCCGCACCTGCAAATCTAAAGATTCGCACTTTACTCCATTCCATCAATCCATTAAACTGGTGGTCAGTAGGTCAGCTCTTGCGAAGGGAGCTTCCGGATCTAATTATCGTTCGTTATTGGTTGCCGTTTATGGGGCCTTCCCTTGGTACTGTTTTGCGAATAGCAAAGTGGAATAAGCACACTAAAGTAATTGCCCTTACGGACAATATCATTCCTCACGAAAAGCGTCCTGGCGATCGTCTATTTACCCAATATTTTGTAAAAGCTATTGATGGGTTTATTTCGATGTCTGCATCGGTAGCTAAGGGTATTCGTACCTTTACGATGGCTAAACCTATCCAAGAAACCGTCCATCCTATCTATGATAATTATGGCGCCTTAGTAAGCCGAGCTGAAGCATTGACAAAGTTGGATTTACCGAAAGGTGGACGCTACCTGTTGTTTTTTGGTTTTATTAGAGCTTATAAAGGACTTGATTTATTGCTTAAGGCTTTCGCCAAATCAGAGGTGAGGAAGTTAGGTTTAAAGCTAATTGTTGCTGGGGAGTTTTATAGTAATGAAGAAGAATATCAGCAATTGATTGATGAACTTGGTATCCGAGAGGCTTTGATTTTGCACACGCACTTTATTTCAAATGATGAGGTAAAATACTATTTTGGAGCTGCTGATTTATTGGTACAACCTTATCGTACAGCCACACAAAGCGGTATTTCTCAAATGGCCTACCATTTTGAAAAACCTATGATCGTAACCAAAGTGGGAGGATTGCCAGAGATTGTTCCAGATGGAGAAGCCGGATATGTGGTAGAAGTAGATGAAAATGCAATAGCTGCAGGCATTGTACGCTTTTTTGAAGAGGAAAAAGTAGCGGAAATGACCAAAGTAGTGATGGAACGTAAAGCACTATTTTCTTGGGCAGCAATGGTAAGGGTTGTGGAAGGTTTATATGAGAAAATCTCAATCAAATGAATAAAGAATTCCAAGTTGCCATAAGGGCAATAACCATAGCTGCTATCATTCTACAAGTCTTATTTGTTGGTTTGGCTATTGTTTGGCCAATGATTGCCCCTGAACAAAATACTTTCTGGAATAGCCTTTTAGTAGGATTGAACTTATTTCTACTTTGGCTAGTAGTCACGAGTACATTAAGAAGTATCAACCGTATTGTACCTGGTGTAAATGGTGGTTTATTATTGATGTCAGGTTTGGGTATCGGTGTACTGAGTTTAATGTTGCAATATGGTATTTTTTATATGCTGAAGATGACCAAAAATACAGATCTTGTTCAAGCACCTAAACAAGACGAATTATTCTTTTTTATGGGGATTTGTTTTGTTGTGTCTTTTTTAGCCATGATCAAACTAAAGGTAAAGAGTAATTTCTGGGGAAATGTTTTAGAGGTATTATTCATTGGTGCTCTTGCTTTCTTTTTCTTTAATTATTGGGTGAAATAACAAATCATGCATACGACAATTCAAAGCGTTATTGCGGATAGTATTGCTACCAAACAGCAATTATTAGCAGATGAATCCTTACTTCAAAAAATTAATGAAGTTGTTGATTTGTCAATCGCTTGTTATAAAAATGGAGGTAAAATTCTTTTCTGTGGCAACGGTGGCAGCGCTGCTGACGCACAGCACATTGCCGCTGAACTAAGCGGCCGCTTCTATTTTGATCGTCCTCCATTATTCGCGGAAGCGCTACATGTCAATACTTCTTATTTGACGGCAGTCGGAAACGATTATGGTTATGATGAAGTATTTGCACGTATGGTTCGTGCTATGGGTAAAGAAGGCGATCTCTTCTTTGGTCTTTCTACTTCAGGCAATTCTCCTAATGTTATGAAAGCAGCGAAAGATGCTAAAGCTTTGGGCATGACCGTAGTTGGAATGACTGGTGAAAAAGGAGGAAAGCTGAGGGAAGTAGCAGATGTTTTACTCAATATGCCTTCCAATGATACGCCTAGAATACAAGAATGTCATCTACTTATCGGTCATTTGCTTTGTCAAATTATTGAAGCGGAATTATTTCCGAAATAATAGAAGCAACATAAGTAGTGTAATAGGATAACTAGCGTATAATCTAGAATTGATAATTAACTATTAACCAACAAACAAGATGATCGATCAAACGTGGACTTTGTTTTTAGATCGAGATGGCGTGATTAACGAGCGCCTACCAGGAGCCTATGTTGATCGTTGGGAGGATTTTCAATTTAGAGAACGAGTGCCTCAAAGTATCTCTTATTTCTCTTCTATTTTCTCAAAAATCATTGTGGTAACTAATCAGCAAGGGATTGGTAAAGGCTTGATGAGCACTCATGATCTCACTGCTCTTCATCATCAAATGATAGCAGAACTTTCAAACTTTGGTGCTCGAATTGATGGTATTTATTTTTGTCCAGACTTGAAAACAAAAACTCCTAATTGTCGCAAACCTGCTCCCAGTATGGCTTTAGCTGCCCAGAGAGACTTCCCATCTATAGATTTTCAAAAATCCATCATGGTAGGTGATTCTTTATCTGATATGGAGTTCGGTAATAGCCTAGGAATGAAGACCATCCTGATTGAAAGTAAATTAGACGAACTGGAGCAAATTAATCATGCTGGAGAAAAGATAGATTATCGCTTTCAGCACCTTTGGCAATTGGCAGAAGAGTTGGAAGAAGGGCTTTAGGATTTTCTATTTTTCTTTCTGAAAGACTTAAAGGTGTCAAAATGGAGGTAGCCTTTTTTGGAGGCATATTTTGCAGCTTGGAAATAATCCTTTACAAAATAGGCGTCAATACTAGAGGCATTCTTAATAAGCTGTGCAATGCGTTTGGCTCTACGTGGACTTTCAACATCACGGATGTAGATCGATTTTATCCTTCCGGGAAATTCTTTGGCTAGGGCCAAATAGACATCTGTATCTTTCTCCCCACTATCACCGATGAGCACAAATGGAAGCTGAGGGTAGGTGTTCATGATTTTTTTGATACTTTCCTTTTTATGCCCTTGATAATTACGTGGCACTCTTTGCCTAGGGATGCCAAAGTCTCGCAATAAGATAGGGCCTTTCGGCAAGCCATTGATCCTTAAAAAAACAACAAGAAAATCATATAAATTCCAAGGACCATTCGAAACATAGAAGATAGGGTTTCTGGCTTCTCCATTTGCTCCTTTTTGCAAGGCATTATAAAATGCTTTGGCTTCCTTAAATACATTCCTGTTAAAGGCATTTTTTAAAAAGGTGAGGTATAACATTCTGATTTTTAGCAGGGATGTAACATCCGTCTGTAGGATCGTATCATCGATGTCAGAGATGATACCATAATTTCCCTTTTGAGGAACAAGTATTTCAGATTCTGATTGTACTTCCAACTTTTTGAGCGGAGTATTTACTAATTTGACTTCAATGTTTCGCCAATCTTTTTCGAGTGGAGAAAAGTGATTTTTTAGAGAAGTGCTGAGGTCGAAATAGCCTTCTTTGTCTGTTTTTATAGCAAATATTTCTTCGTTAATTTTTATTTCCAGTTCTGCATTAGCCACTTTTGTGCTGAGGAAGCGGCGGAGGTTATTTCGGAAGTTTTTCCATTTGGAGTCTTCTCGAGTCGTCTTGATTAAAACCTGTTTGATTACACGACCTTTAACTACTACTTTATCTGAAGTACCATACGATCGATAGTTGATGATAGTAATAGGAGTAGTATTACCAATTCGGAAAAATCTCTTGAAATGGAATTTAAACTGATCATAGAAGCGGTCGATCGGACGTAAGGTATTTAGTACGATACGTTTCCAGGGGCGCATTTCTTTTTTTGCGAAAATAGGAAAAAATGAAGGTCCACCAAAAAATAAAAGCCTGTTCCCCGGTCGAGGAAACAGGCTTTTAGACTAGTAGCTTTATTTGTTTGATGAGTAATCGCTTTTTGGCGGATTGGTAAGCTCGTTCTGCCCAGCTTTTTAATATAGATTTATTGGCGATAATATCTTCTGGTACTTCAAAAAAAATAGTATCGTCAAAGGTGTCGCTATCTTCTCCAAAGTGAGTTCTTGGAGGGCTCACTTGGCCACATTCAGGGTCGGCTTGCAATAAGAACTTTCCACCTCTTATTGTACCAAAATGATATCCATTTCTATAGAAATCGATACCCCCAAAGATTTTCTTAAACCTAAAGTTTTCAACATCTGACAATTGATCGAGGATATAATTTAAGAAATTACCTCCCGCGTTTCGTCCTTTGTCTTTGTTTTCTGTATTTCTCATAATCTCATAAATAGTGGGTGATTAAATCAATGAGGATACTAGATATTTAGGTTCTATTATAAAACATTATTTGACGTACTAGAGTTGAATTTTTAATCTAGAAAACAGTGAGGTTCCTCCTTAGAAATAAAGCATTTGTAGTAAAGTACTACGAACTGGCCATTGTAAATAAAAACTGGCCATGAATAGCAGAAGAATGTATACATTTGCATGTATCATAGAATTTGGCAGGCAGGTTCTAGCCTAACTACTTATACGAGCATGTTAATTGGGAGCAATGAGTTGGATTGTGAAAAAAGCTTATATTAGCAGAAGGCAAGATCAAACCATTGGCCCCATTAAGCATGAAGTTTGAATTTATACACGATACGATTGCAAATGTTGTAAGTAAGAAAGCATCTGCTGACTCCAAAATAAGGAAGCAGCTTAGAAGCATGGTAGAAAGAGCTCACCAAAGGTATCTGGATAAAGGAATATTACTCACCAAGGATGATTTAGAAGAGATTCGACCTTTCCAAAATCAAATTGATTTTTCTGAAGCAGAGACTAAATTCATTAAAAAAAGTAGGCAAGTCCTTTCGCGAAAGCGTAGAAGAAATCAATTCTTAATAGCTGCTTTTATTACGGCACTGATCATTGCTCTTCTATTGGTTTTACGAGCCCAAAGAAAGGCAGTCGCATCTGAACAAACTGCCTTAGCGGCAAATGAAGGACTGCATACTGCAAATGCCAACCTAGATCAAAAAATAAAAGAACTAAATCAAACAAATACTTCATTGTCTGAAGCTCGAGCTAATTTGTTGGCGAGAGAAGATAGCCTTAGGATAGCTGTTGATTTAGCAAAAAAGAATGAACGAACAGCCTTAAAAGCTAAGAATGAAGCATTGTTCCAAAAGTCTAGAGCATTAAAAGGCGAAAATATTGCCGAGGCAAGAAGGATTGCAAGTTTGGCACAACTGATTGGCCGAGAGGGAAAGCTAAATGATGCCTTGAAGATGTGCGTAGTTGCAGCTCAAAAAACACCTACTATTCAACCAGAAGTGTACCAAGCCTTGCAAGGTGTTTGGTTGGAAGATGAAGAGCAAAAAGTACCTATCCTTGATGAAAAGAACAGCTTTAAAATTCCTTATACCTACAGAGTTGCTTTATCTCCAACAGGCGATACCTTAGCCGTTTCACTATTTGGTAATATTACACAATTGCGATCTAAAGAAGGTAAAGTACTTCGTAACTTCCCTGAAATGACTTCGCTGATTGATGAGCCTATTTTTTCTCCGAATGGACAATTCTTATTTGCTAAATCTTTAGAAGGCAATTGCTATTTATGGTCATTTAAAGAAAATCGCTTATTGGTAGACATCCCAGCTGTTCAAGGTGCTCTACATAGACAAGCATTTTTTACTGCGGATAGTAAAAAACTAGCTTTGACTAAGGGCGCAGATATATTGCTTTATGATGTAGAGGAAGGGAAGTTAATAACTTCTTTGAATGCCAATTCTTCGGATATTATCCTAATATCTTTTTCACCTGATGGAAAACGTTTGCTTAGTTCAGATAACCAAGGAGGGTGGATGTTATGGGATGTTGAAAAGCAAGAATTAATTAAGCATGAAAAGATGCCAAGTGAAAGTGCAATTAGAGCACTGAGGTTTTCACCAGATGGCCAAACTTTTACCTTAGCAGCGAATAAAATGATTTATCAATATTCCTCTGAGGGAGATGATATAAATGAAAATTGGACAGATTACTCCAATGTAGATGATATCCAATACTCTAAAGACGGCAAACATCTAGCTGTTCTACTTGATTATGGCGCTATCTTATTATTTTCTTCCGATTTAAAAGATAAGAGAAAGATTTCCAAGTTTATTTCTACAGAAGAAATACTATTTTCTGAAAATGGAGATTATTTGTGGGTAAATGGGTATAAAGGTACTTTTAAAATTAATCTAAAAGGAGATGAAATTTTTGCTGTGCCACAGAAGCCTTTTCTTGGCTATAATTTAATTTCGCCACAAGAAAACTATGTTTTATCCATAGATGAAAAAGGGGAGTATAGTTTTTGGGAACCTAAGCCTTCTCCAGTCCAAAAAATGCTTGCTGAAAATAAGACGAGCAATGAGCTTACCTTATATAGCCCGACCTTTGGAGTAGATGAAAGGCAGCTTTTTTTTAATACTGGTGGTCAATTATATTTTTGGGAAGAGGGCAAAGGTTGGAAGGATAGTTTTTATCCAAAGGATACCTATAATTCAGTGACTTCTTATCATAAGGAGAATAATAGCATTTTGACTGCTGCTGATAGTACATTGATTTGGATGGAGGTAGATGGAAGTGTGAAGCACAAGTTCTTTCACCCTTGTTTTGTAGTTAATGCTCAATTTAATCCTAGTTATAAAAAAATTGTTTCTACTTGTGATAGCGTTATCTATATTTGGAATACCAGTGGTAAACTTTTAGAAACGATTTCTTCTCCAGAACATATCCTTGGAACCGATATTTTAGAAAATGACTATTTGCTTACGCAAACTGAAAACGGCAAGGTGTTTTTAAGGGATGAAAAGGGCAATCTTATCAATAATTGGACGGTAGAAAATGAAGATAGCTTATTGTTGTATGTTCCACCAACGCTCGATTATTTTTTGATAGTAGAGCAAGAAAAAACGTTAAGTATATGCAATCTAAGAGGGCAGGTTACAAAACAAATTGATATAAAGGGGCAGGGGTATATTGCAATTAAGTTTTCAGAGGATGGACGATACTTTTTGATCCATGACATCAATAGTACAATCAGTTTTTGGAATAAAAATGGAAATAACCTCTGGACAAAAACGATTGAAGGAAAAGATGTTTTTTATACAAAGATATTTAAAGAGAAGAGTCAACTTTTAGTAACTTTTAGTGATGGTGTAATTCATATTTTGGATTTAAAAGGTAGGTTGCTACAAGAATGGGTAGGGCATAAAAATGCTTTATATGATTTTGTATACTCAAAAGATGGCTCTAAAGTGCTCACCTGTTCTAGTGATAAAGTAGCTAAGCTTTGGACTAAAGATGGGCAGCTTTTAGCTGATTTTGTGGGTCATAAAAATAGAGTTCATCATGTTTTATTTTCGCCTGATGAAAAATGGGTACTTACGACTTCAGCAGACGGTTCTGCTATTAAATGGCCAATGCCATCTACTTATATAGAATGGATTGAAAATTTGAAATTACCTCCTTTTACAAAAGAGGAAAAAAGATTCTTTGGAATAGATTGATCACTTAATTGATCAAATAAACGCTTTACTACTCAAAAAACCTGCATGATCATGAAGGGGACTTTTGAGGATTAAAGTTTTGCTATCTTGTTGAAGAAATATTATTAAACCACAAACTCAAAAAAATGAAAACCTTACCATTTCTTGTATTGACTTTTTTATTCTGTTGTCCATTTTTAATATCTGCTCAGTCTATTGTAGGCTCATGGAGTTGGGACGCAACCACTCCTGATGGAAAAGCAGCAAAGAATATGCTTACCTTCCAAAAGGATGGTGTTTATAAAGTGGATCTTGGTATGAATGGCTCCTACGAAATCGAAGGAAGTTATACCTTAGAAAACGATCAGATCACCATCGTTGATACTTCAGAAGGACCTTGTAAAGGCGTAAAAGGCGTCTATAATATGAAAATAGAGGACAATCAAATTGTTACCACTTTAGTATCTGATGATTGTCTTCCAAGAAAAGGGAATGACCCAGATACTCCGATGATCATGACAAGGGTACAGTAATTTGTTATTATGTGGCTATGTGAGGGCGTTATTTGCGAAAACATATCCTAATTATTCCCTCCTAAAGTCATTTTATTACAAGGCTCTTTCTAACTTTTTTATAATGCCAAATAGAAGTTTTCTTTAAAAAGAAACTATATTTTCAGAATCTTTTATTTTCTTAGATTTGAGATTTTGCGATATACTATGCGTGATACGAATGAATCTAAGTTGAGTCCTAGCCAATTTGAACAAGTGTTTCGTTCAAATTACAGACTGTTGTTTCATTATGGTTATCAAATTAGTAATGATCGAGAACTAACCAAAGACGTGATTCAGATCTTATTTTTAGAGTTTTGGGATAAGAGAGATCGATTAGTTGGCGTGGAAAACTGGGAAGCTTATCTCAGAAGATCTATGCACCGAAAAATGATTGAGGTATTAAAAAAAGAAGCTCGTCAATACAAAAATCAAGTGAATACAGAAGCTGAATTCCAACCTTCCTATGAAGCCATCCTCATTAAAGTCCAATCAGAAGAAAAAGCTAAAGAAAGATTAGAAAACGCTATTAAAGATTTACCAGAAGCACAAAGAGAAGCGATTGATCTACGATTTAAAGAGGGCTTGAGCTATGATGAAATGGCTGCTCTAACGGGCAAAACAAAGCAAACGATTTACAATCAAATATTCTCAGCTATTCAAAAGCTGAAAGATACGCTTACCTTCATTCTATTCTATTTCTTCGAAAACTTTTAGTTTAGTACAAAGGGTGTTTGGAAACTTTTTTCAAAAAAAAAGTAAAAAAATTTCCCTTTTGATAGTAAATGCCAAATTTTCTTCCCTCTTCTATTTAGAAAGAATGTTTTTCATTGGCTATTCTAGCCTTGAAATAACTTTCTTCTAAATAGGAAATTATGAAGAGAAAAAAGATTACAGTCGAATCTTTAGCAGCAGATGAGCGCTTTCAGAATGATTGCCTTCGCCCCAATGCAGATAACATTCAAATTTGGGAGAAATGGCAAAAAGAATATCCAGATTCAGAAGAGATATTGGCAAAAGCACAGGAACTGGTTTTGCATTTGCATAGTACGATCGCTGATGGAGAAGTGGATAATGAATGGCAGAAATTAGCCGCTTCAATAAATCAGAAGAAAGGTCACTCACAGCAAAAAGTGGTTTACCTAAATTATCTTCGATACGCTGCAGCTGTCCTCGTCCTTCTTGTGTTAGGAGTTGGCCTCAAAGTATTCCTGACACCAGCGCCATCAATGAATATTGTTCAAACTGACTTAGGAGCAATGGATTCCATTATTCTGAGTGATCAAACCAAAGTTGTATTAAATGCTAACTCTAGTGTTAAATTCAGTGAAAACTGGGAAAGGGATGAAATAAGAGAAGTATGGTTAAAAGGGCAAGCTTGGTTTGATGTCAGGCACAATCCTGATCAACCATTTATTGTGCATACCTCGAAAGGAGATATTAGGGTGTTAGGGACCGTCTTCAATGCCTCGCAGAGAGCCGATCATTTTGATGTGGTATTAGAAGAAGGACATATTCGCGTAGAGTTAGAGGATAATCAAGCGATCAATGTTGAACCAGGTGAACAGGTCCTCATAAATGGTCGCATTATTACCAAGCAAAAAGCTAATCTAAAGGCACTTACTGCTTGGAGGCATGGAAAACTTGTCTTTAAAAATAGCAGTGTTCAGCAAATTATTCATCGATTACAAGATGAATATGGCTGGGATATAAGCGTGCAAAATGAGGCACTCTTAGAAAGAAAGGTAAATGCTATTGTACCAAGCACTAAGCCAGCACTCTTACTGAAAGCATTAGAGGAACTCTACGAATTTGATATTCAAGAGATTCAGAATGACGTCTATCTCATTCGATAAAATTATTTGAAAAAGCCTTCGCTTCTACTAAGGTTGAAGTGAAACTAGAATAGACAGTGATGAGGATAAAGAATATTGATCCTGTCTATCGTATTGCTACTTCATACCTAAACCACTAATGATGAAACTTAAAAGAAACAAAAAACTGGGGCAAACCATCTTGACTGTTTTGATTCTTCTATTGTCAATAGTTTGTGGACAAACAAAAAACAATACAGAGCTTAACCAAAAGAAAGATATTCTGCTTTTTGAAGCATTAGATGAATTGGCAGAAGTTTATCAAATTAGTATCATTTATGATATTCTGCAGCTTGAAAAAGTCAAGCTGAAAAAATGGGAGTTATCTAAAATTTCTATTGAGTATGATCTCAAAAACTTACTCAAAGGGTATCCTTTCACTTATAAAAAGTTAGATGAAGCAACCTTTGTAATTAAAAAAACGAAAAAAATTGAGGAAAAGCAAAGCTTAGCTTTAGCTAAAAAGAGGGGGCCGACTAAGTCAAAAATTCAAAGAATTAATGTAAATGGAGTAGTCCAAGATGCCTTTACAAAAGAGCCACTCATTGGTGTAAATATTGTAGTGAAAGAAAGCAATATAGGAACCACCTCAGATTTTAATGGTCGTTTTTATTTAGAGCTAGAAAAGGGACAAACACTAGTTTTTTCGTATGTAGGTTATGTTGAGAAGGAACTCACTGTTCGCGGATCCAATCTTGGTACTATTTTTCTAACAGAAGATACTAAGCAATTGGACGAAGTGGTAGTTGTAGGTTATGGAACGCAAAAAAGAAGTGACTTAACAGGGGCATTATCTTCTATTACAGATAAAGAATTGCAACAATTGCCTTCCACTGGTTTAGATCAAGCTATACAAGGGCGAGCTGCAGGTGTTTTTGTTACCCAGAATTCTGGTGCTCCTGGCGGTGCGGTTTCTATTCGGATTCGTGGAATTGGCTCGACACTTACTGCAGAGCCACTTTATGTGATTGATGGCATACCTGTTGTTAATGATAATCAAGGGACATCAACTAATTTTGCAGAACTAGATGGTGGAGGCCAAAACCCCAATGCCTTGAATACGATTAATCCAGCAGATATTGAGTCGATTGAGATTTTAAAAGATGCCTCTGCAACCGCTATTTATGGGGCTCGCGCAGCAAATGGAGTTGTTCTGATTACAACTAAAAGAGGGAAACAAGGTAGATCAACTATCAACTTTGATTCTTACTATGGCTCACAAAGGCTGGCAAGAAAAATCCCTGTTCTGAATTTGCAAGAATATGCTGCCTACTATCAAGATGTTGGCTGGACCGCAATTGATGAGTTTTCACGTCCAGAGCTTTTAGGAGCAGGAACAGATTGGCAAGATGCCGTTTTTCGCGATGCTGCTATGCAAAACTACCAATTGACCGTTTCGGGGGGGAATGAAAACACTAGTTATGCATTGTCAGGAAGTTATTTCTTCAAAGAAGGGATCGTAATTGGCTCAGATTTTAGCCGTATTTCAAGTAGGATCAATATTGATCACAAGTTTTCTGATCGATTGAGAATCGGGAATAGCCTATTAGTCAGTAGAACAAAGGAAAATATTACATTCAATGATAATAGTAGTGGAGTGGTATACACTGCTTTGTTGATGGTTCCTAATGCTCCTATTCGAAATGCAGATGGCTCTTTTGCAGGACCTCAAGAAGAAATCACCCTTTCTTTTGATAATCCAGTAGCAAGGGCATTGGAAACGGAAGATATAAACGAAAAAACACGTGTTCTAGCAAATTTATTCTTAGAGTTTGACCTATTTCCTTTTCTGAAGTATAGAACAGAGTTTGGAACAGACCTGGTTTATTCTAATCATCAAACTTTTTTTCCTTCTTTCCAAAGAGGAAATTTCTTTGGAAAATCTGGCATTCGTGAAAATGCTAATAACAATAACTTCTGGATAAATAAGCATCTACTAACATTTAATCAAAAACTTGGTGAAAATCACCATTTAAATTTGTTAAGTGGATTTGAAGCACAGTCAGGTCGATTCGAGTGGCTTTTCGCTTCGCGCGAAAATCTTCCAACCAATGACTTGAAGTCAATCAACCTTGGGGATATCGGTCAGCAACAAACAAATGGTGGTGCAGGGCATTGGGCTCTACTTTCTTACTTTGGCCGCTTGAATTACAACTTTGATGAAAGGATCTTATTTACGGCTACCTTACGAGCAGACGGTTCCTCTCGCTTTTCCCCTGATAACCGCTATGGTGTCTTCCCTTCTGCAGCTATCGCTTGGCGTCTTTCGAATGAAAAGTTCCTGGAGAATATTGAAATATTAGATAACCTAAAAATTAGAGTTGGCGTTGGAGAAGTGGGGAATCAAGAAATTGGTCTTTACTCGTATCTAGCTAATCTAAGAGCTGTAAGTGTGGCATTTGGCGATCAATTGACTACGGGGTTTGTGCCTGATAATCTGGCCAATCCGAATGTTCGTTGGGAATCTTCCTTTCAAACTAATTTTGGTGTAGATGTGGGTTTGTATAACAATAGACTAGAGCTAATACTTGATTTTTATACCAAGAGAGCAGATGGAATGCTTCTACCTGCATTACTACCTACAACTGCCGGAAGTTTGAATCCTCCATTCGTAAACATTGGAGCCATTGAAAATAGAGGGGTAGAGCTTTCGCTAAATACAGCTAATCTGACAGGGAAATTCAAATGGAATACTAAACTGAATTACACGTTTAATCGCAATAAGGTCATTAGCTTAGGTTCAAATGGTAGTCTCATTGGTATTATCCAAAGATTGCCCGTAACTAGAACGGAAGAAGGCCAAAGTATCAGTCAATTTTATGGCTATGTAATGGATAAAGTATTTGAGTCACAAGCAGAAGTAGCAGAAAGTCCTTTTCAATCAAGTGGAACTAGAGCAGGTGATATCAAGTTCAAAGATATTAATGGTGATGGCCAAATTACCGATGCCGATCAGACCTTTATTGGCAATCCACTACCCGATTATACAATCAATATGATGAATGAGTTCTCCTTTGGTGGATTTGATCTGAATATATTTTTTCAAGCTGTGTTTGGCAATGAAATTCTCAATCTAATTCGTCGAGATACAGAAGGACAAGCTGGTCTGAATAATCAGTCAGCAGCCGTAAAAAATCGTTGGACGACGCTTAATACCATAACAAATGTACCTCGGCCAACAGGTTCTGATCCAAATGATAATCGTAGGATTTCTTCTCGCTTCATTGAAGATGGTAGTTTTATCCGCTTACGCAATATTAGTTTGGGATATAATGTGCCAAAAAATTGGTTGCTTCGAGCGCGTATTCAGCAATTGCGAATATATGGGAGTGCACAAAATATTTACACATGGACGAATTATACCGGTTATGATCCAGAGGTCGGTTCCTTCAATCAAAACCCATTGATTAATGGGGTAGAAAATGGGCGATATCCCATTTCTTCTTCCTATACCTTTGGTTTGAATGTGACCTTTTAACGAACCTCTATTATTGACGACTAAATAGAAAAGAGTGATGAAAAATAAATATTTATCAGCGGTCAGTATTTTTTGTGTTTTACTTCTGATTTCTTGTGACAACTTCTTAGATCGCGAGCCATTAGATCAGATCGTAGTGGACAATTTTTATCAAAATGAAAATGAGCTTAAGCTTGCTATAATCGGTACTTATGGCCCTATGATGGATATAGATTGGCAAGGAAAAGGTTGGATGATTACTGAAATACCATCTGATAATTCCATGCCGGGCGGAACAGATCCAGACTTCTCACCTATTGATAACTTCACAGTAACTGCGGATAATTTGATAGTAGGTAATTACTGGGCTAGGCATTATCAACTCATTGCTTATGCAAATACAGTGTTGGATAAGAGTATAGATTCCCCTATTGATGAGCAAACCCTATTACCTTATTTAGCGGAAGCTAGATTCTTAAGAGCTGTGGCCTACTTTGATTTAGTTAGAGTATTTGGGGGAGTACCTATAGTAGACAAAGCTGCTGTATTTGGAGAAGATTTGCTTCCTGCCCGAGCAAGTGTGGTGGAGGTTTACAATTTCATAAAAGAGGATTTTCTTTTTGCTGCAGATCATTTGCCATTAGAACGTTCTGGTGCAGAATTAGGACGGGCTACTAAAGGGGCTGCACTTGGCTTTCTTTCAAAGGTATATTTAACGAGAAGAGAGTATAATATGGCAAAAGATGCTGCTCAGGCCGTCATGGAATTAGGTGTATATCAGTTGATGGATAATTATGCAGATAATTTCGAGCTAGAAACAAACGATAATAATATTGAATCGATCTTTCAGGTTCAATTTACAGGCTGTGGTCCTTTTGGAACCGGCAACCCTATGCAAGCATTTTTTGCGCCATGGGGTGAAGGCATAACAAAGGATAGAGACGGTTGGGGATCACAAATCCCTACTGGACCAGTTATCGCTACTCCCAACACCACCATTATGGATGCTTTTGAAGAAGGAGATCTTCGTAAAAAATGGACTGTGATGACTTCCAATGAGCATTATCCAAGTATTAATGCGGAGGATGGTGGATATACTTATCCCGCGAGTGGTGCTTCAGCAAGTGCTGGTAATATTAAAAAATATGTGATTGGTAGTGGTCCAAATATTTGTTTTATGAGTACTCCTCAGAATGCCCATATCCTTAGATATGCTGATATACTGTTGACCTACGCGGAATGTATCATGGAAATTGAAGGAGGGGTTAGTTCGAATCCAGTAGCATTAGAGTTGTTTAACCAAGTTAGACAGAGAGCTGGTTTGGAGGCTTTAGATAGGATTGATAAAGAAATCATACTGCATGAAAGAAGAGTGGAGTTTGCTTTTGAAGGGCATCGTTGGTTTGATTTGTTGAGGAGCGGAAGAACCATTGAAATTTTAAGCATTCATGGCAAAAATCCAGATATCCATAATTTACTATTTCCCATTCCATCGGGAGAACTACAAATCAATCCAAACCTAGAGCAGAACCCTGGTTATTAATCCATAAATCGTAAAAAATGAACGGCATAAAATATATATTATTCTTAAGTATAGGGCTATTGTTTTTGAGTTGTGAAAAAGATCCTCCTGCACCAGTTATTACAGCGGTATCGCCTTCTTTTGGTCCAGCAGGCCAATTAGTAACATTTGAGGGGATGAACTTGGCAAATATTAGAGAAGTAAGCTTTAGTGGTCAATTGACTAACTTCAATACGGCATATAACTCTGATGTAGCTCTATTATTTCGGATTCCTAATAATATTCCTTTGGGAGAACATGAAGTGCTGATAAAGACAGATGGAGGAACGGTAAGTACATCATTTAGGATAACCTTAGATCCACCTACTGTTTTTTCGGTGATGCCAGAGTTTGCTTCTTCAGGAGATATTGTCACTATTACTGGGAAGAACTTTTTTGAGCCAATAGAAGTCTATTTTTTTGATAGTGTACAAGCCGAAATACTCAGCTTATTTCCAGATTCCATGGAAGTAATCGTTCCAGAGGGGATTGAAAAAGGTAAAATCACAGTAAATGCGAACGGAGGTGTTGCTACTACACCTGTAAATTTCTTTTCAGTTAACTCGATTTTAGTAAATGATTTTGACGGTAATGGCATCCGTAGTGAAACGAATAAGTGGGGCTTTACTGGGCAAATTGATCAAAATGCCTTTAATGCTATACACAGCTCTAATCCCGACCCTATCAGTAATAACTTTTTGAAATTAACTGGAACTGACAACCTAGCGATTAATTGGATTGGCGGCGCCCAAAGTCATTTTGGCTTTCCAGGTGATAATTTTGAAACCTTTGGGATTAGTACAGATATCAATAATACATTGCTGGAAATGGATATTAATAATAATGGTCGAAATAACACGCACCTTATTTTGATTCTGCTAGAGCATGATGGTTTGACATCTGATTTTACCCATGAAATTCATGTGGATTGGGATGGATGGGAAAAAATTTCTATCCCTTTGAACCGCTTTTCAGATTTTGAAGGCATTTTAGTAGATCCGGCCAAGGTGAAATTGCTGAAAGTCCACTTGATAGATAACGAAGATAGCAATACACTTTTAGAAGTGAATATTGATAATATCCGATTTGTAGAAATCCTATAAAAATAGGATCAGAGATTGAAGCATCTGATCCTACTTAAATTAATTCATTCAAATAGTTGGTTTATTAGGTAAGTAGTTCTATGTCCAGTAGCAATCTACTTGCCTTCCAACCTACTATTAAAACAAAATTAAGATTATGAAACGAACTTTCACCTTACTTTGCAGTCTTTGTTTGTTTTTAACATTTTCCTTTGGGCAAGTATATGTAGATGAGTTTGACAATGACGATCCTGCATTTATGGGGGGGGCAGGGAGTTATGCTTTTGAAGAATCAAATAATGAACTGACGATTAGTGCAACTAATACAGGGCCATGGGATGTATTTACGTATCAGTTCCACGATCCTTCTTCCGCTAATGCCATTACTGTTGATGCCACAGGTAATAACAAAGTATACATTCGTGCAAAAGCTAGTAATGTAGGGGTACAACTTAGAATGGACCTCCAAGATATTAATGGATATGTAACTTCCTTAGCAGGTATTTCAAAAATTCTTACTACCGATTACCAAATCCTTGAATTTGACTTTACGGGATTGTATCAAGATGGTGGATATGGAGGTACTGCTTGTGATGCAGGCCCTTGCCCTGTGGATGGAGAGCAATTATCTCAAGCTGTTTTCTTTACAGATCCGGGTGTGGGCGGCTTTAATGGCTCTGTCGTTATTGATTATATCGCATTTGGCGAAGAACCAGATGGAGTGATTATGTCAGAGGTATTTCAAGATCATTTTGATGTAGATAGTTCTTTAACCTCCTTCACTGGCGCAGCAACTTATAGTTTGTCTCTCAATGATAATTCTGAGCTTATTATTGCAGGTGATGGGAGTAATCCTATGTGGGATCCACTATCATACACCATTCGCAGTGCGGCTACTTATGACCCCATCGATATCGATGTAACAGCGAATAATAAGATGTATATTAAGGTGAAATCAACCGTTCCTAATACCGCCATTCGTTTTGATTTAATCGATATTGACGGCTTTGCGAACACGCAAGGTTCGATTACTAAGCTGGTTGGAACGGACTACGAGGTCATTGAGTTTGATTTTGCAGGAACCTATATCGACTTAGGCTTTGGTGGTACACCATGTACTGCGGATACTGCACCTTGCCCGGTAGATGGAACGCGTATCGCACAATTGAACTTATTCATAGAGCCAGGAGTAGGTGAATTTTTGGGTGAACTGACGATTGACTATATCTCTTTTGATATCCCACTAGAACCAGCAGGACCCAGCGCAGATCTGATCTACCAAGATCATTTCAATAATGAAAACTTAGAATTTACAGCAGATGCACCTGGTTTGGCAGTAGCAGAAATGGAAAGCGATTTGATTATTACTGGAGATGGAACTGCAGAGGCTTTTGCTGCAATTTCTTATGAATTGCATGACAAAGATTTGAACGAACAGATAGTACTGGATATGGCTCCTGGCCAAGATAAAGTATTTGTGAGAGCCAGAACAGAAGTTGGTAGTGTTCCGCTTAGAATTGATTTGATTGATACTGCTGGTTACACAACCAATCAAGCTAGCTTGACAAAAATTATAAGTAACGAGTTTGAGACCTTTGAATATAACTTTACTGGTAATTATTTTGATGGTGGCTTTGGTGGAACGCCCTGTGATGCAGGTCCCTGCGAAGTTGATGCTTCTGCTATTGACCAGCTATTAATCTATGTAGATCCTGTTGCAGGAGCTTTTGATGGAACCGTATATATCGACTTTATCTCTGTTGGGCAACCGGCTGAATCAGATGCTGGGGTAGTGGGTATTCCAAATTATTCGGATCAAATGGATGATGAAACGATCAATTTTGTCACTGATGCGAATGGATTGAGCTCTAATTTTATGGACGATGAGTGGACAATTACTGGTGATGGGAATTCTGATATGTGGACAGCCATCAATTATGGTATCCATAATGAAGCAGGGGAATTAATTATTGCAAGTGCGGTAGCTAGTAATGATGTGCTTTATGTACGAGCAAAGACTAGTGTTGTTGGTACGCAGCTTAGAGTTGATTTGCAGGATCAAGATGGTTTCGTGACAAATGCAGCTGCTGTGGCGAATACGCTATCAGAAAATTATCAGGTTTTTGAGATAAATTTCTCCGCTAACTATAATGATGGTGGCTTTGGTGGTACCCCTTGTGATGCAGGCCCATGCCCAGTAGATGGAGACCGTATTGCTAATTTGCAGTTCTTTATCAATCCTGGTGTAGGAGCATTTGATGGCACTGTGACAATTGACTGGGTTTCTTTTGGTCAACCATTAGGAAATAGTGGACCAACTGGGGTAATCAATTACTTCGATGAGATTGATGCTAATACGGTCTTATTTATAGATGATAGTGATGGTTTTACTTCTACGACAGATGATATTTGGACTATTTCAGGTGATGGTAGTGGTACGCCTTATGCACCAGTAGTTTATGCAACGCATGATGATAATGGAGCGTTACTTTCAGTAGATGCTGTAGGAAGTAGTAATTTATTATACATTATGGCAAGAGGATCAGAAGAAGTCAATTTAAGAATTGATTTACAAGATGAAGAAGGGTTTGTTACAAATGCCAATGCCCAATCCGTAGATTTGACTACAGCATTTGAAATTTATGAGCTAAATTATGCGGGGGCCTATAACGACGGAGGCTTCGGTGGTACTCCTTGTGATGCAGGGCCTTGTCCAGTAGATGGCCAGAGAATTGCCAACCTGCAGTTTTTTGCCAATGCAGCTACTGGTGGTTTCGCAGGTGATATTGAAATAGACTGGATCGCTTTTGGTATGCCAATTGTAGGCATACCAAACCAGGAACGATTAAATACCCTAACCGCTTATCCAAACCCAGTGATTGATCAATTGAATGTTGTATTTGAAACGACTCAAGCTAGTGAGGTAGAAATCTGGTTGGTAAATAGTTTAGGACAAACTATTCAAAGAACAGGTTTAGGAAATATGCCAGCAGGACGTCTGACGCATAGTTTGGATGTATCCAAATTCGATGCTGGTATGTACACCTTAATGCTAAGAGTAGATGGTGTAATGGGTGGCTTCCTTAAATTTATAAAATAGCATGAGCCATATGGTCAGCTAATTTTTAGCTGACCATACTTAAAAAGTATACCCCAAAATAGTTGGTAGGCTTATTTACTTATTATTTTTAGGCAGTCACCTGACTGATTTTGGTTTACATTGTTAGCATAGGCAATTTTGTATGGGTATATACTTTATTAGTTGAACGCTTCAAGTGAATAATAATGAAGAAACTTTTAAGCTTAGTTTTAATTTTTACAGGAATTCTAGCGCAAGCACAGGATGGGTATCATACTTATTTAAATCAGGTATTTGAGAATGATTATAATTTGCCGCAAGGCGAATGGGTATTCTTTGATTCAGAGACGGATATATATGATGCAACTATTGCTTATGGAGGAAGTTTTAGTTTACAAACTGCCAATAATCAAGCTTTTGATAATAAGATCAGAGGGATTATTAGCAATGCTGGGAGTAATCCATGGGATGCAGGCTGGAAGGTTTCTAATCAACAGACCATACAAACAGGAGACAAGCTGCTGGCTGTATTTTATTTGCGTTCTGTAAATGGAAGTGGAGAAGTGAATTTTTTTATAGAAAATAATACCACTTATGCCAAAGAAGTTTATTTGCAGTTGCCTCTTTCTGAGGAATGGCGCTTATACTTTGTACCATTTGAGTCCATGAATACTTATGCTCCAGGTGCTTGTGGATGGGGGTTTCATTTGGCTAATCAGGCACAAACTATTGAAATAGGTGGTTTTACTGCGATTAACTTTGATTCTAATGTAAATATCGAGGACTTGCCTAGTCAAGTGAATAATCAATTTTATGGTGGTTATGAAGCTGATGCGCCATGGCGTTCAGCAGCTGCAGATCGAATTGACAATTTGCGTAAAGCAGACCTCAATATTTCCGTTCAAAGAACCGATGGATCACCCATTGAGAATGCTGCAGTAAAGGTGAAAATGCTTGAGCACGAGTTTGGGTTTGGTTCAGCAATTGTTGCATCAAGGATTGCGAATAATCCGGCCTATAATGTTATTTATGAAAATAAAATCACAAATCTAGATGGCCAAGGGCATGGATTTAATACAGTAGTTTTTGAGAATGATTTAAAGTGGGATGCTTGGGAAGAAGAATGGTTGGTCAATAAAGAAGAACTAGCCGATGCAGTGGCATGGTTAAAAGAGCAAAATATTGAAATTAGAGGGCATACGCTGGTGTGGCCAGGTACAAATTTCCTTCCAGATGATATTCCTCAGAACTATGGTAACCTTTCGTATATTCAAAATCGCATCAATGACCATATAGAAGAGATTATGCTTTATCCAGGAATTGGTCCTGAAATTCATGATTGGGATGTGCTCAATGAAATAGCTGTGAATCAAGATATTGCTAATGCATTTTCTGCATCTGATCAATATGATACAGGAAGAGAATTATATGTCGAAATTTTTGAAAAGGCCAGAGAAGTAGATCCTAATGTTGGACTTTGGTTGAATGATTATGTGACGATGACATTGAATCAAAATGCTGGAGATGTACTTTATGACCGTTTAAAGCAATATACCCAAGAATTAGTAGATGCAGGTGTCGATATAGCAGGTATTGGCTTCCAAGGACATATCGGCGGCTCTCCAAATAGTATCTATGAAGTATTAGCAACTTTGGATGATTTTCACCAAAGTTTTGGACTGAAAGCAAAAATTACAGAATTTGATCTGCCTTCATTTGTAGATGAACAGTTGGCTGCGGATTATTTGCGTGATTTCTTGACGGCCATTTTTAGCCACGAGAGCGTAGATGGGTTCTTGTTTTGGAGCTTCTGGGATGGCCAAACGTATATGAATGAAGGTAGTAATCTATATCGACAAGATTGGAGCGAAACTCCTGCCCATACGGCATTTGTTGATCTGCTTTTTAATGAATGGTGGACAGACGAAAGTCATTTGTCTGAAGCAAATGGCCAAATTGATACAAGGGTATTTAAGGGATTGTATGAAATATCCTATGAGTGTGATGGTACGATCGTAAGAGACAGCTTATCTATTGCTGACTTAGTGGATTATACCATTACTTGTGATAATATTAGCACAAATACAAAGGAAGTAGAACAAAAAGAATTTAAGGTTTTTCCCAATCCTTCTAATGGAAATTTAAGGGTGGAGAACAACTCATCTGCTCCAACAACAATAAATGTAGTGGACTTAAATGGAAAAATCATTCGTACTGTAGATTCAATGGAGTCTTCCTTCCAACTAGATCTAACCGATTTAAAAGGTCTTTATTTTATAGAGTTCCGAACGTTTGAAAATCAACAATACGAACGCATACTTATTGAGTAATCGTATGAAACATTTATTGGAGTAGCCTAGTTTTTTATTTAGGCTACTCGCCTTTAATGGCCTGTTTGATCCCTTGTAGCTCATCTGTAAAGCGACTCATCTGAGCAACAACTTGTGAGACCGGATTTTGCTCATCCATAGATTGGAATATCTTATTTTTATTGAAGGCTGTTTTAATTTCTTGCCAACGTTGTTGTTCTTTGGTAGTTTGAACATTCATCAATTCTTTTAGCTTTAAGAAATTAGCCTCAGCTGCGGAAGTAAGCGTTTGGGATTCGCCTTCGTAGTGAGATAAAATGAGTGTCTCGAGTTCTTGATCATTCATGATCGGCACTACTTTTTCTGCCATCTTATTCATATTGCGGTAGGAACCTTGTAGTTTGAAAGCGGGTTCTGTACGATATTCATCACTCGTAGCTGCGGATTGGATATAAGTTTGATTCACACTCAGTATCACATCTCTTATGCGCAATAATTTTTTTAGAATAGCAATGTATTCATTTAGCTCAGCTGTACTATGATTGGCTTCCAAGGCTAAGGTTTCCTTAGCGTCATTTTCTGCCCTTTTCAGAAGGGTATATACATCTTTCATGCTTTTTCCTGCTAGCCTTGCTAGGATATGGTTAGAGCTCAGTGCATTCTCGATGTAACTTAGTTTGAAAACATCTGCACTATCGCCAATGATGTCACCAAGGTTGTAAATATCTGCACGGTTTGCTAACATATCGGGAATTTGGAATTGATCACCACTTTCCGTGTAAGGGTTACCAGCCATAATTACGCATAGGCGCTTTCCGCGAAAATCGTAGGTCTTACTTTCTCCTTTCCAAATACCTTCTATTTTACGTTGAGCATCACAAAGAGAAATGAACTTTTGTAAAAACTCTGGATTACAGTGCTGAATATCATCTAGATAGATCATCACATTGTCGCCCATTTCAAAAGCTAAATTCAGCTTTTCTAACTCTTGCTTGGCTGCACGATTAGGCGCATCAGCTGGATCAACGGAAACCACATGATGACCAATGGCAGGGCCATTGATTTTCATAAAAATGAGCCCTAGGCGATTAGCTACGTACTCCATTAAAGTAGTTTTACCATAGCCAGGTGGCGAAATGAGCAGCAGCATTCCCATACGGTCGGTGCGGGTATCATCACCTGCTGTACCAATCTGCTTCGCTAGGTTTTCACCGATAATGGGCAGATAAACTTGATCAATCAGTTTATTACGAACGAAAGCACTCAGTACTTTTGGTTGAAATTCTTGTAGTCGTAATCGTTTTTTATATTGATCTGTGAGTCTTTTTTTAGTTTGTGTAAACGTTTTGTATAATGGGACTACTTCCGTTTCGTACTGATCTAATCTTGCGATAAATTCGTTAAAATCAAAGGTATATTTACCTGCTTGAATTTGTGGATGGTCGCCATGCAAGTGGGGAATTACTTTTTTGCTTGGTGCTTTAATGACTAGCTCTTGATCAAAGCTATTGGTCTGGAGTACTATGGTTGTTTCATTTAGAAATGGAGCATATTGCTGCTCTGTTTGGCTTTGTTCTGTGTAAGCATGCAGCCACTTTCGGATCAACTGAAATTGTTCAATTGGGCTTTGCTGCAGTTGTTGGATGGAATTTTCAAAGGACTTGGTGGCTTTTTTCCCTTTTAAGTACTTCAGAAACTGTTGATGCAGCTCTGCTGCTTCGGAGCTAATAATAAAAGAATGAGCACGCGTCATTTCTTTAAAAAGATAAAGAGCTGCTTTTGATAAAAACTGTTCTTGGTTGTTTCGGGTATTCAAAATCGTCTTTGGCATCTTTTGAATTTTAGTTTTCTTTTGGTTGATACAGACATAAAACAGGCCTGTTTACTTTACTTATTATATAATCTTACGGTCTTCAAATAATACTTGAATTTAAAGAAATAGCAGAATTTTAAGGGCAAAATGAGTAGAATATTCGACAGAATAAGAGGCGGTTAATCATATGAATAGGAGCGTTTATGAAAAAAGAAGTAAAAAATATAATTGCTTATTTACTTGATTAAGCATAGTTATTGAATAAAAAAGCTAAGAAAGAAGAATAATTAAATGGTGAAATGGTTAACTTTCAGAACAGAAGTTGAAAGTTTAAACTAGCAAGTGTTTGTGATGGAACCCTTTCCAAAGGGAAGTCGTTCTTAAGTTCAAATTATTGGACTATGCTCAAGCTTTACCGAGAATCGTTTTCTGGCCTTTCAAGGTCTATTTGGATGTTAGCGTTGGTATTATTTATCAACCGAAGTGGTACGATGGTTATACCTTTTATGACCGTTTATTTGACGACTGATTTAGGATTTACCTTTTCCCAAGCCGGTGTCATTATGATGTTTTTTGGAGGAGGGGCCGTCTTAGGTTCCTTTGGAGGAGGATGGCTCACAGATAAGATTGGGTTTTATAAAGTTCAGTTTTGGTCTTTATTCCTTTCCGGCATGATGTTTATCTTATTAGCCTTTATGGAAACTTTTTGGGGTCTGTGTATTACTATCTTTATATTGAGTATGATTGCCGAGTCATTTCGACCAGCTAATTCTACCGCTGTTGCTGCTTATAGTAAACCAGATAATTTGACCCGTTCGTTTTCTTTGTTGCGAATTGCGGTGAATGTAGGATACAGTATTGGCCCCGCGCTTGGTGGCTTACTAGCTAGTACTATAGGATATAAATATCTTTTTTGGGTAGATGGATTTACGTGTATGTTTGCTGGTTTGATGATGTTAATCTTTTTACCATTCAAACGGATTGCTCCTTCCTTGAAGAAAAAAAGGATAGCAAGCGGTGTTGTTCGAAAGGCACATACGGATATTCCATATTTGGTATTTATCGGGATGGTATTTTTAACGGCGGCAGCCTTTTTACAGTTATTTACAGCTATACCAGTCTTTTTTAAAACGGAGTTACACTTAACGGAATTACAGATTGGCGGACTCATTACGATGAACGGTTTACTCATAGGTATAACGGAAATGCCTTTGGTACATAGTATAGAAGGTCGATTTAGGCGGCTACATTTAGTTATTATTGGAACAACTTTATTTGGAATCGCTTTTTTAAGCTTTATGCTGCCTATTGGCGGTTTGTTATTAGGGGTGATTGCGATAATTATTTTATCTATTGGTGAAATGCTCAACATGCCTTTTGCTAATACCATTGCAATGGACCGTGCTACTGAAGCAACTCGAGGTCAGTATATGGCTTTTTATACCTCGGCTTATTCGATTGCTCATATTTTTTCTCCATTCTTGGGAATGCGTATTGCGGAGCAATTTGGCTTTGATATTCTTTGGGTGGTTTTGTTTAGTTTATGTTTCTTTGCAATTTTAGGATTTTGGTCTTTAGACCGTTATTTGATTAGACAAAGTGCATTGGCATGATAGGAACAGATTTAGACAAGGCAGTTGCATTATTAGAGGCAGAAGAAGTGGTCGCTATTCCCACAGAAACGGTGTATGGATTAGCAGGGAACGCCTTTAGTGTAAAGGCCGTAAGTGGTATTTTTGAAGCCAAAAATCGTCCAAGTTTTGATCCATTGATCGTACATGTGGCCGATAAAAATAGTATTAAGGAGGTCGTTCAGAATATACCAAAAGAATTGGATACCCTGAGCCGACATTTTATGCCCGGGCCACTAACATTACTGCTACCAAAAAATGAAAAAATTAGTGATTTAGTAACGGCTGGTTCCCCCTTGGTTGCTATCCGTATTCCTAAACATCCTTTGGCGAAAGCCTTACTACAAAGACTTCCTTTTCCATTGTGCGCACCTAGTGCGAATCCATTTGGTTACATCAGTCCTACTCATGCTGAGCATGTTGAAGCACAGCTTGGCGAAAAAATTGCCTATATCCTTGACGGCGGAGCATGTGAGGTAGGGGTAGAGAGTACGATTGTTGGAATGGAAGAAGGCAAACTAACGATTTTCCGAAAGGGTGGAATTCCAGTGGAAGCTCTAGAGGCGCTCATTGGTCCTGTTCAAGTGAAAACGCACTCCTCTTCCAATCCTAAGGCACCAGGGATGCTGAAAAGTCATTATGCACCCCAAAAGCCATTTGTAATAGGAGATATCTCGCTTTTGCTTCAAAAATATAGTCAAACGACTTCCGAAAAGGAAAAAAAGGTGGGTGTCTTGAGTTTTAAACAAACTTATTCGAACATTTCCGCTGCATATCAGCGAACACTTTCTCCTATGGGAGATTTGCGAGAAGCTGCTCAAAACCTTTTTGCAGCTATGCGCTATCTGGATGAAATAGATGTAGATGTCATCATTGCTGAACTACTACCGGAAGAAGGATTAGGAAGAGCAATTAATGATCGCCTGAAAAGAGCAGCCGTCTAAAAAGGTCAAATTTGGATAGCATGAAGTTGTTTGAAAAGTATGTTGCCAATCGAGAATAATGGCTTGAGTGTTAATGCGAAGCCCTTTTTAAGTTTCATAGCCTTGGTTATGGGATGAAAAAAAACTGCCCGTCCGGCAGGCGGGGCTGAAGCATTTGGTGCTCCATACATTGTTCGTAGGTGGTAAGATATATTTTTAAACAACTTCTATATTAAGATGCATAGTGAAGAACCTGAAAATTCCTAAACAAATAGAAGCTTAGGCAGATAGGCTTTTTGAAAAAATACCTACTTTTGCCTTTCAATTTTGAACGCATGAATACAGCTATTCTTCAAACAAATTACAATTTTCCAAATCAAACGGCTTTTTATAGAGGAAAAGTACGAGATGTTTACACTATTGGTGATCAATTAGTCATGGTGGCGAGTGATCGTATTTCTGCTTTTGATCATGTTTTGCCACGCCCCATACCGTACAAAGGACAGGTTCTTAATCAAGTAGCTAACTACTTTTTAAATGCTACAACAGATATTTGTCCAAATTGGCTAGCGAGTAGCCCAGACCCTAATGTATCTATTGGTGCTAGTTGTGAGCCATTCAAAGTAGAAATGGTTATTAGAGGATATTTGGCAGGTCATTCATGGCGTACTTATAAAGGTGGTGAACGTATGCTCTGTGGTGTAGAAATGCCAGAGGGGATGAAGGAAAGTGATTCCTTCCCAAACCCGATTATTACCCCTGCTACCAAGGCAGAAGAAGGACATGATGAAGATATTTCAAAAGAAGACATCATTGCACAAGGTATTGTTTCTGCGGAGGACTATGCCGTATTGGAAGACTACACCTATAAGTTATTCCAGAGAGGTACGGAAATGGCTGCAGAAAGAGGCCTAATTTTAGTAGATACAAAGTATGAATTTGGTAAAAAGGATGGCAAAATCTTCCTAATCGACGAAATTCACACACCGGATAGCTCCAGATATTATTATGCAGAAGGTTATGCCGAACGCCAAGCTGCTGGTCAAAAGCAGCAGCAATTGTCTAAAGAATTTGTTAGAGAATGGTTGATGGCGCATGGTTTTCAAGGAAAAGAAGGCCAAATGATGCCTATCATGCCAGACCCATTTGTGGAAGAAGTATCTGAAAGGTATATCGAATTATACGAAACCATCACAGGACAAGCTTTTGAAAAGCAGGATATTAGTCAAATGGAGGAGCGTATTTACAATAATGTATTGAAGGCACTTTAAGCATGAATTATCAGCTACTCAAAGCTTCCACAGATGAGCATTTTGAGGCAATCAAGGCTTTGCTTCAAGCTTATCAAAATGAATTGAAAAGAAACTTAAGTTTCCAACAATTTGACGAAGAATTGAATGATTTGAGAAAAATTTATGTGCATGATAAGGCTGCGATTTTTGTCTTATTAGATGAAGAAAAACAAACCTATGCGGCCTGTGTCGGCTTGAAAGAAATACAAGCAGGCATTTGTGAAATGAAGCGATTGTTTGTTGCTCCAGCCTTTCGGCAAAAAGGGTACGGCCAAGTGCTCACGAAACACATTATCGAAGAAGGAAGACAGATGGGCTTTCAATCTATGGTTTTAGATACCTTAGAAGAGTTAAAACCAGCTATACGTCTATATAAAAAATTAGGCTTCAAAGAAATTGAAGCCTATAATGACAACCCGTTTGAGGATGTTATTTTTATGCGTTTGGATTATTCTCCATCGACATAATCCTGCAAATAGGCAAAATGCTTGCCTAGTGCACCATTTTCTGTAACGGTAGCTCTTTCGAGCATTGCACTTTCTTCCTTTAAAAATTCTGGTAGCACATGCTCTATAAACTGATTTCCAAAAGAGGCTGACGCATCCCTAGGTAGTTCATTTGGAAGATTATCGATGGTCATCATGTCGATGATGTTTTCCTGAAAAGGAGCGGCTTCTTTACCAGTGTTGGGATCAAATCCGAAGATAGGATCTGCAATAGTAGATGCTTTTAGGGTCGAAGGAATAGACGATACTGGTGCAATATCACAAGTAACATCGGCAATGGTTTTGATATTCCAGTCTGCTGCTTGCATTTCATCTAGCGTGAAAAAAGCAGGGGCATCATTATCCCAATAAATGCCATTAATCATGACATCAGCCACCTTGGTATAAGGTGCAAAAATGCTTTTATAGGCTTTGGGGTCGGTGTAAAAATCTTTTTTACTAAATGCAGTACCATCCTTTCTTGCTACATAGTCTGAACAAATCAGTTGTGTAAATACGGCTTCATCAAACTCTTGCTCTAAGAAAGCTTTTGCCTCAACCTTACGGATGCCCATATCTAATAACACTTCTTCAGCTCCTTGGCCAACCCGACCTGTACCAGTGAGTACGATTTTCATGGCAGGTAAGTTGATATTTTTATAAGCTTCTTTTGCTTCCGCATAATCATGATGTTCATGCATTCGCTTTAGCGAAAATTGGCCTGTACGCATACCGTAAGTCATCATACCATTATGTGCGCCTACCATTCCGGCAAATCGGCCGAAGGCAATAACTCTTTTGCCGTTTTCATTGGTTAAGACTTCCCAATCGATTAATCGAATATTCCTTTCTAAGATAGCTAAAAGCAGTTTGCGATTGTAAGCTTGCTTTTTTATCGTATGAGAAAAGAAGCAATAAGTTTTATTCGCAATGAGTTGATCGATAGGTACTTCTTTTACGCCAAGTAGTACATCCTGCGCACTAATATCATCTGTCATAGGGACAGATAAACTGCTATAATCTTGATCGGAGAAGCAACGAATAGGAGAGTGCTGTACCTTAAGATCGATCTCAGGATATTGACTAGTTTTAGCACATTGTTCAGGAGAAAGCGGTACCCTTGTATCTGGTGGTGTTTTCCCTTCTCGGATAATTCCGATAGAAAGCTGTTTTTCGTTCATGGTTAATCTGGTGGCAAATGAATGCGCTTTATTTGTTCTCCCCTTAATTATTTGTGACCTTTGGCCACGGAAAGGCAGATAGGTTAGGATTAAATCTGTCGCAGCAAAAATAAAATAATTTCTTCCACAATCGAACTTTTATTCTTCCCAAATAGTTATTAGTTTTGGCAATCCAAAAAAGTGTAATGTTTGATAAGAAAACTTAAAACTTTCAATCACTAACAATTACACGAATAACCAAAAGACCAGGGGACGTAATGGAATCGACAGGAAAGAATGTCTTTTGAGTAAGCATGTCGGAGCATCCTAGTTTACTCCGTTATCAAATAGCTTGGAACACTTTTTTATATGGCAACAGACAGTTCGCCATGGCAGCATAAGACTAGGTCTTATAATGCCTTTGTGCCATACGCTTGACGCCTAATACACAGCGTGTCGCATATCAACCAACCCTTAGGCTAGTCGGTGGGGATGCCTCGACCAATCGGCGAAATTCAGAGGATAAGGAATGATCTGGGAGGGTTTCCAATCCTTTCTCATTCTCGAAAATCTAACTGGAAACTAAGCATGTAGAAAGCTCCTTAGTGCTTTCTCTGGACGCGAGTTCGACTCTCGCCGTCTCCACAGAATTAAAAGTAAGAACCTTGTAAATGATTGATTTGCAAGGTTTTTTACATTTAAATAAATACTATATTGATATTTTATGACAGTACATCCAATGTGTAACAAAAAAACATCCCACCCAAATGGATGACACTCAAGATGATGGTAATAGATAAATTACCAATTTATTCTTCTTTGGTAAAATCATTTATAAGTTTGATCGTTGCACTCACTTTTTTTAAAGTTTCAGAATTTTTCAATTTGACTTTTTTAATTTCTACTATCACATTTTCCTCTTTTCGCTCAGCGAGTAGTCGTTCCAACTTTTTCAAATAACTCATGTCCAAGAACATTGCACTAATCATGTGGGCGACATGAAAGATGGATTATGTAAATGCTATTTATATTATTGAAAAGGATAGGGGTTGAAAAAAACTAGATAGCAACCTTTAATCATTTCCTATTTTCGCTCCGAAAAAAGGTTTTTAACTTGTCCTTGTTGGTTAGAATCTATTGTGCATTACACTCAATTAAGGAAAGTAAATATAAGTTATTTGTAATAACTAAAAACAGTAAGTAGTTTGCTCGAAACCTTGCCTGTCGGCAGGCTGGAATTGGTACAATAAAATTCAGCCATATCTAGACAGGTCTTTTCGTTCATTCAAAAATCATGCGTAACTTTCCTATCGTCAGTTACTTACTGTTTTTGAGCTGACGCCCTGCCTGCCGGCTGGCAGGAATTTATTATACAAGCAATTTTGACTAGTCGCCTAAACCATTAAGTTTAGTAACTTACTGTTTACTGTAATTTTTGTAAATTAGTATTTAATATACTATTGTAAAGACAGAGGGGGCCATCATAGTTTATTAAAACCGCTGCCATGGTAAATAAACTGGCCTCCTCAGCTTTGTTTCTTTATAGGGTATTAATATCCGTCACAGTAATACCTAATATGATGTCAATGATTAAACCTACTGTCATGTCTATTGTTTTTAAAAGTGAATTAGTAATAGCAAACATAGACAAGTAGCATAGATTATCTTAGGCAAAAGGTATATAGGTGTTTGATACCTTAGAGAAAAAGTCAATAGTTGTAATTGTTTGATTTACAGCTTATTGTTATGAGTAGTCTAATAGATTTTATCCGAAAAGCTCCCATTACTACTTTGATTGGTGCCGATCAAAAATCAAAAGACTTGTTCCATTTAATTCAATCAGAGAAGGTATTGACTAAGGAAGAAGTAGCCAAAGCCTTCTATGAGAAGACGATGTCTAGGTCAATGGTATATGAGTTATTAGGTAAGTTAGAGTCGGATGTGGTGAATTCGATTATTCAGGAAAATCCTAGTACTATTCCTTTACGAGCAAATTACAGATATGTTCACCGCATGGAGTGTGCCGTAAAGTTATTAGACCGCCAAGGCGATAATGAACTAGCCGTATATCTGGCAGAAAAAGTCCTCAAGAAATCTATCCTCTACGAATTTACAGATTTAACTTTAAGTCTAGCAGAAACCTGCCGTTATTATTTTGCCATTACAGGGCATCGAAAGAAATTTGAGTATTACCTAGAGCTCTGCACCGATACGGCAAAAGTCATGAATTTGGAAAAGAAAGCAGAAGGATTACATGATCAGTTAGTGTTTGCCATTTCTCAAAAGAAATCCAATTACGATCAAGAAGAGCGGCTTGCTCAGGAGATATATGATGAGTTGACGCCAGCTATAGAAAAGAGCAATCGTATCATGGTCATATGGGGCGTAGTAGGTGTGATTCTGTATTCCATTAAAAATGATCATCAAGAAGGATCAAAAATCTGCAAGCAAGTCTTAAATCACTTATTACCACAATCAGATACCGTTTATTTATCCTGGATATTTACCTTTCTATTTCACTTGGTGCCAAGCCAGTTAAAATCTGATAAAGCTAAGGATGCCCTGCAATACATTCAAGAGATAGAAAAGAACAGTCAGCTGCAGCGCTATAATAAGATTGTACTGCAGCAATATAAGTTTATAGTAGCGATGCATGCTCAGCAATTGGATTTGTCTGCAGACAGCATACAAGCTCTCCAGAAAATGCGCTTGAATGAATTACAGAAAGAAATCTTTGAGGTTCATCAATCATATCAGCTATTATTAGAAGGTAAGCCGTTACGCCTAGCACGCTTCCTCAATCAAGTCCCAACCTACAGCAAGGATAAGGAGGGCATGAATATCAACATCATTATTATACAACTGCTGTATCTGATCCGAGAGGGCAAGCTTTATGCTTTTTGTGATCGATCGCCAGGCATTCAGAGATACCTCCATCGCTACCTCAAGAGTTCACCTAACAAAAGAAGCACCTTTTTTATTCAATCGCTTTTAGAACTAGAAACCAGCGGTTTCGATCGCAAGAAAATCGATAGGATAAAGTCCATCAAGAAACTGGAAAAATACCCTTATCAGGAAAGCCCACAAGATTTTGATATAGAAATTGTACCTTATGAAATATTATGGCAGGAGGCAATGGCGTGGCTATAGATCATGTTGGCGCCTAGCCTTCTTAGAAATATCATTGAGTATAGCCTTTGGCATCTGCATTTTTAATAGCCCTCATTTGATCATTTGAAGTTCCTCTAGGAAGATCATTATTTTATCAGGATCAGAATGAAAGACTATAGAAGTCAAGCCAGAACGAGCAATTCCAAAGTTACAGCCATTCGGAAAATTGAGACCTAAATCTTCATATTTGCTGGAACGATTATCGAGATTATTTTCCAGAGCACAGGAATATTGGGTATGTTTCCATTCCCTAGCTAAAGATTGCCATTCTCCTTTTCTTGATTCGTTGCATAATCAAAGAGCCTGACTCCCTGATAATCCAAACTAGTTTCCTTGTCTCTTTTGTGTGATGAGGTCAATAAGTGCGACCTTTACAATTGGTATGCTCCCTAAGACTTTTCCATGAGGATAATAATAGATAGCATGCTCCAGAACTTAAATTACTTCATTTTGAGCCATTCCAAAATATTTGGATAAGCACTGGTCGTTTTGCTTAAAGATGCAAAATATGATGTAATTGTATACCACGTATCTGATTTGTTATCATACCAATCTTACTGAAAAGATATAATTATAATTTACTTAAATGTATGCTATTTGGCAACTAAAATCTATTAGTCCTATAGCTAAAGATGTGATATAATGCATTGATCCTTTGGTATAAAGAGGAATTTTAAGACTTACAAAGCAATCATTTGCGGGGCTTTTTATGTTTTGAAATTAGGACGTCTTTTTTTGCCAAGCATTCCCTATATTAGGACCTGCCTAATGGATCGGGAATATTTCTCTATCTAAATCTTTTTTACTGAAAAATCGACTTATGAAACATCTTAAAATGTTGGGTTGTTTGACCTTGCTTTTGGGTTCATTTCTGCAGGCGCAGAATGATGCCCTTGTTCAATTGGAAGATATCGCCATTATTGATCAAAAAGTAATGATGCCTATGCGAGATGGTATTCGTCTTGCCACTGATATTTACAGACCAAAAACGGATAAGCCAGTACCTGTTATTTTTTCCCGAACACCTTATAACTTCAACTCATGGGGAGATGGTGAGCGTAGAACAAGGACTGCACAACGTGCTCTAGCTGCTGTCAAAAGAGGCTATGCTTATGTAGTACAGAATGAACGCGGACGATACTACTCTGAAGGAGAGTGGGACATTCTAGGGGTTCCTCTTACCGATGGCTATGATGCCTTCTCATGGATGAAAGAACAAGATTGGTGTAATGGTAAAATAGGAACCTATGGCTGCTCTTCTACTGCGGAGTGGCAGATGGCCGTTGCTGCCTTGGATCATCCTTCACACGCAGCTATGGTACCTCAGGGCTATGGAGCGGGTGTTGGACGAGTGGGAGATATCAATGAACAGGGTAATTGGTATAGAGGAGGAGCAGAGCAAATGTTGTTCTTCTCTTGGTTGTATGGCGTAGAGCATGATAAATTTAAACCTCGTATTCCGGCTGGAGCTACACAAGAAGATCTGATTCGTATATCTCGATTCTATGATTTGGCACCAGAAAATCCAAGAGTAGATATGTCTGAAGCTTTGCAGCATTTACCAATACAAGATATCCTTCAAAATATAGGTGGTAAGCGAGAAATTTTTGATAAGATGATTATTAGAAAGCCAGAAGATCCTGCATGGTATAAAGGAGGATTGTATCACGATAATATGGATTTTGGTGTACCTAGCTTCTGGTTTGCTTCTTGGTATGATGTTTCCATTACGCCAAATATAGCTTTATTTAACCATGTTCGTGCGAATGCTTCTGATCCTGAGGTGCGAGATAATCAGTACATGGTCATCGCTCCTACCTTGCATTGTCGGTTTACTAGAGCAACTGAAAATACCATTGTAGGCGAACGTAGTGTTGGTGATGCACGCCTGAATTACGATGAGCAGATCTATGCATGGTTCGATATGTGGCTGAAAGGTAAAGAAAATGATTTTAAAGAGAATACGGCAAGGGTGCAATATTATACCATGGGAAGTAATAGATGGCAACAAGCAGAGACCTGGCCACCAGAAAATACAGAATTGGTTTCTTATTATCTAAATAGTGATGGTTCGGCGAATAGCCTTTATGGTGATGGAAAACTATCGACTACTATGGCTGAAAAAGATCATCCGGATAGCTTCACCTATGATCCAATGAATCCAGTGCCTTCTTATGGTGGTAATGTTTGTTGTACGGGCAATGCTATTAAAGGTGGATCATTCGATCAGCAACACATGGAAACCCGTAATGATATATTGGTATATACCACAGATGTACTGGAAGAGGGCGTAGAAGTTTCTGGCTTTATTGAGTCTACACTATATGTTTCATCAGATGCTAAGGATACAGATTTCACGATTAAGTTGATCGATGTGTATCCAGATGGCTCCGCTTACAACTTAGACGAAACGATCCAACGTGTACGCTATCGTGAAGGATATGATAAGGAGGTGTTTATGGAAGATGGTAAAATCTATGAGTTGAATTTAACCCCTATGGCTACTTCCAATTATTTCAAAAAAGGCCATCGTATAAGAATTGAGATATCCAGTTCTAATTTTCCTCGTTTTGCAAGAAATCTGAATACAGGAGGCAATAACTATGATGAATCAAAGTCTGTAATTGCTCGTAACAAGGTGCATCATTCATCTACTTATCCCTCTGTTATTAAATTGCCAATTGCGAAGTAATGTACCAAAGAGCTAAGCATGCAGTATAAAATCAAAACTGCATGTTTAGCTATATGCTTTCTTTTATTAGTTCATACTTGACAATACTGGATGCTGAGTATATCATATCGCACCATCTTTTCTCTTTGTCGAAAAATCTTGCCCTTTTAACCTCATTTCCTGCATTATACAACAAAAACAAAGCATGGAAGATAAAAGATATCTCACATCAGGTATTGGTTTAGGCGTAGTATCAGGGGCTTTATTAGGTGTCCTTATCGGTATTTTGAGTGAGAATCTTAGTTTTTGGATGGGAATGGGAATATCTATGGGTATATCCATTGGACTTGCTTTTGGTGCAGCTTTCCAGTACCAATATGATCAAAAAATGAGAAAAAAGAACTTCAATAGAATAAATAATTGAAACACTCAAAAAACTAGAAAATGAAAAGCAAAAAGTATATATCTCGCGGTATGGCAATTGGGGTAAATGTAGGTCTGTTTTTAGGCCTAATTATTAAGATTTACACTAATGATTATACTGCTACTCCTCTAACGGGCATTTTAATGGCTGTTGGTATAGGCATCGGTGCACATATCGGTGCAGATATCCAGATCAAAAAAGATGCAGCATTGAACAAATAATCGAAACTAATTCACCATTATTCCGAATAGAATAGCATTTGCTGAAAAGCAAATGCTATTCTATTTTAAAAACGCACTTACAAACACAATTATATAAAAGTGGTTAATATCCATTAATATGCTTAAAGCACCATGCACGAAATGTTGGAAGTTTTTTGAAAAAAGAGTAAATGAAAAAGGTCGAGGAAATATATTTAAAAAATAAAAAAGAATGGAGAAATTGGCTTGAGTTGCATCATCTTGAAAAGGATGCAATATGGCTTATCTTCTATAAAAAAAATTCTCCAAACTTTAACCTAAGTTGGAGTGAATCTGTTGATGAATCACTCTGTTTTGGTTGGATTGATAGTACAAAAAAGAAAGTAGATAGCGAGCGGTTCAAACAATACTTTAGTAAACGAAAACCAAAAAGTAATTGGTCAAAAGTGAATAAAAACAAAGCTAAAAAACTAATCGACCAAGGATTAATGAGAGAAGCGGGTTTTAAAAGTATTGAAATCGCAAAAGAAAATGGTTCTTGGACAGCCTTAGATTCGATCGAAAACCTAGAGATTCCAGAGGATTTAAAGCAAGGGCTTAGTGGTCAAAAAGATGCAATAGAATACTTCGAAAAGCTTTCAAAGTCAGCAAAAAAAATGCTATTATATTGGGTGTTGTCAGCTAAGAGAGAAAAAACTAGAAAAAGAAGAATTGTGGAAATTGTTGAAAATGCTAGTAAGCAAATGAAGCCTAAACCATTCAGATGAAAAAGTACTAAGCCTGCAATTGTATAATAACAACAGTGTCAAGTGGTAAAAATCAGCAATACTCATATATACCGCAAATCGATGATTTAGCTTACAAAAATGAAAAATAAAATATAAGCTTCTGGCAACGCCCTAAATAGCTCGGAGGTAATGTTAATGTGATCTTGTAATTTTATAAAACTTATATTCAAAGTTGCAACAATCCTTTTTTTAACCTAAATTTATAATGTTCTTAATTCTAACCATAATTTCAGCACAACACTAAAATACTGGTGAACGATTGGGATTCTTTGTTCATGGATAAAGAAATTTCCTATTTTTATAATCTTTCTGTCGATTGTTTAACATATCGCCGAATATAAAATAAAGCGTTCATATATGCCCAACGAATGCTTTCACCAGTTTAATATTGTAATCTCAGAACTTTTCTACAGCTCAACATTCCATTTTAACCCAAACACACTTCAAGTAGCTTTTTATTTGACATTTCTATGAATAACATTATGCAAAGTTTTTGCTTTATCAATCTATATTGATTGAGCTATTTTTGAATCATCAAGAAAGTGACTATGAATTCGATTGGTGCACAGGTAGAAAGGATTTCTGTGGGTTTGAAAGAAAAGGCTAAATCCTTTTTAGGGCAAGTCTATGAAGAGAATAACTTGTTGGAAAAGCTTCCTGCAAGATGGAAAGTTGTTGAAAAAGAAATTGAAGAAACGGGTTCCTATATCCACACATTTCTAGAACTGGAATATGGTGCTAAATTGGCATGGCGCAATTCTAATCGATGCATAGGTCGACTGTTTTGGAAAAGCCTGAAAGTCATTGATTGTAGGGATGTTGAGACTGAGAATGAAGCATTTGACTGCATTTTGGATCATATCGATTATGCCACTAATGGTGGCAAAATTAGGAATACGGTTAGTATTTTTGCACCTCCTTCCTTATCCAACGAACCACTCAAAATTTGGAACCATCAATTGATTCGATATGCTGGATTTGAAACTTCAAAAGGCATTATTGGTGATCCTGCAAGCATTGAGCTAACGCATAAAATGAAATTGTTAGGTTGGAATCCTAAACCTGCGCCATGGACTATCTTGCCGATCGTGATCCAAAAGGGAGATAAAGCGCCTCAAATCTTTGAAATTCCCAAATATATGATCAAAGAGGTGCCTATGGAACATCCTGATCACCCTTGGTTCGCTGATCTTGGATTGCAATGGTATGCTGTTCCAATGATTGCAGATATGGAACTGCACATCGGAGGTATTAAATATCGCTTTGCTCCTTTTAATGGCTGGTATATGGGAACCGAAATCGGTGCTCGAAACTTCGCAGATGAGAACCGATTCAACATGTTGCCAGTGGTGGCCGAAAAAATGGGTCTCAACCGTCAAAGAGGTTCACTTTGGAAAGATCAAGCTTTACTTACTTTAAATGAAGCAGTCCTTTATTCCTTTCGGAAAAATCGAGCTCGAATCGTAGATCATCACACAGCAGCAGAACAATTTCAAAAGTTTATTAATGATGAAAATGCAGTAAATAGATCAATTACTGGTGATTGGAATTGGTTGATTCCACCTAGTTCGCCTGCATCTACCTTCATTTTTCATCGATCTTTTGATAATACCATAAAAGATCCTAACTTTTATTACCGAAAGAAAACTTGCCCTTTCCTCGGATAGTTATTCAACTGAAGTCTATTCCTAAAGTAGTAAGGCTAAAAAATGACTTGTACAATAAAGTTTTGCCTAGACAACTTCGTCAATCTATGCTATAGTTAGTTATCATATATCATCAACTTAGGTTGGGCTATAGCTAAACAGAAACTATCCTAAGTGCTCCCTTTTATTGCCGTCCTTAAACCATAGCTTTCGCTGAACGGAAGGATCACCATTGTAGTTCACTGTGATTTCATCGCCTGCTTCAATGGGTTTTAACGCATAAAATTGTAAGGTTTTATTGTCAAAATCTGGCGAGTACTCTGCGTTGGGCTTAAAAGAGTGATTATAAATTGAACCATAACCTAGAATAATCGCAGATTGATCATCTTCTTTTCCCCAAATGAAATAATAATCGTGCAGCTTTGTTTTATGAATTTTAGAAGTATCAGAATCAGAAAGAACAATGACAGGACTAATTTCGATGAGTGAACCCTCTGGAATATCCGCCGCTGTAAATACACCTCGACCTCCTAAATGACTGGGGCCTACAAAAATAGATGGAAGAACTTGCATATGTTTTTTGTTCGTGAAAAAATGGCCAAGTCGATTACCTTCATGAATATTTAGAAAGCTCTCATAAATGTATTTTTTACTCGCTTGACATTACCCATCAGACTTAAGTTAATGCATAATTTTGTATTTTTCAAAAAGTTTTACTTTCTAAGTCGTTAGGCTAGAACCTTTCAGCCTCTGGCTGAAAGAGGTATAATAAAATTCAGCCACAGGCTGACACGGTTACGTTCGCTCAAAAATCATGCGTAACTTTCCTATCGTCAGTTTCTTATAATTTTCGTAGGGACAATTTTATTATACAAGCAATTTTGACTAGCCGCTTAAGTTATTAATTATCATAATATCTTGATTCTTATGAAACGAATTGGCTATTTCCTTTTGCCTTTTTTCTTTTATGCTTGCTCGCCAAACACAACTTTACAAGAAGAGCTAAAATCCGCTCAGTCCACTATCAATCAACAAGAAGAAATCATCGATTCTTTACAAGCACTTTTAGCGCCTGAAAGCAAGCAAAAATTAGTACATGTTGTTTATTTTAAACTAAAAGAAGACTTAGCTGAAAGTGATCAAAAGAAACTGATGGATGAGATGGAAAAAATTGAAGCGATTCCCGTGCTGTCTAATTTAAAGATAGGTAAATTTCAAGATTTAGGAGATCAAAGGGCAATGTCAGATTTCAGCATTGTCATGCAAATGGATTTTGATAGCGAAGAAAATTACCGCAGATATCAAGAGCACCCTATTCACTTAGCTTTAAAAATGGCAATAGGTCCTTTTTTAGGTGCCTCGCCCACAACTTATGATTATTGGACGATAAAATAGCATACAAATCTAAATCAATGAATAGAAGAAAATTTGTAACTCAAGCAGCAGGCTTTGGCTTGACTGCCGCCTGGCCACATTACTCTTTTACAGGAACGAAGAAGCCAAAATATAAAATGGGCTATCAGCTCTACTCCATTCGGGATGAAATGGCTAAGGATGCCATCGCAACCCTAAAGGCTTTAAAAAAAATGGGCTATCAAGACTTTGAAGTCTATGGGTTTGATACCCAGGCAGGTACGTTTTATGGGCACCCCTCCAAAGAGTTTAAAATGATTCTTGATGATCTAGACTTAACAGTTACTAGTGGCCATTATGGGTTTGCTGATTATCTAGATCAATCTGAAGCGGATTTAAAGCGCTTCGTAGATGCTTGTATCCAGGCTGCAAAAATTATTAAAAGTGATTACATCACTTGGCCTTGGATAGCGCCTGAACAAAGAAATATTGAAACGTTCAAGAGAATGACCGCTAAGCTAAATCTCATTGGAGAGCAGGTAAATAAAGCTGGCCTAGGATTTGCCTATCACAATCATGGCTTTGAATTTGATGAGCATAATGGCGAACATGGATATGAAATTATCTTAAATGAAACAGATCCCAATTTAGTGAAACTCCAAATGGATATGTATTGGGTAATGCATTCTGCAAAAGTTACTCCTATTGCCTTAGTTGATCAACACCCTGGCAGATTTGTAATGTGGCATATCAAAGATATGGATGTTAAAACTAGAGATTATACCGAACTCGGAAATGGTGCCATCAACTACTTAAATCTTCTGCCTGATCCTGAAAAATCTGGATTAAATTATTATTACTTAGAACAAGGAGGAAACTTTGCCACTTCTTCTATGCAAAGTGCTGCAGATAGCGCTGCATACTTTAAAAAATATCTTCAGCAACTATTCTAAAGAAAGTGACCTTCATACCATACTATCTGAAGTGATCATGCCATTTACTGTACAAATTGCTCTATTGTGATAGATTTAATTTGCTTTACTAACGAACATTCGTTAGTTTTGTAGAGTTGATATTGAAAAAACTATTGAATGCCGACTAAATTTTATCCTGTTAAGGTTCAAGCCGTAGAAAAAACGACTTCCGATTGTACCATTATTTCCTTGGAGGTTAAGGAAGAGTGGAAGGAAGAATTTGCCTTTAAACAAGGCCAGTATCTTACCTTGAAAACCATAATAAATGGCGAAGACGTTCGTCGCTCTTACTCTTTGTGCTCTTCTCCAGTTGATGGGCAGTGGAAGGTAGCTGTCAAAAAGATTGATGGTGGACGGTTTTCTACCTTCGCCAATGATGTTTTGAAGCAAGGGGATACGCTTGAGGTCATGCCACCCAACGGCAGATTTTACGTAGAGGTAGATTCGGCGAAAGCCAAAAATTATGTCGCTTTTGCAGCAGGAAGTGGTATTACCCCAATACTTTCTATTATCAAAACACACCTTCACTTAGAGCCTGAAAGTACTTTCCAATTATTCTATGTTAATCGTTCGGTTGGATCTATTATTCTCAAAGAAGAGATTGAAGGCTTGAAGAATCAGTTTTTAGATCGCCTAGAAATATATCATTTTTTGACCCAGCAAGAAAGAAGCACACCTCTTTTTAATGGCCGTATTGATGAACAAAAGTTAGCTGTTATTTATAAGCAATTCATAGACGGAGATGCGACGGATGATTATTTCATTTGTGGACCAACAGCTATGATTTTCTTGATTAGAGATTTCTTAAAGGAAAAAGGAGTGGATGAAGAAAAAGTCCATTTTGAACTCTTCAACACGGATGGTGCTGCTCCTTCTAAGAAGAAACGTACCATTGATAATAGCCTTTTATCACAAATTACTATCATAGAAGGCGGAAAAAACTTTAAATTTAGTATACCAAGAGGTTCTGATAATATCTTGGATGCTGCTTTGAATAAAAATGCTGACCTACCATTTGCTTGTAAAGGGGGTGTTTGTTGTACCTGTAGAGCAAAGTTAGTGGAAGGTGAAGTAGATATGGAAGTTAACTACGCGCTTGAAAAGAGTGAAGTGGAGGCTGGATATATTTTAACATGTCAAGCTATTCCATTATCAGAAAAGGTAACGGTTGATTTCGAAGCATAACCAACTTATTTTTTTAAAACTACTCAGTCCAAACCAAAGATATATGTCATTAAATATAGAGCAACTCGAAAAAGAGTTTCAAGACAAGATCGACAGAGGTGAGAATATCGAACCTAAAGATTGGATGCCTGAAAAGTATCGCAAAACCCATATCCGCCAGATTTCTCAGCATGCCCATTCTGAAATTATTGGTATGTTGCCAGAAGGCAACTGGATTACGCGTGCACCCTCTTTACGTCGTAAAGTTGCGCTTCTAGCAAAAGTGCAGGACGAAGCAGGGCATGGGTTATACCTGTATAGTGCTGCAGAAACACTCGGCATCAGTCGTGATGAACTATTTGATCAGCTCCTTACGGGAAAAGCAAAGTACTCCAGTATTTTTAACTATCCTACACTGAGTTGGGCAGATATTGGAGCTATCGGTTGGCTGGTAGATGGTGCAGCTATTATCAATCAGGTAATGCTAACGCGTACCTCTTATGGGCCTTACGCACGCGCAATGGTACGCATTTGTAAGGAAGAAAGTTTTCACCAAAGACAAGGATATGAAATTATGCTTACGCTCTCTAATGGAACAGAAGCACAAAAGCAAATGGCTCAAGATTCCTTGAATCGTTGGTGGTGGCCAAGCTTAATGATGTTTGGTCCTCCAGATGAAGTTTCTACCCACACAGAGCAATCCATGAAATGGAAAATTAAGCGTAAAACAAATGATGAATTGCGCCAGCAGTTTGTCGATATCACAGTACCACAAGCAGAAATCCTTGGTTTGACCGTCCCTGATCCAGATCTGAAATGGAATGAAGAACGTGCTCATTATGATTTCGGAGAAATCAACTGGGATGAATTCTGGCAGGTCATCAAAGGATATGGACCTTGCAATAAAGAGCGTATGACTACTCGAAGAAAATCTTGGGATGAAGGAGAATGGGTTCGTGATGCAGCAGTAGCACATGCAGAAAAGAAAGCAGCTAGAAGAGCTGAATTAAAGAAAGCAGTTTAATCAATGTATATTATGAAAAAGGAATGGCCAATCTGGGAAGTTTTTATCCGTAGCAAAAATGGATTGGAGCACCGACATGTCGGTAGCTTACATGCTGCTGACGAGACCATGGCAATTGAAAATGCTCGTGATGTTTATACACGTAGACAAGAAGGGGTAAGCATCTGGGTCGTAGAATCAAAGCACATCACTGCTTCTAATCCAGACAATAATGGAGAGATGTTTGAACCAGCAAAGGATAAGGCTTATCGCCATCCTACTTTTTATGATTTGCCAGTGGAGCTAAAACATATGTAAGATGTCAAAATTGTATGATTATTTATTGCTTCTAGGCGATAGCTCAATGATCTTGGGACATCGCTTATCTGAACTTTGTGGTCATGGCCCCAATTTGGAAACAGATATTGCATTGACTAATATATCGCTTGACCTTTTTGGCCAAGTTAGAAACTACTTTCAATATGCTGCGGAGATGAAAGGAGAAGAGGCAACGGAGGATAGTATTGCTTTCTTGAGGCTTCCACACGAATACAGAAATGTGTTATTAGCAGAACAACCCAATACGGATTTTGCTTATATCATTGCTCGTCAGTTTCTTTTTGATGCATATCATTTGCCTTTAATGGAAGCATTAATAGAAAGCAAAGATGAACAAGTTGCAGCGATCGCACATAAGTCAATTAAAGAGGTGCGTTATCACCTGCGATTCTCTTCTGAATGGGTGAAGCGTCTAGGGGATGGAACAGAAGTGAGCCATCAGAAGATGCAGGAAGCCATTGATTACTTATGGCCATACACTAAAGAACTGTTTGAAGAAACACCTCTTGAGGCAGCTATGAAAACAGAGGGCATAGGTGCTGATTTAAATGCTTTAAAAGTAAAGTATGATGCACATGTGCAAGGAGTTTTAGCGGAAGCGACCATCAATATTCCAGAAACACCCTTTGCACATTCTGGAGGTAAAAATGGCATCCATACAGAACACCTGGGTTTTCTTTTAGCAGATTTGCAATACATGCAGCGGGCTTACCCGAATATGGCATGGTAAAATAAATAGTATGACGGTAGTAGTAAACGAAGTGATAGAACTTATTAGAGAGGTAAGTGATCCTGAAATTCCAGTACTTTCTATAATGGACTTAGGAGTAGTAAGAGATGTAGAAGTAAAACAGAAAGATGTATTGGTTAAAATAACGCCTACTTACTCTGGATGTCCAGCAATGGACATGATCTCTACCGAAATAAAATATAAACTCGATCAGGCAGGCTACAACACAACAGTAAAGTTGATACTTGCACCTGCTTGGACGACGGATTGGATCACTGAAAATGGAAGAAAAAAACTAGAAGCCTACGGTATTGCAGCACCACTAGAAGCATCAGCAGATAAGATGGCCTTGATGGGCGAATCTAGAATGGTGAAATGTACCAATTGCGGTTCTACCAATACGGTCTTAGTTAGCCAATTTGGTTCTACCGCCTGTAAAGCACTCTTTAAGTGTAAGGATTGCCTAGAGCCATTTGATTACTTTAAGTGTTTGAAATAATGGATCCACAACCACATCTTCCTACTGCAGTTTTCCAAAAAATGATGGAAAAAGATTATTGCAGCCAATGGCTTGGAATTAAACCCATACTATTAGATGAAGGCCATTGCAAAATTCAAATGACCATTCGCAAAGAAATGCTGAATGGTCATGGCATTTTACACGGAGGCATAGCATTTACTTTTGCAGATAGTGCCTTTGCTTTTGCTTCTAATTCTTATGGCAGAATAGCCGTTTCTATTAATGGTAGTATGGTATATTCTAAATCTGCTCAAGAAGGGGAAACGCTTGTTGCTGAAGCCATCGCACTAAATGTTACACACAAAACAGCTGACTTCGATGTCAATGTGATGAGTGCAGCAACCAACGAAATTTATTACCGATTCAGAGGAACAGTTTACAGAAGCAGTAAAGAAGTGCTAAAATCATAAAGCCAATTTATCACACAGACCTAACCAAAGCGAAATGACTAAACTTGAAAACTTTTCTTGTGGACAATGGTTGGCCCACGATGGCGAAGGAATTCCACAATATAATGCCGTGACAGGCGATTTGATCGCTACCTGTGGTAGCGAAGGCCTCTCTTTTGGAGATATGGCAGCCTATGCCAGAAAAGTAGGAAACAACAACCTACGTAAAATGACCTTCCAGCAACGAGGCATGATGCTCAAAAAGCTAGCCTTGTTTTTACATAAAAGAAGATTAAATTATTATCCTGTTTCTTACCAAACAGGAGCAACCAAAGCCGATAGTTGGATCGATATCGATGGTGGAATTGGCACCTTGTTTGCCTATGCTAGCCTGCGTAAGCAATTTGCCAATGCCGCCTTCCATGTAGATAGTGAAGCGGTTAACCTTTCAAAAGAAGGCACCTTTATTGGGCATCATATCTTAGTGCCAAAGCGCGGTGTGGCAGTCCATATCAATGCCTTTAACTTCCCAATCTGGGGGATGTTAGAAAAGTGCGCTGTAAACTGGTTAGCGGGGATGCCTGCTATCGTGAAAGCCGCGGAACCTACTTCTTTCCTTACTCAAGTAATGGTAAAAGATATTGTCAATTCTGGTATTTTGCCAGAAGGTGCTTTACAATTGGTGTGTGGACCAGGAGTCGGAATCTTAGAGCCATTAAATGAACAAGATGTGGTATCCTTCACGGGGTCTGCTTCTACAGGTAGAATGCTGAAGTCAAATCCAAACATCATCAACAATGCGATTCCATTTAACATGGAGGCAGATAGCTTGAATGCAGCTATTCTTGGAGAAGATGCAGTGCCTGGTACGCCAGAGTTTGACTTATTTATCAAAGAAGTACGCCGTGAAATGACCGTGAAATGTGGTCAGAAGTGTACAGCGATTCGAAGAATTATTGTTCCAGAGAACTTACTAGAAGATGTTCAAATCGCTTTAGGCCAACAGCTTTCAAAAATTACCATCGGTCATCCAGAAGAGAAGAAGGTAAGAATGGGGGCATTAGTAAGCAAAGAACAGGTGGAGGAAGTGAGTCGTCGAGTAAAAGAATTAGCGGAAGAGAGTGAATTGGTTTTCGGAAACTTAGAGGCTAGCTTTGATGTCTTAGGTGCTGATCGCAAAAAAGGTGCATTCTTCGCGCCACTATTATTCTTAAATGACCATCCATTCCAAAAAATAAAAGTACACGAAACCGAAGCATTTGGTCCAGTCAGTACTTTGATGCCCTACAAAACAATGGATGAGGCAGTGCAGCTTGCGCAAATGGGTAAAGGGTCTTTGGTCTGTTCCATTGCCACATTTGATGACCAAATTGCAAGTGAATTTGTGGTGGAAGCAGCAACTCATCATGGCCGAATCTTAGTTCTTAATCGTGAAAGCGCAAAAGAAAGTACAGGACACGGATCGCCAATGCCCATGTTGCTGCATGGTGGGCCTGGCCGTGCAGGCGGCGGCGAAGAGATGGGCGGAATGCGGGGCGTAAAACACTACCTACAAGCTTGTGCTATCCAAGGAACACCAACAACAATCACAAAGATAACAGGTGTTTATCAGGCTGGGGCCAAATATGATGATACGCCACAGCATCCCTTCAAATACCACTTTGAAGATATCCAAGCAGGTATGTCTTTAGCAACGCATCGTCGTACCATGACCGATAGCGATATCATCAATTTTGCTAACCTCACTTGGGATCACTTCTATGCTCATACCGATATTACTTCTCTTGGCGGAACGATCTTCGAAAAACGTGCAGCACACGGCTATTTCCTTTTAGCCGCAGCAGCAGGTTTGTTTGTTTATCCAAATAAAGGCCCTGTAGCAGCAAATTATGGTCTAGAAGACTGCCGTTTTATGCGCCCCATCTACCACAACGATACTATCTACGTGCGCTTGACTTGTAAAGAAAAACAAGATCGCGATACCAGAGGTAAGCAGTTCCCTTCAGGCGTTGTGAAATGGTTGGTAGAAATTTTTGATCAAGATGACGAAAAGGTCGCTATTGCTACTATTCTTACTATGGTGCAAAAAAAATGCCCTTTCAAGGAGATCAACCGTAAAGTGATTGAGGAGACCATTGCTCGCTTGACAGAAGATACAAAACCTAAATGGGGCTTGATGACATCACAGCACCTGATGGAACATTTTGAGTTCTTCTTCCGCATGGCTATTGGTGAAATTCCAACAAAAATTGTAACGCCAGAACATAAGATCGAACGTTTGCAAGAAAGCTTGTATAATTATCGCCCAATGCCAAGATCTTTCGATCATCCTTTATTAAAGAAAGGAGAAAAAGAAGATTTGCGCTTCGAAGATTTAGCGACAGCGAAAACCGCTATGCTAGAAGCATACGATAAGTTTGAAGCCTTTTTTAAAGAAAATCCAGCAATCACCACTCCTAATACCGTTTTTGGTGACTTGGATAAGGAAATGTGGGATTTATTAAATCGTAAGCATTTCAATCACCACTTTGAGCAATTTGACTTATTTTAGGAAAAAATAGTCACATGCTTTATAATAAAGAGATTGAAACCCTTGCACTTCCTAAGCTACGTGCTTTGCAAAATGAACGTTTAACCACGCTTGTTCATCGCTTGTATGAAAAAGTGCCCTTTTATAAGCGTCAATTTGATGAGGCGGGTATCACGCCTATGGATATCAAAAGAGTTGAGGATTTACATAAAATTCCCTTTACTAAAAAGACCGATTTAAGGGATAATTATCCATTCGATCTCTTTGTTGTCCCTCAAAATGAAGTGCTGAGAATCCATGCTTCCAGTGGTACCACGGGTAAACCAACTGTGGTAGGCTATAGCCGAAAAGACTTAGATATTTTTGACGAAGTAGTGGCGCGTTCACTCGTAGCTGCTGGTGCTCGCCCTGGCATGAAATTGCATAATGCCTATGGTTATGGCCTTTTTACAGGCGGTCTGGGTATGCATGGTGGTGCAACTAAGTTGGGCATGGCGGTTATTCCCGTGTCCGGAGGAATGACCGATCGGCAATTAATGATTTTGCAGGATTTCAAACCAGAGGTAATGTGCTGTACGCCTTCTTACGCCCAGACACTGGCGGAGGAATGTAAAAAGAGAGGAATTGATACGGCAGAATTAGCCGTACAATATGCTATTCTAGGAGCGGAGCCTTGGACAGATACGATTCGTGCACAAGTGGAGGCAGGTTTAAACGTCAATGCAACGAATATCTATGGATTAAGCGAAATCATAGGACCGGGTGTTTCGCAGGAAGACTACGAGGAGAAGGGGAGTGGTAGTTATATTTGGGAAGATCATTTCTACCCAGAAATAGTGGATAGAGATACAGGAGAGCCTTTACCTTACGGTGAAGAAGGGGTACTTGTTTTTACTACCATTAGTAAAGAAGCTATGCCTCTGTTACGATATTGGACCAATGATATTTGTAGCATTTATTACGATTCAGCTGCCAAGCGAACGCACATCAAAATGAGTGCGATCAAAGGAAGAGCAGATGATATGTTGATTGTACGAGGCGTGAACTTATTCCCAAGTCAAGTGGAAGTATTGATTGATGAATTTGAACATTTCGTACCTAATTATCAGTTAGAAGTAAGTCGAGAAGGTACGATGGATGAGGTGAAAGTGAATATTGAATTAAGTGAAAGTTTGTCCAATGCTATCGGAGTGGATGGCCTTTCGGCAAATGAACAAGTGAAGCAATTAATACATGACTTTCGTCAAAAAATCAAAAATAATATAGGCTTAAGCATGGACGTCAATGTTCAGCCTTTCGGCAAAATTCCAAGAAGTGCAGGTGGCAAATTAAGCCGTGTGAAAGATTTGCGTAAGCTTGATTCAAAGTGATCAAGAAGTCAAACGAATAAAAGAAGTATTCTTACTCGCTTCCAATGACATAAAGGATTCAATTTTACCAATATTGGGTATATCAAAGAGTTTTTCCATGACAAACTCTTTGTAATCATCCATATCTTTGACCATGATTTTGATGATAAAATCAAAGGCCCCTGTCACATAGTGGCATTCCATTACTTCATTCAGCGCCGTTATTTTTTGTACAAATTCTTCCACTCGATCTTTAGAGTGGTCTTTCAAAGAAACGTGCGCAAAGGCAATAAATTTTCGGCCTAATTTTTCTGGGTTGAGCACTGCTGTATAGTGATCAATAATCCCTTTTTTTTCGAGTTTTTTGATACGTTCGAATATAGGAGTGGTAGAAAGATTAAGCCTTTCAGACATTTCTTTTACCGTCATTCGACCATTTTCCTGAAGTAATTCTAGTATTTTTTTATCTGTAATGTCTAATTCTTTCATGCTTTCACTTTGAAAAAGTGAAGATAGAAGAAATTTATGGTTTATGTAGTTCCATACTTTTGTCTTTCATATCGTCTTTTTGCCCCCCTAATGCCAAGAACTAATAATGCAATAGCAAGACCAATGCCTAAAATCAACAATAAAAAAGCTACTGCTTCAGCCCCTGAACAAGCAAGATTACAACTTAGGTATAATACACCAACGGCTAAAAAAATAGCCAAGACAGAAAATAAAATGATAAGGAGTACAAATTCAAGCTTAGGAGCATCACTTTGATATTTGTCTATTTTAGCTAATTTGTTTTCTAGCCATTTTTCAGCATTTTGTATGAAAATCTGTCTCTTAACTTTTTGTTCCTCTCCCTTTTTAATTTTGACAGCGGTAAGCATGGGTTTAGCTTCTACTTGGGAAATCCTATTGGAGGGTAAGAAATTCGGAGAATAGTTGGCCAAAGAAACACCTAAAAGAAAGGCAGTCGAAAACAAGATGATATCATAGGTTTTTCGTCTTTTAAAAGTATCCCAATTACTTTTTTTACGATTGAAAAATACGCCTGGATATAAAACTGCAGCAACGGTATAGATGCTGAGCAATCCTAAGGTTAGATATAATGGAATCTCAATGCCTACAACGAATAGGTACCAACCAAAATGTAAGGCAATAGTGTAGAGCAAGAGATGTGCAGCGACAAGGAATATACGCGCAGTGTGCGCATTTTGTTTAGCCCAAACTGCCCATTGTTGTAAAGAATTCATCCTATAGGGTTTTTGTATAAAGTTAGGGCCTTATTGAAGTCCGTTTTTTGTCTCGTCCTGAAAATAGAGTACAAAAATGGGGTCAGAGGGCCCCATCAAAAAATTCAAGCCGCTTTCGCCTGATTTTTTTTGATTGGTTAAGTTTATGGTTTAAATATACAAAATTAGGCGTTAAATACTGCAAGGAAATATGCTTTATTTTCTTGTTGTAAATATCAATAACATATTTGATAACAAACTGAGCTTCCTTGAGGGAATTAAGACCGATGTTGATATCAAATTTTTGTTCAAGAGTACCATTAACTCTTTCGGCTAATAAGTTCTGATAAACATGATCCTTATCAGTCATAGAAGGGATGATATTGTGTTTTTGGAGTTGCTCAATATATCTGGGATTACAATATTGAAAACCTCTATCAGAATGATGATAAAGTTGTTGATCATACTTTCGATTTTTGAGAGGCATTTTGAATGCCTTGGTACCATCGGATACCCTCATGTTGGAATCGAGACTCCAATCGACCATTTTCCTAGAATAGGCATATTCATTTTTGATTTTGATGTAGGTAATATCAGCCACCCAGACTTTTTCAGGGCGATCAGAAAAACAGGGCATAAACCAATATACCTACAATAGCTCCAGCAATGACATCAATGAAATAATGTTGTTTGGTAGTTGTGGTGGATATGATAATGGCCAATCCGAATACAGCGAAATAAGGAAAATAGTGTTGCTTACTTTCGTAAAATAAACCAGCAAATAATATGGTTAAAGACACATGCATACTTGGTACGCAGTTGACTGGTTTGTCTACTGCACGGAGTTTTTCAAAATTCCATTTGGTCCAACGATCTGCACTTTCTGGTATAGGATAGATGTCTCTAGGAATAGTCGTAGGAAAAAAGAAAAAGAAAAAAGCACTGCTGATGACCAAGGCAGGAAAGGCAAAAAGAAGGCTATTCAGTGTGGAAGGCTCTGTCGTCAAGATATAAGCTAACAGCACAAATGGCCCAGTAGCTTGATAAATCCAAATGGTCCATGGCTGGAAGGGAATAAACTGATCAATAACTAATTGAGGTACTTTTTGAGGTGTAAAAATTAGACTTCTTTCTACGCCTAAATAAAAAATAGTCCAGATGAGTGTACCCGCTAGAGGGTAAAAGTATTTGAATGAAGGATCATAAAGATCAGGCAGATTCATGGTATTTGTTTTCGGCAAGGTCGCAAAAAATGCCCGACTTGAAAAGCCTACTAGGGTTTTGTATTTTTGTAGAAATGAAAGTAATTATGCCAATTACCAGTTTAGACCAACTAGATTTGAATGCAACATATACTTATGCAGACTATCTTCAATGGCAATTGAAAGAACGTTTGGAGTTATTGCGTGGGAAGATTGCGTTGATGTCGCCTGCGCCGAGTAGAAAACACCAGCAAATTCTAGTGAATTTATTGTTACCAATAGGGAATTATCTTGATAGAAAATCTTTTTTTGTTTATTGTGCGCCTTTTGATGTGAGGTTGCCTATAAATCGAGGTGATCGTACTGAATATTCAGTAGTACAACCAGATTTATGTGTAGTTTGTGATGAAGATAAATTAGATGGAAAAGGTTGTACAGGAGCACCAGATTTAGTCGTAGAGATATTATCTCCGGGTAATACTAAAAAGGAGATGAAGGATAAGTTTGATTTATATGAAGAGGCAGATGTGCAAGAGTACTGGATAGTTGATCCAGAGCGTTTACATGTGCTCATTTTTGAACTAAATGATCAAGGGAAATATATTGGTAAACCTCCCATTACGAAAGGCGATCAATTGGAAACTTCAATTCTTCCGAATTTAGTCATAGAAGCAGATAAAATTTTTGAAAAGGTATAATAATGGAAGTAATTACCAGTTTGGACCAACTAGATTTGAATGCAACATATACTTATGCAGACTATCTTCAATGGCAGCTGAAAGAACGTTTGGAGTTGTTGCGTGGGAAGATTGCGTTGATGTCGCCTGCGCCGAGTGTACGGCATCAAAGAATTTCAGGAAAACTCCATGGTATATTATGGACGTATTTAAATGGAAATCCTTGTGAAGTATTTTCAGCTCCATTTGATGTGCGTTTGACTCGTCAGAAGAACGCAGAAGAGGTAACAACTATCGTTCAGCCTGATTTATGTGTTATTTGCGATGCTTCTAAATTGGATGAACAAGGTTGTAATGGTGCGCCTGAGTTAATTATAGAGATTTTATCTCCTGGTAACACCCATAAAGAAATGAAAGACAAATTTGACCTTTATCAGGAAGCGGGAGTGGAAGCATATTGGATAGTACATCCACAAGATAATAATGTACTGATTTATGAATTGAATGAGGAGGGTAAATTTATTGGTAAACCACCTTTAACAGAAGGTGATATTTTAACATCAAATTTATTCACTGATTTAACCATAGATTTGAAAAATATTTTTGCAGAAAAATAGTAATTCTTTACACTTCATGCCTAGGATTTTTTCTTTAGTCTTTTTTTTATCCTAAATTCCAATCTCGAAATGAAGTAGGCTACTTCGTCATCCAACTATTAAACCTACAAACCACCCTATATGGCTTCGCAATACACTCTTTTTCGTGGCGGTCATGAAATTGTTATTGAAAAAGAACCAGACTACTTCACGGCTATCCTTCCTCATGCTTATCAAATAGAAGATGTACAAAAATTACCTGCTGTTACTGAACTGAAACGCGTATTTGGTAACATCTTCAAAATTAAGCCAACAGAAGATGCTGTGGACGAAGTAATGGATCGCATGCGATCTAATCATCGTATTTCGCATGTGGTTCATCATGCTTATCATCCAGCAGGTGATGCCTCTACTCGTTATTATATTACAGATGCTTTGGTGGTTTCTTTTGTGGCATCAACTTCTATCTCCAGAATGCAAGAAATTGCGGAAAAACACGCGTTACATCTCATTCGAGCGTATAAAGAAGGCAGCACCTTTTTATTTCAGGTAACGGAAAAGTCAGGAAAAAATCCGGTGAAGTTGAGCGTAGACTTAGCTACTTATAAAGAAGTGGCTTTCGCCGAACCGAACCTTATCAATCGTTATCAACCAGCCTTTACCCCAACAGATCAAATTTTTAAAAATCAATGGCATCTTTCGGCTTGGGATGGGTTTCAGTTGATCAAAGATGCAGACGTAAAAGCTACTCAGGCGTGGGATTATACTCGGGGTAGGCGAGAGGTAGTTGTTGCTATTATAGATGATGGATTTGATCTGTCACATCCTGATTTACAAGGGGAAGATAAAATAGTTGGGGCAAGAGATTTTTCCGATGGAGATTTATGGCCCATTCCAAACAGAACTAGAGGCGATTATCACGGAACGCCCTGTGCAGGTGTTGCTATTGGTGAAATGAATGGAGAAGGAATTGTTGGAATGGCACCGGGTTGCGCATTTATGCCCATTCGGTTTAACCTAAATGCAGATGACAATTTGCTGTATGATATCTTTGATTACACCAGTAAAAAGGCGGATGTGATTTCATGCAGTTGGGGGCCGGTACCTGTTTATACACCTTTATCTAGCTTGTTATTTAATCAAATGACAGAAATTACGACTACCGGTGGTAGAAGAGGAAAAGGTTGTGTGGTGGCTTTTGCGGCAGGCAACTTTAATGCACCAGTAGTTGATGTAAAGAATAAAAGCTTCTGGTGGCGTCATCCACGTAATGGTATGAAACAGACGAAAGGACCTATTCATAACGCTTATGCTTCGCATCCTAATGTGGTATGTGTATCTGCCTCCACTAGTTTGAATGAAAAGGCAGCCTATAGTAATTGGGGTAAAGAAATTAATGTATGTGCTCCTAGCAATAATTGGCATCCAACAAGTCCACAAACGAAATTGGCGGGCCGAAATATATGGACGGCAGATAATGATAAATATGGTGTTGGCTATGAATCAGGGCCTTACACTGGCCGCTTTGGCGGAACTTCTAGTGCAACACCTGTCGTTGCAGGTATTGCAGCTTTGATAATTAGCGTAAATCCTACTCTAAGTGGAGATCAAATTAGGGAAATATTACAATCCTCTTGTGATAAAATTGTGGATAAAAATCCAGATATCGTACTGGGGCATAAAAAGGGCATCTATAATGAAGCTGGGCATAGCGAATGGTTTGGATATGGAAAGGTGAATGCCTTTGAAGCGGTACGAAAGGCATTTGTACTTAAAGACCAGCAAAAGGAGAAGGAAGAAGTGACAAGAGAAGAACCTGAAATTTCTTCTCTTAAAGGACTCAAGATCATTGCTGCCATGATTAATCCTGATCGTAATGCTTCACAACAAGAATATATCCTACTAATCAATCAATCAAATGTAGCAATTAATCTGGAAGGCTTTGCTTTAGTGGATCATTTGCAAAGAAAAGATACTTTAAGTGGCTTTATTGGAGGAGGATCGGTGCTGAAATTTATGCTAAATCGCAGCCGATTAACCAATACAGGGGGAGCTTTAAGTCTATTAGATACCGATATGCAATTGGTTGATAAAATTGAATTTATGACTAAAGATGCCAATCCAAAAGGTTGGTTGGTAACATTTTAATAATTGAAAGATGCAAAACTTTGAAGATAGACTAAAAGGTGGCCATCCTAACTCATTAGGCAATACTGTCGAAGTGGTTGAAGAAGTATTGGCGGAACCAAGTTACTTTAATGAATTGTTTGAATGTTACTTCAGCGATGATGAGGTCGTTAGGCTAAGAGTTTCTAATGCTATGAAACGTATTTGTAGAGCAGAAAAACCTATCCTAGTTCCTTACATTGATCGATTATTGGATGAGATATCCCAAATTGATCAAGCTTCTACTAAATGGACTTTGGCCAACTTATTTGCCCTACTCCAAAAAGACATGACGACTGAACATTTGGCGAAAGCCAAAACGATTATGAAAGACAATCTAGCTCATCACAATGATTGGATTGTACTTAATAACACCATGGAAACGCTTGGAACATGGGCAAAAAAAGATGAAGAACTGAAAAAATGGATTATTCCTCATCTAGAGCGACTGGAAAAAGATGAGCGAAAATCAGTCCGTAAGCGCGCAAAAAAGATACAATTATTACTTACAAAATAAAGATCATTAAATAAAAGCTATGTCAAAAGAACTAATTCAGAAAGCTGATTTTCTTATAGAAAGAAAAAGGTTTAAAGAGGCAGCTGATCTAATTAGGCAGGTTTTATCGAATAACCCCAATGAGCCTATGGCATTAAGTCTAATGGCAATTTGTCAAGAAGACTTAGAAAGTCCACAAAAAGCAATAGAAATCGCAAAAAGAGCCATTGAAGTTGATGCTAATGTGGCTTTTAGTTGGCAGGTCTTATGTGGATTGTTATTACGAAATAACGCATGGCGTAGAAGATCAGAGATAGAGCAGATATTTGAAACCTGGGGAAGATTATCTGAAAGAGCACTCTTATGGATTCAAAGGTATATTACTTATCTATTGATGAAAAGAGAAATAGTAAAGGCAAAAGATCTTCTGAAAGAAGGCTTATCGCGTTTCCCAAATGATCCGCCTTTACTTGCTGTTAAAGGATGTTTTTTAGTGGATGAAAATAACATGCAAGGAGCAAGAGAAATGCTAGAATTAGTTGGAGAACTAGATCCTAATTCAAAAGAGTTTTGGCTTTTAAAATATAGAATTGAGTATAAGTTAAACGATCTAGAAGCAGCACAAAAAAGTTATGAGGAAGTATTGAAGATCGATCCCACAGATGAAGATCATATAGAAGACTACAAGAAGATTTTACATATTCGACATCCCTTTTCTAAGTTTTTATTTCTATCAAAGCTTAATGGAATAGTGATATTACCCATAGTAGGATTAGCTTTGGTTGCATTTATTGTTTCTATATTTTTGTCAGAAAAAAACACCTACTTCTTACCTATTTTAGCCTCAAGTTTGATCATTTTGCGATGGTTCTTTATGAGAGGGTCCAAAGCATTTAATACATGGGTATTATCCTTTCATTCAAATACCAATGCTTTTACAGACATTAGTACGAGGATAATAGGAAAGTATATGGTTGCTGCCTATTTTTTATGGGTTATTGGTATGCTTTCTAGTCTATGGTGGCAAGAATATGCATTGCCCATTATTTTTGGAGTAACCTTCTTTTTTGAATTAGTGGTGAATAATGGGTTCTATTTTTCTTTCTTGCCAGAAAAGGTTAATGATCGTAAACGATTGATGTTTCTTGGTATTCAAGCGATAATAGTAGGATGTGGAATTTATTATCATATGTGGAGTTTGCTAGTGGGGTATTATGTTTTTCTGATTTTAACAAATAGCAATGGCAAGGCAGAACAACAAAAAGTAAAATTAGAAAAACCCGCTTCCATCAAGCGAGAGCAACTTACTGCTCAGCAAACATTTGAGGAAGAATATGCAGATTATTCTATTGAAGAGTTATTAGAAGAAGGTAGAAGCTTAATACAAGAAGGCAATTTAGAGAAGGCAAAGCTAGTCTACTTCCATATATTAGAATTGGACCCAAGCAATATTTCTGCGAAAAAAGGTCTTGTAAGAATCATTAGAGATAGTAAAGATGATCTGATTTATGCCCTATTTTTTCCCATTTGGGAAAATTCTCAATTAAATAGTGCAAAGCCGATTGTTTTCTTTGCTATTATCGGCTTTTATATATCTATTCCTTTATTAGCAGTTTACTTTTTTATGTCATGGTACTTTTCGGTTCTGCTTGGCGCAATGGTCAAAAACAACCCTTTGTACAAGCCTTTTATCCCACTTCATAAAAAGAGGCAGATAAGATTTTTTGGATTTTGGCATTTGGTTTTTGTTTGTTACTGGTTTATGGGTAATTGGTTCTTATCTGTAGAAGTTTTCAATGGTGTTTTATGGATGCTGATCGGTAGCTTGTTTTTTGGTATCGCTTATTTTGAATCTGTTTCAGAAAAAGGGAGAGAGGGTACTTTGGTAATGGGGTTAATCATTATTGGGTTCTGCATTTTTGGGTTATTTTATGGTCTAACTGTTTGGCGATCAATGCTATTTTTAGGTGTATTATACTGTATCGCATTTAGTTTACAGGCGATAGGAGGATTGAGAAAAGAATTTGAACTTAAAGTGGAGAGTATAAAATAGGTAATTGTATTATATGAAGAATCCTACACGAAGAAATCGAAATATAGGTACGTCCAAACAAGGTCATGGTCAAGATAATCGAATGAATATTCGATACCCAAAGGATTATAATAAAGTATATTTTGAAGAATTAGGAAACTATACCGTAGAGGAACATATCATTCAAGATCAGAATTTTCAATTTGTCATTGAAGAAACTCGAGAAGGCATTGAACATGCATGCAGTGTAGCGGATTTGGTGCATTTGTTATCTCATGTCCCTGCTGGGCACTTTGAAGGATTAAATCTAATGATTTTGCGACAGCCAAAGCGGAAAGAAGAAATTTTAAATCCAGTTTGGGGTAGGTTGATTTATTCGTACCATTTTGAAGATGAATATTACCCTGCTATCGTTTTGGAGGCAACTGATTTGACAAAGCCAAGCAAACGAACCAAACGCTTAAAACCAGATGAATTAAAAGAAATTGAGCGCTTAAAGCAAGATGGTCATTTAATGATCTCAACCAAAAGATATTTTGTGTTTGAGCATTCGCTAGAAGCAGTTCGCAATACGCAACTATATCGTACGACCCTCCATGAGATTGGTCATTATAAAGAATACCTAGAGAAAGTTGGCCTCAATATGGGCGAAACAGATGAGGAATACGAAGCTTGGTTGAAGAAATACGATGCCTATTTTCAAATCCCCTCCAAAGAAAAGGAAGATTATGCACATAGCTATGCCGATAGGATGAAAGCAAAGCTTGAAAAACAAGGAATTATACCTTTTGAAAGAAAAGAAACGATTTAATGAATTTATCTCATTTCCTAACTCAAGTATTCAAACCAAATAATTTTTCAGAAGAAGAACTCGACCTCATTCTTGAGCAATTCATCAAGAATGGAGTTTCAGAAAAATGATTATCTCATTGAAGAGCACAAGGTGGCCAATTATTTTGACCCGAAAAGTCATACCGTTTCGATGATTACAGGAGAAGCCAAAGTGCATTATCTCTCATTTGGTGAAAAACAAACCCAATGTATTACAGAAAGTACTGCTCAAACATATTGCCTCATATCTAGGTGTTACCGAAACCTCCCTTTGATTTATGTTAGTATTGGAATTTGGAACGGATGGTTTGATGAATTGAGTTTGCCACCAAAGATTTTGAAATTTACGATGTTTCTGTTGCTAGCATTTTTGCTCCTGGTTGTTTTACTAATAGCGGAATGCTGATTCTCCCTTCTAATAAAATTTAATCATAAGAGTGTATTGAGGGAACTATTAATTTTTTTTCTTTTTTTATAAGTACGCAAAAAGTTTGCGCAATAGCTGCTCATCTTTGAGTTGAAATAAAGAAAAAAGAAAATGTTATTAACGATTCGTACGACTTACGAACCTGCTACCGACCTTGGCTATTTATTGGGTAAACATCCGGAGCGATTTCAAACCAAAAGCTTGGCTTTTGGTGATGCTCATGTGTTTTATCCAGAAGCCAATGAAAAAGCTTGTACTGCTGCTTTATTACTTGAAATCAACAGTATCAAACTCCAAAAAAACAGAAACCAGCAATTCTCAGAATCCTTCCGTTTGGCAAATTATGTAAATGATCGTCCGTACGTGGCTTCCTCTTTCCTTTCTACAGCTATCGCAAAAGTTTTAGGAAGTGCTTTAAACGGGAATTGTAAAGATCGCCCCAATTTGGTCGATCAAGCTATTCCGTTAGAAATCAATTTAACTTCTTTACCCGTAAGAGGTGGGAAAGAGATTTTACATCGTTTGTTTGAGCCGTTGGGATATGAAGTAAAAGCCGAAAATTCTATTTTGGATGAATCATTTCCAGAATGGGGTGAAAGCCCTTATTATCAGGTTCAGTTAAAGATTAATAGTCCACTGCGTTTGGTATTGAGCCACCTTTATGTATTAATTCCTGCCTTGGATAATAAAAAACATTACTTCGTTAGTGAAGCAGAAATTCAAAAACTCATTGAAAAAGGGGAGGAGTGGTTGAAAGACCATCCTGAAAAGGATATGATCACAAAACGCTATTTGCGTTACAGAGGTAGTTTTGTTCGCTCAGCTTTAGATCAGTTAGTAAATGAAGAAGTGAGCCCTCAAAAAATAACTGAAAACCAAGAGGAAATACTAGAAAAACCAATGAATCTTCACGCTTTACGTCATCAAAGAGTTATCGAAGAACTAAAGCAATTAGAGGTAAAAAGCATTATAGACTTAGGATGTGGAAGTGGCAAGTTATTGAAACAACTCGTTAAGGAGCGTCAATTCCAAAAAATCACAGGCATGGATATTTCCTATAAGTCTGTGGAAGTGGCACATAAACGATTGTATCTACGTGATGCAGGGCCAAAGATGAAGGAAAGAGTAAGCCTATTCCATGGATCATTGACTTATTGTGATCAACGATTAAAAGGTTATGATGCGGCTGCTTTGGTAGAAGTAATTGAACATTTGGATGAAGCAAGATTAGAAGCATTAGAAAAAGTGGTATTCCAATATGCTCAACCAAAAGTAGTGGCTGTTACCACACCAAATAGAGCGTATAATGTACTATTTGAAGGATTGCCCGAAGGGCAGCTTAGGCATAATGATCATCGCTTTGAATGGACAAGAGCAGAGTTTGAGGAGTGGGCAAATAATGTTGCCAATAATCATGGGTATACTACCCAATTTTTTCCATTAGGGCCTGTTGATGATAATCATGGTGCTCCAAGCCAAATGGTCGTATTTAAATTAGCAGAATAATGAACTTAGAAATACCAAATTTATCATTAGTGGCATTGGTCGGAGTGTCTGGTTCTGGCAAATCTACTTTTGCTAAGCAACACTTTTTAAGCACAGAGGTCGTATCCTCAGATTTTTGCAGAGGTTTAGTATCAGATGATGAGATGAATCAAGCTGCTTCTAATGATGCCTTTGACTTAGTACACTATATCACACGTAAACGTTTAAAAAGAGGATTGCTTACAGTAGTGGATGCAACTAACTTACAAGAGGGAGGCCGCAAGCAATTAATTGAAATTGCTAGAGAACAGCACGTTTTACCAGTAGCGGTAGTATTGAATATGCCAAGAAAGGTATGTGAAGAAAGGCATCAGCATCGTACGGATCGCCCATTTGGGTTACATGTTATTCGACATCAATATCGGGCTTTACGGCGAAGTATCTCAAAATTGAAAAGAGAAGGCTTTCGCAAAATTTATATACTAGACTCTGAAGAAGAAGTAAATAATGCGATTGTTCAGAGAACGAAATTATACAATGACAAAAGGGAATTAACAGGGCCATTTGATATCATTGGAGATGTACATGCTTGTATTGATGAACTAGTAATATTGCTTAGGAAGTTAGGATATCATATCAAAGAGCAATCATTGGACATAGACTACGGCTATGCCGTAGAAGCTCCTGAAGGACGTACGGCATTATTCGTAGGTGACTTGGTGGATAGAGGACCTGCATCGAACAAAGTGCTTCGTTTGGTGATGTCTATGGTCAAAAATGGTACTGCATTGTGTATAGCAGGAAATCATGATGCCAAATTGAACAAAAAGCTTCAGGGCAAAAATGTAAACCTTAAGCATGGATTGGCAGAGACATTAGAACAATTAAGCACTGAACCTGAATCATTTGTAGAAGAGGTGAAAGACTTCTTAGATGGCTTAATCTCTCATTATGTACTGGATTGTGGCCGTTTGGTGGTTGCGCATGCGGGTTTGCGAGAAGAGATGCATGGAAGAGCGTCAGGAGCCGTTCGTTCTTTTGCCATGTATGGCGAAACAACAGGAGAGGTGGATGAATTTGGATTGCCAGTCCGTATTAATTGGGCAAAAGAATATAGAGGTAAAGCATTGGTCGTTTATGGGCATACGCCTGTTTTGAATGCTCAGTTTTACAATAATACAGCGGATATTGATACTGGTTGTGTATTTGGTGGAAAGCTTACGGCTTTGCGTTATCCTGAACGTACATTTGTGAGTGTAAATGCCTTGAGAACATACGCAGAGCCAGGTCGTCCTATACAGGAAACAACAAGTGATACCACTGTAGATGATGGTTTATTACACATTGAAGATGTATTAGGAAGACGAACAATTACGACTCGAATGGGCAGAAATGTAGTCATTCCAGAACAGAATGCAGTAGCTGCTTTAGAAGTGATGAGTCGTTTTGCGATTCATCCGAAGTGGTTGGTGTATTTGCCACCTACGATGTCTCCAACTGCGGTGAGTCCACTGGAGCAATACTTGGAACACCCCAAGGAAGCCTTTAGTTTTTACGAAAGTAGAGGTCAAATGCAAGTAGTTTGCCAAGAAAAGCACATGGGATCAAGAGCTGTTGTGGTGATTGGTAAAGACGAAGCGGCTATTGAAAAACACTTTGGCATAAAGGGGGAAGGAATTGGAACGATCTATTCAAGAACAGGACGTGCATTTTTTGAAGACAAAGTATTAGAACAAGAAGTATTGACGCATTTCCAAACGGCATTGAACAATGCTAACTTCTGGGAGCATTTTAATACGACTTGGGCTGTTTTTGATTGTGAATTAATGCCTTGGTCTGCCAAAGCACAAGCCTTATTGAAAGACCAGTATGCTGCTGTAGGGAATGCGGCAAAGGCTAGTTTGACGAAAGTCGAATCCGTTTTAGCGAAAGCGAAAGAAAGAGGAATAGATATAAATGGGCATTTAGCTAAAACACAAGCCAGAAAAGAGGCCATTGAGCAATATGCTGAAATCTACAAAGCCTATTGTTGGCCAGTGGAGACGGTGGAAGACTTTAAGTTAGCACCTTTCCATATCTTGGCAACAGAAGGTGCCGTTCATACTGATCAGGATCATATTTGGCATATGGAGCAGATTCATACTATTTGCGCGCATGCGCCGCAAATATTGAAAGCAACTGCGTTTCGTCTAGTTGATTTGACAGATGAAAAAAGTATGGAAGCGGCTATTCAATGGTGGACGGATTTGACAGAGGGGCAAGGCGAAGGAATGGTGATTAAGCCATACAATTACATGGTGAATGATGAAAATGGTTTGGTACAGCCAGCAATTAAATGTAGAGGACGAGCATATCTCCGAATGATTTATGGGCCAGAATATACCTTAGCAGACAATATGAAGCGCTTACGCAAACGTCGCTTAGGGCAAAAACGCAGACTAGCTTTAAAAGAATTTAGCTTAGGCGTGGAAGCTTTGGAGCGATTTGTACAAAAAGAGCCATTAAGCCGAGTGCATGAATGTGTGTTTGGTATTTTGGCGCTAGAAAGTGAGGCAGTCGATCCTGCTTTGTAGGTATAAAAAATGGTCTTTATAAAGGGCAAAGTACACTGGCTGTCTTTGCTCTTTTGTGCATTTTTTTATCTTTAGTAGTTGTAAATTTAAATAGGTAGACATCACTCAAGTTAAGAAACAGAAATTGGATAACTTCGTCCACTTTCTGTTTCAGACCTAAATTATTAAAACAAGAAAAGATGAAAAAGACCATTTGGTTTGTACTAGTATTAATCAGTTTATTTTTTGCAGCTTGTTCCTCCGAAGATGAGCCAAATATAGCAGATACCGTTTTGAAGAACGGGGATTTTTATACCGTTGAAGAAGACCAAGAACGCGCTACGGCTATGGCCATAAAAGATGGCTTAATCATGAAAGTAGGTAGTGATGCGGAGATGGATGCTTTGATTGGTGATAGTACAAAAGTAATTGATTTAAATGGGGCATTTGCCATGCCCGGATTTATAGAAGGCCATGGCCATTTTAGAGGCTTGGGCCAAAGTTTATTAAACCTGAACTTTTTGAGATCACGATCATGGGAAGAGATTGTAAATATGGTGGAAGAAAAAGTGAAAGATGCAAAGCCTGGAGAATGGATTATTGGGCGTGGTTGGCATCAAGAAAAGTGGGATGGTGTGCTAGATCGGCAAGTATTAGGTTATCCTTTTCATGATCGCTTGAGCGAAATATCTCCAAATAATCCGGTCATGCTGCGTCATGCAAGTGGGCACTCTTTATTCGCCAATAAAAAGGCCATGGAAATATCAGGGGTGAGCTCAGAGACCCCTAATCCATTTGGTGGAGAAATTGTAAGAGATGCGCGGGGAGAGGCAATAGGTGTATTTGAAGAGAAGGCGATGAATGTGATTGGGGAAGCATACAACGAATATTTGGCTACTTTATCCATGGAGCAGAAAAAAGAAATTTGGCTATCAGAAATTGCAGCAGCAGAGGTGGAGTGCCTAGGAAAAGGCATTACTTCTTTCCAAGATGCAGGTTCAACTTTTCAGGATATTGAATGGTACAATGAGTTGGCCGAAAATAATGAATTAGACCTTAGACTATGGGTCATGTTGCGTCAACCCTATGACGAAATTAAGGATCGTATGGATGGTCTGCCAATTTTGAATGCAGGAAATCATTTTTTTAGTTGTCGCGCCATCAAATCAGCAGTAGACGGTGCATTAGGAGCTTTTGGTGCTTGGTTGTTAAAGGCTTATGAAGATAAGATAGGATTTATGGGCCAAAATACAGTACCCATTCCAGAGGTGAAAAATATTTCAAAAATAGCAATTGAAAATGACATGCAATTTTGTGTGCATGCTATCGGGGATCGAGCAAACAGAGTTGTGCTAAATATTTATGAGGAGGCATTTGAAGCCCATCCTGAAAAGGAAAATTTACGGTGGCGAATCGAACATGCACAGCACTTAGACACAACAGATATTCCACGGTTTAGAGATTTAGGTGTTATTGCTTCTATGCAAGGTATTCATTGTACGTCTGATGCACCCTTTGTTGAAAAACGTTTGGGAACAGAACGTGCAAAATTTGGCGCTTACCCTTGGCGTTCCCTCTTGGATGCAGGCGTAGTGATTGCCAATGGCACAGATGCACCTGTAGAGGATGTTGATCCAATTGAAAGTTTTTATGCGTCTGTGACAAGAAAGAGAGTAGATAATGGGTTTGAATTTTTTCCAGAGCAAAGTATGACGCGCGAAGAAGCGGTATATTCTTATACGCTTGGGAATGCTTATGCTGCTTTTGAAGAAGATTTTAAAGGCTCTTTAAAGAAAGGAAAATTTGCAGATGTGGTCGTGCTATCAAAAGATTTATTAAAATGCCAAGATGAAGAAATTATGAATACTCAAATTTTGATGACGATGGTGAATGGGGAAGTGAAAGTGAATAGACTATAAAGTGATTTCTTATGTAAAGCACCTTACACCAAGTTGGAAATTTGGTATAAGGTGCCTTGCGTCCGTTAGCGGGCTGTTATAGAGGGAATCCTTTTCTTTTTGCCTTTATTATTGATACTTTTACAAGCCCATTTAGGGTTAAAGTTTTGATCTTCACCTGAATAGCAGCAAATATTCAAACCCTTTTCATTCGTAGTGTAAGCAAAGCTTTCTTTCGTATGTACCTTTTGGGTAGTTTTCTCAGCATGATAAATAAGGTCTAAGCTGTTGCCATTCCAAAGGAAATAGGTTTTTTCAATAGCGGTCCAACATCCTAAGGTGATCGTACTTGCCTCTAGGATTATCCGATGCTCATGCGGCACTTGTCGAACGAGCGCCATGCTGTTACATTCTTCAAAAACGCATAGGCCGGGTACTATTTTTTGGTAGCGTAGCTTTTTATGCTGTACCACTCTGAGTTCTGCTTTAATATCCGTTATCTTTTGTCTTTTTAAGGAAGAAATACCCAGCATGATTAACTCTTTTTTACCATCTTTATTTACATCGATAAAACTCCAAGTTTTAGCCAATTGCGCACCTTTTACGAAACCTGTAAAAGCTTTACCCTGAGCATCTTTCCCTTTTACCTTCAGCCAAATATCTGTATATCCATTCCATGTGTTTTCCGGAAGAGGGGCATCAAGCCTAGAAGAATTTCGAACTCTTTGGCCAATTTGGAGTTTTGTAATTATTGAAGCATCCGAAGAAGGTCGTCTGTAGACGAGAGTTTGCTCATCAAAGGTATAGAGCGTGGCCCCTTCTTGGAAAATATGAGTGGTTTTTGAATGCTGATTAAACCACTCGTAATAACTCGAATGCTTTGCATCCACCAAGCGTTCTTGAGCCAGAAGAGGTGTAAGAATAAGACTGAATAAGGCAGAAGATAAGAGATACGTTTTCATACTAAAATGCTTTTGGGTGTAAAAAGAGATCGGTATTCTATTTTGCTAGTACGAATGTGTTTTCCTAAATGTTCGGTAAATTGATATCCTTATGAAGCGGTTACTATTATTAGTTTTTTCGACGGTGTTCGGTTCTGCCATTTTTGGCCAAAATTTGGATGAATATCAATGGCAAATGCGATTATTACTTGTATTTTCTCCCTCTGAAAACACTGATTTGTTGAGGCAGCAAGTAGATTTATTCTCAGAACAAAAAGCAGAAAATAAAGAGCGGGATTTAATTATTTTTCAGATATATCCAGATGGAGGACTTATTCAAAATACTAGAAATTTAACGAAATGGCAAGCACAAAAATTGTTTCATCAATTTCGTCTGCCACAGGATCAGTTTCATCTTTTATTAATAGGGAAAGATGGTGGCGAGAAATTCAGAAGTCCAAAAGTGACCAATATGAAAACTATTTATGAATTGATTGACCAAATGCCAATGAGGCGATCAGAAATGACTTCAGGAAATTAGAAGATCACCTCAGTAGCACCATAGCCATATCTTGGGTGGAATTCATTTTTGAATGACTTAACATTAGGCATTTGGATAAGCCTAGTAGCGATCGCGTTCTTTAATTTCCCTTCTCCAACACCATGAATAATAAAAACTCTATCCACTCCTAAGCGACTAGCCTTGGTGATATATCTCTCAAAATGATCCAGTTGGATTCGAAGAATTTGACTATTGTCAAGTTTTTTGGTGCTCTTATGTATTTTTTCAATATGCAGATCGATCTCATTGATAAACTCAGATAGTTCTGAAACATCATGAGTGATTTTCCGGAAGTTTGCATCAAAAGAGGTACTAGGGCGGAGATTCCGTTTGGTATAGGTTTTTAAATCTTCTTTCGCTTCGTTTTGCTCTGCTGTATCTTCCTCATTGAGGTGCTCAAAAATCCGATAGTGATGTACTTTTTTATTCAAGATGGGAGCAGTTCTTATTTTTTTAAAAAACTGCTTTGGTTTTATTTTAATAGTTTTAGCCATCCTGCTACCTGTTCCTAGGGTAGTGATTTTCCAGATTTCACAATCAAAGGAAGGACTATCGTTTAATTGGTCAAAGCTCAATTCGCCAACCTCTTGCATGGAAGTAGCCTCCAATTTAGCATCATGCCTAAACTGTAATTGGTTGTTTAGAAAGAAGGAAAAGCGAATCAGTACATCGCTTTTTGTATCATTGATAAGGTAGATTTCGTACTTTTCTGTACTGTCATCTGCTTTATAAATAGGATGGAATGCTGCTTGTACACCAAGACTTTTTAAAATGAGGTACTGTTGTTCAGCTGGAAGCCGTTCCGGTGTTTTTATCTCTTTAGCTTGCTTTCCAGGTATAATTTTAGCTTTGACAGAAGGGTTTTTATCAAAATAATCCTCCGCACGCACCAAATCTTCAATAAATGCAGGGATCTCCATTTCAGCATCTTCTAACCAAACAGATACCATATCTCCATCTAATAATGCAGAAACAGTCCCTAGATCACGAGATTTCTTAAACCTTACTTTTGTACCTACAGAAAATAACATAAAATATTATCTATTAAGCTTCAAACAACTAACTTCGCCTACAGTTTACAAAAATAATCCTCAATTATGAAGTGGCGTTGGAAAATAGCGCAAGCAGCCGAAATTAGATGGTGGAAGCAATATCTTAAAAAACAAACTCCTACAGCTTATTTAGAAAATAAAAAAAGTTATTGGCAAGGCGTTCTCAATGAATTGTCCATTTCAGTATCACCTCAGCATGCCATACTCGATGCCGGCTGCGGGCCAGCTGGTATATTTATTCACTTTCCAAATCAAAGAGTAGATGCTGTTGATCCTCTTTTGGAAGCTTACGCAAAAGAATTACCTCACTTTGATCCCAAAAAATATCCCAAAACTCGATTTTTTTGTGCACCACTCGAAAATTGGGATGCCCCACAAAAATACGATTTTGTCTTCTGTTTAAATGCGATCAACCATGTAGAAAATTTAGAAAAATCACTCGATGTCATCGTAAATGCAGTCGATAAAAAGGGAACATTAGTTATTTCTATTGATGCTCATAATCATTGGTTGATGAAAAAAATATTCCAAGCTTTACCTGGTGATATTCTTCATCCCCATCAGTATGATCTTCAAGAGTATCAAAAGATGTTAGAATTACGAAATGGACAGCTCTTACTTACAAAATGCTTAAAGAAAGGGTTCTTGTTTAACTATTATGCCTTAATTGTTCAATTTTCGTAATGTTTTTCGAGTATATAAATTACGGTGCATTAAGGGGATAATCTCTTTCAAAAATCATCTGTTACAGCTACTAAAAAATAACAAAAACGGATTACTCACTCATCTTATATCAATGAAACAATAATTTGACGGTCAAAAATCAATGATTAAATTTATTTCATATCGCATCAAAGTAAGTTGTATGAGTAGATTTTAAAGATGATTTAAAGCGGATATATTCATTGGTCTTAACCAACCTTGGAACGATTTGAAGGGCGACTATTGTTTGGTGATTTAACCATAAATATGTTGAATGTTATCATGAATGCTTTGTTTTAGCTAATTTGTTTCATCACAGTAATTTACGAGATGCTTGGGATGACCTAAGCAAAATTAAATTAAAAGCAGTGGATGCTGTCAAAAAAGGAATTTTTTTATTAAATTAATAAAATTACCTCTCACCCTTTTTTTACTAATAAAATACGAGAGAAAATGCATTATCGAATTACAAGAGTCCATCACAAAAGTGATAGTATCCAGAAAATGATCAAGTATATTGAGTCAAAAAATGATAGTATAAAAGCCATTAATGGACTACAAAGCATTAAAATTGTTGCTGTAAGTGATATTACTTCAATAGCGATATCCATTTATGAAAATGAACAACAGGTTATTGATGCTCAAGAACAATTTAAAGAAATTATGGTAGGAATGATGCCATTCATGACCAAAGAACCTGAAATTAGTAACGGCGATGTAATCTGGGAATCCCAAATGTAAAACGTATCATTTTAATAAAACATAGGGAGTGATGTTACTTTGTGGCGGTTATAACAACTTATCGTTAGCAAAGTCTTCTCAAGTATAAATGAAACACTTCCTATGTTTGTAGAATTTTTCTTCATCATTGGAAGAATGTGCGGTTTAATAATAAGCAAGGTTTACAGCTACTTAACGATTATTTAGTTCTCTAATAAGCGGCTAGTCAAAATTGCTTGTATAATAAAATTGTCCCTTCGAAAATTATAAGTAACTGACGATAGGAAAGTT
>JAKVCU010000010.1 GCA_022448955.1 Saprospiraceae bacterium
AAACCAATATTCCTTTTATCTATACTGCTGGAAACCACGATTGGCACTATGAAGGAATGGAAGGTGACCTAGAAAGCTTACGCGATACTTGGATAAAGAAACGATTGATGCCTTTATATCAAAACAACCATCCTCTAATGGCAGCTTATGATTTTAAAGGAATTAGATTTTTAGCTATTGACAATTCTACCTACCAAATCAACGAAGAACAATTGGCCTTTTTTACAGCTCAAGTCGATACTGGAATACCTATGGTTTTATTAGTTCATATTCCTATGTATGCCCCAGGAAAAAACATTTCATTTGGTTGCGGAAACCCAAACTGGGGAGCAGATACTGATCGAAACTTTAATCTGGAAAGACGCCCCCAGTGGCCCCAAGACGGCCATACCACAACCACATTAAATTTTCACAGAAAAGTCTTTGGCGCTCCAAACTTATTAGGTGTTTTTTCTGGACATATCCACCGAAATTCCATTGAAATAATTAAAGGGAAACCCCAAATAGTTGCAGAGGATAATGCTAGTGGAGGATACTTGAACGTCAAATTTCTACCTATGTCAGAACAAGATAAAAAGCTTATTTTGCCATAATGACTTAGACTTTTAAAACCCTACAAATAGAAAAAAGAAATTCCAAGATACCACTCAGTCATTTGACAATATATATTTATACTTTATCCACTAAAACTTTGTATGTTGGGTCTTCCAAAACATTAACATCAATAATTTTATCCGCGTTTTGGAGTAATTTTTGACAGTCTGTGCTTAAATGACGTAAACTTACTTTTTTCCCAACTTTTAGATAACGCTCTGTAATCTTATTTAATGCTTCAATAGCTGACATATCAACAACTCGACTCTCTTTAAAATCAATGATTATTTCATTAGGATCATTTAAAATATCAAACTTCTCATTAAAAACAGTTACAGAACCAAAAAATAGTGGTCCATAAATCTCATAATGCTTTACACCCTCTTCATCAATAGATTTCCTAGCACGGATGCGCTTGGCATTGTCCCAAGCAAAAACTAATGCTGCTATAATTACTCCAATTATTACCGCTAAAGCTAAATTATGTAATACGGCTGTCACAAGGGTAACTACAACCATTACAAAAATATCTGATTTAGGCATTTTATTAAAAGTCCGTAAGCTCGCCCACTCAAATGTTCCAATAGCTACCATAATCATTAAACCAGTGAGTGCTGCCATAGGTAATTGTTCAATTAAACTAGCTCCAAACATTACAAACGTTAATAGAGCTACTGCCGCTACAATCCCAGAAAGTCTAGCTCTAGCACCATTGGAAATATTAATAAGACTTTGACCCAACATCGCACAACCTCCCATTCCTGAAAAGACACCCGACAAAATATTTGCCACACCTTGAGCAACCGCTTCTTTATTTCCTCTTCCTCTAGTTTCTGTTATTTCGTCAATAATGTTTAAGGTGAGTAAACTCTCAATTAATCCAACCCCAGCAATAATAACAGCATAAGGAAAGATTACAGCTAAAGTATCTAGGTTCAGGGGGATATTAGGCAGATGAAATGGAGGAAATCCCCCTTGAATAGAAGCTATATCGCCAACCGTTTTTGTATCCATCCCAAAAGCAACGACAATACCAAATATAGCCAAAATGGCAACTAATGAAGCCGGAATAGCCTTGGTTAGTTTTGGCAATACCCAAATGATCAACATAGTCAATAATACCAATCCCAAAAACGTATACAAAGACTGGCCTGTTAACCAATGTCCCGATGCATCCTTAAACTGATCTAGTTGAGACATAAAAATGATTATAGCCAAACCATTAACAAAACCAAAAATAACCGGATGTGGCACTAATCGCATCAACTTTCCTAACCGAAGAAACCCTGCTAAGACTTGAATAAGCCCTGCTAGTACTACTGTTCCAAAAACATACTCTGGCCCATGAGAAGCAGCCAAAGTAACAATAACCACTGCAACCGCTCCAGTAGCACCCGAAATCATACCCGGGCGCCCACCTAATATGGTAGTAACCAACCCCATTACAAATGCAGCATATAGACCGGTCAAAGGTGACAAACCAGCGATTATAGCAAAAGCAACAGCTTCAGGTACAAGTGCTAACGCTACCGTTAGGCCAGATAACACCTCTGTTTTATAATTTACTTTTTGATTGAAATCGAAAAGGTTAAGATATTTTTCCATAGATATTTATCACGAATAGATATCTATTCGTCTTTTTCGGTAAAATGATAATGAAGCTCACAATAAACTGAGCCAGTGAAGCCTCCAATAAAAAAGTACTTAAAGACAGACAAGTGATCATCTCTATTTAAGTCTTTATTTTTTTGAAGGCGCGAAGGTAGAATTTTTTTTGATTTAAAAAAGAAAAAAATGAATAAGAGAAAAAAGAACATCAATACATCCTAATCATTTTCAAACGGAGTTCATCAACTAAAAGGAATTCTAGGATGATTTTTATTTTACTGTACTATTATTCAACTTACTGATTCAATCAGTACCAGCTTGGCTTGGAACAACAAAATTTCAGCCAAAAGCTAACAGCTTTGAGCCAATCCAAAAATCATGCATTACTTTCCTATGGTCAGTAACTTACTATTTTTAGCCAAACAATTCTATTTTATGAGCAATTTTGTCTAAGTACTTAGCATGAGCTTGGCGTTGAAGTAAATATATAGGTATCTTTGAAGATAGCAGTTACTATAAAGTAACTTATTTCTTTTTAGGTCGAAATACTTTCATTTCACTTTCGTTAGTTTCCAAATAAGGGCCCTCTATAAGGTCAATACAATATGGAATAGCTGGAAATACAGCTTCAAGACATTCTCTTATAGATTTGGGTTTACCCGGTAAATTAACAATCAATGTATTCCCGCGGATTCCTGCAGTTTGTCGGGAAAGAATGGCTGTTGGCACGTATTGCAAGCTAACCTGTCGCATCTGCTCGCCAAATCCAGGAAGCATTTTTTCACAGACAGCCATCGTAGCCTCTGGAGTTACATCTCGTACCGCTGGCCCAGTACCCCCTGTAGTCACAATTAGACAACACCCACTTTGATCAGCCATATTGATCATTGCATCTTCTAAAAGATTTTGTTCATCAGGAATAACCGCATAATCCTCTTCCCATGAATTAGATAGCCACAAATTCATAAGCCTACGGACCTCCTTACCAGGCAAATCTTCATATTCTCCCCTACTCGCTCGGTCAGAAACATTTATAATCCCAATCTTTATTTTTTTCACTTATCCTTATTTTATTAATGATCGAATGCAGCTTAATACTATGCGTACAAAAATAGAAAAACGATAGATCATCTAAAAGCTCCATATCGACCAAAAGTCCATCCTAGTCTTACCTTCTTTTCTAAATCACAGAATTTTTATATCCGTATCTCTATCTTTTATGATTATATTGTCGTTGTGAAAAATAGCTTTTAATAAAGATAATTAAACCAAAGGATCGACCGAAAATCGGTCTATTGCATCAAGTCTTTCATCATTTTGATTAATCATAATCAATCGAGCCCTACTCTGACTACAAATTAGCCCTTAACGAAAATAAGTATGAAAGAAACAATAACATTATTTATCATCCTAAGTCTAATTCTTGGATTTTCTTGTAAAGAAAATGATGATAAAGCCACCAATCAAGAAAAACCAAAGATATATACAAATACAGCTGTTATATCAGCATTGAACTACACTAAAGATGCAGGTCCATCCAACGAAAAAAGTTTCATCATTTCAGGTTCTAATCTAACAGATAGTATCCAATTAAAGATTTCTGGAAATTTTAAAATCTCCAGAAGTGCTGAATCAAACTACCACAATACTTTAAATTTAACTACCAATAATGGCATTTTAAATAATACTTCTATTTATGTGCGTTTAAAAGCTGGATTATCAGAAAGCAATTATTCTGGCACTATCAATATATCAAGTGGAAATGTGAATCAATCTGTAAGCTTGAATGGAATGGTCACTGCTACAGAGATAAGCTATCCAGTATTTAAACAATACTTATTGCTAGAAACTGAAGCGGAAACTTCAGCAAATGTATCATTTGGAGATCTAGATGGCGATGGAAATTTAGATATTGTTCTAGCAAAAGGTAGACACTGGCCTTTGTTTAATCGTATCATATTTGGAGATGGGAATGGAGGTATTACCACCTCTACTATTCTTGGAACAGATCAAAATCGTACCTACTCTTCATTATTAAGTGATCTTGATTCAGATGGAGACCTAGATGTTGTGGTGAGCAATGATAACCCAGATCCCAAATTAACCTACTTAAATGATGGAAATGGTAAATTTACCATTGGATCAGCCTTTGGTAGTCCTAATTGGAATACCAGAAATGTGAATGTTGCCGATCTCAATAATGATAGTTATCCAGACATTGTGGTAGCCAACCGAAGTAGTTCAGGCATCACGAATAATTATTTATGCCTAAATGATGGGAATGGTAGGTTTGATAACGAATGTATCGCCTTTTCTGACTATTCATCAACAACTATAACAGCAAGTGATATCAATGATGATATGCTAATAGATCTAGTAGTACCACATCGAGATGGCGGGCAAAGTTATATTTTTATACAAACCGACACCAATACTATCAACTTTGATATAATTCCCTTTGGACCAGCTAATGCATCTATACGAGCAGCCCAGATTGGAGATTTAAATAATGATGGTCGAGTAGATATAGTAAGCATTGACACTAATCAAGGTGTTATTGCTTATTTACAACAATCGGATTTTTCATTCTCTTCTGGCTTACCCATAGGAAATTCTACAGCAAAGCCATATGCATTATCTCTCAATGATCTCAACCTTGATGGTTATCCAGATATTATAGTTGGATTCGTAAAATCTGCCTCTATCATATACTATAATGATGGCAAGGCCAAAAACTTTATAGAAGTTGCATTTGGTGAAAATAATCAAGGCACAGTTTATGGTTTTGCCATAGATGATTTTAATAATGATGGACAGACAGATATAGCTGCTGCTAAATCTGGAGCCCCAAATATTCTATATTTTGGGCATGATCAAAAAGGAAAATGATCAATAGATGGTATCTCGAATATGTCCCTCAATAAATAGGCTTTGGAAACTAAGATTTCTTTACAAAATGACACTAAAATTACTATATGTTTGAGTTATCTGGAAAAGTAGCAGTTGTTACAGGAGGGGCGGGTGCATTAGGTGGAGCAATGGCCATGGGACTAGCAATGGCAGGTGCCAAAGTGGGAGTTTTGAGCCGCAATCTCACTAATATTAAACGGCAAGTCGAAGCAATTAAAACGGCAGGGGGTGAAGCGCTAGCGCTTAGAGCTGACGTGTTAAATGAAAAGCAGCTCCACGCTGCTAAAAATAAGGTTTTGAAAGAATGGCATAAGATTGATATCCTAATCAATGCAGCTGGAGGCAATATGAAAGGTGCTACAATTAGTCCTCATGAAACCATATTTGATCTGTCTTTAGATGATTTTGATAAAGTATCTGCCCTCAATCTAAAAGGGACGATCCTACCCTCTACTATACTGGGAAAAGTAATGGCTAAGCAAAAAAAAGCTTGTATTATCAACATTTCTTCCATGGCGGCACAACAAGCCATTACAAGAGTTGTAGGATATTCTGCATCAAAAGCGGCCATTGATAATTTTACCAAGTGGATGGCTGTTGAAATGGCTCATAAATTTGGAGAAGGTTTTCGAGTCAACGCCATTGCACCCGGCTTTTTTATTGGAGAACAAAATAGAAAATTGTTGTTAAATGAGGATGGTTCATTTACCTCAAGAGCACAAATTATCATTAATCAGACGCCTTTTAAACGCTTTGGCAAACCAGAGGAATTAATAAGTACAGCTCTTTGGCTATGTAGTGATGCCTCAAGTTTTATTACGGGTATTGTCGTTCCAGTTGATGGAGGTTTTAGTGCTTTTTCTGGCGTGTAGGCAAACTAACCGCAAATGAAGCTTATATTAGGTATATCGTTTATCTCTTTAAGTAAAAGAAGACATCATGAAGCAACTAATTGAGTCTTGGAGATGGTATGGCCCTGAAGATCCAGTTTCACTCTCCGATATTCGCCAAGCAGGTGCCACACATATCGTTAGCGCACTTCATCATATTCCTAATGGTGAGGTTTGGCCTATTCCAGAAATTCAAAAGCGAAAAAAAATAATAGAATCAAGTGGCCTCATCTGGTCAATTGTCGAAAGTGTCCCTGTTCATGAGGACATCAAAAGAAGAAGCGGCCATTTTCAAGTTTACATTCGCAATTACGCAGCAACCGTAAAAAATCTAGCTACATGTGGTATCCATACTATCGTATATAACTTTATGCCTGTCATGGACTGGGTTCGAACAGATTTGACCTACCCAATGGTCGATGGAGCTATGGCGCTCCGTTTTGAAAAGGCAGCCTTCCTTGCATTTGAATTATTTATTCTAAAACGCCCTTCTGCTACCACAGATTACAACCTAAAGGAGCAACAGCAAGCCCAAGATAGGTTTACCGTCATGACGGAAAAGGAAAAACAACAACTTACTCAGAATATCATCGCAGGCTTACCCGGTGGCACCACAGAATCATCAAATTCATTAGCTTCTTTCCAAGCTTTATTAGATACCTATAAAAACATCAATGCTGCCCAATTACAAGCCAATTTAGTCGCATTCCTTAAAGAGATCATACCCATTGCAGAAACACATCAAACTAAACTAGCCATTCATCCTGATGACCCTCCCTTTTCTTTATTAGGATTACCTAAAGTAATGAGCACAGCTGCAGATGTAAAAGCTGTTTTAGAGGCAGTTGATTCTCCAAATAATGGATTATGCTTCTGTACGGGTTCTTTTGGAGCTAGACCTGATAATAATCTACCTAAAATGATTGATGAATTTGGCCATCGAATTAACTTCGTTCATTTGCGAGCAACCCAAAGAGATCAATTTGGAAATTTCTTTGAAGCCCCACATCTAGAGGGAGATGTGGATATGTATGAAGTATTAAAAGCACTCTTAACTACTCAAAAAAAGTATCAAATCCCATTGGCGATTCGTCCCGATCATGGTCATTTAATGCTCGATGATCTCCATAAAAAAACAAACCCTGGTTATTCTGCTATCGGAAGATTAAGAGGTTTAGCAGAACTCCGAGGCCTCGAATTAGGTATCTTTCGGAGTCTTTCGGAAGTCTAAATATAAAACCCTATTCAATTGACAAACAGCATGAAGCTATCGAATAAAAAACGGGCATCACTTAACTTTCTAAAAAAGCTAATGTTATATGCCCGCTTAAGTGGACCAGGCTGGGTACAAGCTGCAGTAACACTTGGAGGTGGAACGCTAGTTGGAGGCCTATATTTAGGGGTGATTGGTGGATATCAATTTTTATGGCTCCAACCCCTTGCCATGCTTTGTGGAGTGATTATGTTATCTGCAATTAGTTATGTGACTTTAAGCAAGGATAATCATGAAGATCGTCCGTTCAAATTAGCCCAAAAGCATGTTTCTCCCTTCTTAGCATGGGGATGGCTCATCGCTACAGTAGTTGCGAATGTTGTTTTTTGCTCTGCCCAATTTGCTTTAGGAGCAGATGCTATACAAGGCAACCTAAATGGAGAAAACCTAAATCCTTATCTTATTACATCTTTTTTATTTGCAGTAAGCCTTTTTCTAATTTGGTTGTTCTCTGGAGAGGGAAAAGCTTCGAAAATCATTGATGGGGTGATAAAAGGATTAGTTGCTGTAATTGTACTTTCTTTTATGGGTGTCGTTATCACGCTTAGCGCAAATGGTGCAATAGATTGGAGCGCTTTACTTTCAGGTTTGATGCCAGATTTCTCAGCCCTTTTCCATCCTGTAGACTCTTATGATATTTATCTCAATAATACTGGAGAATTTCAATCTTTTTGGGAAACCTATATTTCAAATAGTCAGCGCAACATCATCATTGGTGCATTTGGAACAGCAGTTGGAATAAATATGACCTTTCTCCTACCCTATTCCTTAAAGAAGAAAAATTGGAATAAATCTCATCGCGAATTATCAAGGTATGATCTGGTGTTAGGTTTATTTATACCTTTTGTCTTGGGTGCTTCTTTTTTAATTATTTCTACCGCCTCCCAGTTTCATGCCAAGAAGGATGGAATCGTCAATAAAGTCGCTTATCATGAAGTATTGGACAAAAGACTTTCAGTAGAGTTCTCTGGATTTAAATCATTTGAAGATTCAAAAAAAGCAGAGTTACGTGCTGCAGCACCACAAGTAGATAAAGATCTTAGTATTATGTTAGCTAAACGTAATGCTAATGATTTGGCGAAAGCTATGATTCCCTTTCTAGGAAATTGGTCGCAATTTATTTTTGGAATCGGTATTTTAGCCATGGCATTAAGTACGATGATTGTCCACATGATGATGAACGGTTTTGCCATTAGTGAAGCACTTGGACAACCTGGTCAGCGGCGGCTATTTTTTATTGGAGCATCCATCCCTGCTTTAACAGGACTCTTGTCTCCCATTATTTGGGCGGGAAGTGTCAAGACGGCACTCGTCGTCCCTGCTTCCGTTATTGCCACTACCCTCCTACCTATTGCTTATTTGATTTTTCTATTATTGATGAATTCGAAAAAAGCATTGGGGGAAGAATTACCACAAAATAGAGAACTCATTAATGTACTAATGATTACTGCCACAGCTATTGCATTTTTTGCATCATTTTGGGCATTAACTGGAAAATATCAAAGTGCAAATACCTATGAGCATTATTTTGGTTTATTTGGTATTATTGTGCTGACAGCTTTAACGATTATTGGAATTGCAGGATTCTTGAGCAAAAAATAAAGGGTATGTATACATTCGGAGTCATTGGTGGTGGAATGATTGCCAAACGGCATGCAGAGGCTATTCAGGCTATGGATGGGCAAGCCCATTTAGGTGCTATTTATGCACGAAATCCTGAAAAAGCAAAAGCACTTGGCGAGCAGTTTAATTGTAAAGCATATCATCAGTTAGAAGATTTATTGGTTGATGATACCATTGATATTGTAACGATTGCTACGCCTTCTGGTGCTCACTTAGCACCTGTTTTAGCTGCAGCTAAAGCTAAAAAACATATCATTTGCGAAAAGCCAATGGAAGTCACTCCTGAACGGATTCAGCAGATGATAGATGCTGCTAATCAAAAGGGTGTTTTATTATCTGGTATTTTTAACCGTAGGTTTAATCCAGCTGTGGAGCAACTGAAGCAAGCAATAGATAATCATCGTTTTGGAACATTAGCTTTGTGCGATGCTCAAATAAAATGGTTTAGGACGCAAGCTTATTATGATTCTGCTGCATGGCGTGGCACCATGGCCTTAGATGGCGGTGGAGCCTTAATGAATCAAGGCATTCACACCATTGACTTATTATTGTACTTAGCTGGACCTGTAAAAAGAGTATCCGCTTCAATGGCATTACTAACACATGAAAACATTGAAGTTGAAGATACAGCCGTTGCTATTTTAGAGTTTGAAAATGGTGCAAGAGGTGTGATTCAAGGTTCCACTTCTTGTTGGTCTTCAACTGGGCATCCGGCAGAAATTCAAATTTGCGGAAGCGAAGGCTCTGCCTTTCTTAGCGACGAATCATTTAGGGTTTGGGATTTTAAAACAAGCAATGATCAAGACGATTTTGTGAAGAATAACTTGATGCAAGGAACAAAAGTAGGCCTTGGCGCTAATGATCCTAATGCAATAAATAATGTTGGCCATTTGCGAAATTTTGAAAATGTTATCCATGCTTTGGAAAACGATACCACCCCACTAATTTCTGGGGCAGAAGCCATGAAATCAGTGCAGCTGATTTGTGCTATTTACGAAAGTGCAAATAATCAAGGAAAGTGGATTAATGTATAAAAAATCTGATAATCATATGATACTGACAGGCTTTACGGATGAAGCTTCTAGCGATGTAAATGAGCAAATTCGAGTTACAAAAGAATTAGGCTGGAAATATCTATCAGCGCGTACCATGGGTTCTGCTAATATCCATGATCTCTCGGAAGCAGATTTTGAAAAAGTATGTGATCAATTAGCATCCAATCATATTAAAGTAGCAGAGTTTGGGACTTTGATTGGAAGTTGGTCAAAAAGTATTGAGTCAGATTGGCAGCTTACGCTAAAGGAGATACAAAGATGCGTTCCTCGTATGCAACGCTTGGGTGTGCAATATGCGAGAGTGATGTCTTATGGTCAAAAACCTTGGGGCGAAGATCAAATGGAGCAAGAGCGATTCAAAAGGTTAAAGGAAATCGTTGCTCGATTTAATGATGCAGGCTTGACTGCTGCCCATGAGAACTGCATGAATTGGGGAGGGTTTTCCGCCGATCATACATTGAGACTATTAGAGGAGATTCCCAACCTTAAACTAGTATTTGATACAGGTAATCCTATTTTCCAGAGAGATCGTTCAAAACCAGCGCCTCATCCGTGGCAAAATGCCTTTGAGTTTTACCAGAAAGTTAAACATGCTGTTGTCCATATTCATATAAAAGATGGCATTATGCATGCAGAAGAAGGCGAACCTGAATATACCTTCGCAGGCGAAGGAAATGCTCAACTTGATCAAATCATGGAAGACTTAAAACGATCTAATTACCAAGGTTTTATTGCTATTGAACCACATATTGGTAAGGTGTTTCACCTGAATGATCAAAAAGAAATGGATGCTCAAAGAATATATAATTTGTATAAAAAGTATGGCCTGAAATTTGAAAAACGTTATTTCACAAAAGTAGAAGATACCCAATAGATACCTCCTACCATTCGAAATAGTTTTTTGCGTTATGATAACAGATATCCTCCACTATTTTCCCAAGCCATTTTTCATCATTTGGTAGCTCGCCATTATGCACATCCCGGCCAATAAGATTACACAAAATGCGTCTAAAATACTCATGGCGCGGAAATGAAAGGAAGCTACGGCTATCCGTCAACATTCCAATAAAGCAACTTAACAAGCCCATATTCGACAAGGTATTTAGTTGTTTCTCTATTCCATCCTTTTGATCCAAAAACCACCATGCAGACCCCCATTGCATCTTGGCTCGAACACTTCCATCATTAAAATTACCAATCATACTTGCCATAACCTCATTGGCACTAGGATTAAGGTTGTATAATATAGTTTTGGGTAATTGATGAGTACTATCTAAGCGATTTAAAAATAAAGACAAGTCCTTTGCTTGCGCAAAATCACCAATACTATCGAATCCCATATCTGGGCCTAGTAGCTTCATCATTCTGCTACTGTTATTACGTATTGGCCCGAGATGCAACTGCATTACCCAGTTTTTCTCAGCATACATTCGGCCTAAAGCTAAGAGTAAAGCAGACATATACTGATTAGCTTCCTCCTCCTTTATGAAGTGCCCGGCCATTCGCTTACTAAATATTTCATCTAAAGCTTTAGGTCTAGCTTTTTTTGCATAAACCTTGGGTAGACCATGATCTGAGATACGACAGCCATTGTCATGGAAATAATCTACTCGATCTTGTAGTGCATTTACAAGATCCCCAAAGTTCGATATCGATAAATGAGTGGCTCTTTCTAAAGATCGAATATAGGCAACAAAGTCACTATTTTTAATTAAAATACTCTTGTCTGGTCGAAAGGCAGGAAATAGCTGAGTCGAACAATTATTTTCTAAATGTGCTTGGTGGTGTTCTAAAGTATCAGTTGGATCATCTGTTGTACAAACCGTTTCGACTTTCATTTTTGCTAATAACCCTTGTACGCTATACTCCTTTGACTGTAAACGTTCGTTGCATTCATGATAAATTTGCTCTGCTGTATCAGCTGAAAGCAATGTGTTAATTCCAAAATATCGCTTTAATTCAAGATGGGTCCAATGGAAAAGGGGATTACGTAAAGTATAAGGGACGGTCTCTGCCCATTTCATAAACTTTTCTTTATCGGAAGCAGAACCTGTAATATATTTTTCCGCTATACCCAATGTTCGCATGGCGCGCCACTTGTAATGATCGCCATTCAACCAAACTGCTGTTAGATTTTCAAACTGCCTATTTTCTGTAATTTCATCAGCTGGCAAATGATTATGATAATCAATTATGGGTTGTATTTTGGCATAATTATGATATAAGGTTTCGGCCATTTTATTATCTAAAAGAAAATTTTCATCTAAAAAAGATTTTATTGTTGTTCTCATATCAATGAAGTAATAATCAAGAGGGAATAAATAAAATTAGCATAAGCATCCTAGTGATATCGTAAGATAAGTACATCTCGATGGAGTCAAAAACTTTAGTATCTAATTCTAGTTTTGATCTATCAAGCAGAAAAAATAAAAGTAATCCCAAAACTATTCCAATTTTTAAGTAGTATTGGAGCATATTAGTGGCTGTTGTTGGCCCATTCATAAATGCAAACAGACACTTTTGATCATTCGCAATTTAATACCTCAAAAATGAATCAGCCTATTTCTACTACACCCTCTATTGCGGTCCTTCCCTTCAGGAATATTAGTCATGATCAAGAAATGGACTTTTTCAGTGATGGTATTACAGAAGAAATCATTTTAGCTTTAGCGAAAATTGAGGGATTAAAGGTCATTTCTCGTACATCGAGTTTTCACTTTAAGGAGCAGCAAATTTCTATTAAGGAAATTGGTCAGCAGCTAAATGTTAGTTTAATACTTGAAGGAAGTGTGCGAGTAAGTGGCCATGCATTGCGTATTGCTGCGCAGCTTATTCAAGTTGATGAAGATACCCATTTATGGTCAGAGACTTGGAATAGGGAGTTAAAGGACTTATTTGACATACAAGATGAAGTTAGTTTATTGATTGCAGATAAAATTCGAGAACATGCCGGGCACCTGTCTATTGCCGATCATTTAGTAAATAACCCAACAAATAACTTGGATGCTTACAAGCATTATTTAAAAGGACGCTTTCACGTAAATAAGTGGAATCCTGAGGATACAAATATTGCGATAAAAGAATTTGAAAAAGCGGTAGCTCTTGACGATCAAATGATTGAAGCCTATATTGGGATTGCAGATGCTTATAGTTTCATGGCCGTTGCCGGTTTTGCACCAAGGGAAATTGCTTGGACTACAGCAAATAAAGCCTTGGAGAATGCAAAAAAAATTGACGAGAACAATGCAGATCTCAACTACATGCTAGCTAACCAAAGGTTTTTTACAAACGCTAACTTTAAGGCGGCCAAACAATTTGCACTCAAGGCTTTAAAAAGTGCTCCAACCCATGAAAATTCTCAGCGATTCATGGCCTTTATTTATGCACTTACTGGAGAATTTCGAAAGGCAGAGCAGCACATCTATTTTGCAAAATCCATCGATCCACTCAACCCTGAAACAGCTTTTTTTGAAGCTTTTTTCTATTTTCAATCCGGAGAATATCTCCTAGCTACAAATATTCTAGACCATTTGTTAGCGTCCAATAGCATGAATTTGCCCGCCATTATCTTAAGTTTGTATACCAAACTGAAAGAGCAAAAATGGCTCAAAGCAGAACAACAAATCATCGATACTCCTAAAGAGTTGTTTACGCCCGATGAAAGATTAGGCTTACTTTGTATAGTAGAAATAGGTAAGGCGAGTACCAATACAAATTTATTAGCTGAATTAGAGGAAAAGGCGAAGGAAAACACAGCACATCATGCCCATTCGTCCTTATTTATGGTTTATTGTATTCTTAAAGAATATGATAAAGCCTATGAGGTATTGAACAACTTATTAGAGCACAAGTCTTCCATACTGCTTCTAACATTTAGCAATCCTATATGCGATGGTCTAAAAGAGACACCTCAGTACCAAACTTATTTCCAAAAGGTATATCCTCAAACAAAAGATCAAGGCAAAACAAAACCAAAATCGTCAAAGCCAAACGTAGCAGATGATCCTACTACTCAAAAGGATTTAGATAGACTAAATGCCTTTATGAAAATGGAAAAACCATTTCTTAATCCGATGCTTTCTCTTCGTATTCTGGCCAACAACATGTCTATCCACCCCAACCAATTATCGTGGTTGCTCAATCAAGTAGTCGGTAAAAACTTTAATGAATTCATTAACCAACAAAGAATTGAGCATTTTAAAAAATTGGCAGTAGATCCTTCCAATTCACACATTTCATTGATTGGATTAGCTTATGAAAGTGGTTTCAACTCTAAAACTGTTTTTAATACTACATTTAAAAAAGAAGTAGGTATGACGCCAAAGGAGTATCAAAAATCAGTACAAAACAAAAAATAAGTTCGCATTTATAATTCCGAACTCCTAAAAAAGATTACCGAACGATCGATCATTGATCTCCATCTAAATTTGTCACAACAAAAAAATAAAAAATGGCAAATACAAGCATGAAAGCAATGGTCGCACCAGAATATGGTGCTTATGATGTTCTTCAATTACAACAAGTAGCAAAGCCTACACCTAAGGCTGACCAAATTTTGGTCAAAGTAATGACTTCAGCAGCCACCACAGCTGATACCATGATGTTGAGTGGCAAACCTTACATTTCTAGGCTATTCTTAGGTTTTAAAAAGCCCAAAAACCGTATCCCTGGTACAGGCTTTGCAGGCGTTATTGAAGCAGTAGGTAGCAAGGTGAAAAAATACCAAGTTGGAGATAAAGTTTTTGGAGAAACTGGTTTTGGATTTAGTGCAAATGCAGATTATTTGGTCATTTCAGAAAATGGAGTGGTACTTCCTCTTCCAGAAAATCTTGACTTTGCTCAGGCTGCTAATTTCTGCGACGGTCACCTTACTTCTTTTAATTTCTTGAAAGAAATCGCCAATGTACAGCCAGGTCAAAAAGTCTTGATCATCGGTGCTTCAGGTGCATTGGGCACCTCTGCCGTACAAATGTCTAAATACTTAGGCGCAAAAGTTAGCGCAGTTTGTAGCGCAAAAAATGAAGGTTTGGTCAAATCCTTAGGTGCCGATGTAGTTATTGATTATAAGGAAGAAGATTATACAAAATCAGATGAGCAGTACGACTTTGTGTATGATACCGTCCGCAAGCGTTCCTTTAAGCAATGTAAGTCGATCTTGAAAGAAAATGGAGTGTACTTATCTCCAGTACTTAAGCTTTCTTTATTATTTCAAATGATAAAAACATCCATTATAGGAGGAAAGAAAGCCAAATTTGAAGCAACGGGCGCCAATTCAGAAGAAAAGTTAAGAAACTTACTAGAGCAGATCGTAAAGATTTTCAATGCTGGCAAATTAACCACTGTAATTGATCGTCAATATCCGCTCGAAAAATTGGGAGAAGCACATCGTTATATCGCTACTGGTCGTAAAAAAGGAAATGTCGTTATCCAACACTTTTAATCACCCACAACTTGATAATTAATTATCATGAAAACATCCACTTATAGACTAACAGGATTGCTTTACCTGCTGGTAATTGTACTAGCAGGTTCGAGCCAAGGATACATTAGAGGAACCCTGATAGATTATGATGATCCTTCATTAACAGCAGCTAATATTTTAGAGAACATAGCCATGTTCAGAGCGGGGCTATCACTTGATTTATTGGCATTCATTATTGACGCTATTATTTCAGTATTGCTGTACCAAATGTTTAAATCATACGGAAAAAATATGGCTATGATTGCTGCAGTACTTCGACTCATAGCACATCCTGCCATTGGTAGTCTTAACCTGTTGAATCATTATTTGGCTTATCAGGTCTTGGGTGGAGCCGATTTTTTAACAACATTTAGTCCTGCTCAACTCGAATCATGGAGTATGCTATTTATTGATGCTCATCGACACGGCTATCTTATTGCTGGTGGCTTTTTTGGCGTACATTGCTTACTATTGGGAATTCTCATCTTTAGATCGAATACGATTCCTAGCTTTATCGGAGGACTTTTGATAGGCTCTGCTGCTGGCTACCTCATTGAAACTTTTGGGAATTTCAATCTACCTGGATATGAGCATTATACCGCATTAATTGTCGGAATTTCAGCCGCTATTGGAGAAGTAACCCTTACTCTGTATTTGATCATAAATAGAAAAAATTCTGTCAAATGATAGCTTTAAATGTGAACTTTGTAAATAAGACTTTCTCATTTTAGAAGCAATCATCCTAGATGGCAAGGCATAAGTTTTTCTCATAAGCCTTATTGCCTCCTAACGACCTACTCTAACGAATATATCAGGCGTAACTGCAGCTGTTTCGTCAATAATTTTTCATCTTGCATTTATTGTGCCTGATCATATATAATCAGGCCTCTTTTCAATACCGCTGACATTGTTTTATACAAGAAGAACTTGGCATCTTTAAAAAGTGCTGCAATGAATTCCATTTTTTTTAACTTAGTTGATCATCATTCTAAAATAGATATTAAACTTTCAGGACTACACTCCGATTAAACCCATTAACAATGAATAAAATTTTAGCCTTTTGCTCTTTGATACTTTTTTCTTGCTTTTCGCTAAATGCACAGACGACTATCAAAAAAATTGATAATCGATGGTCATTATTAGTAGATGGAAAACCATTTGCTGTAAAAGGTGCCACTTTCGGATACGATAAAGATCTAGACAACTATGATCAATACTTTGAGGAACTCAACTTCCTTGGCGTAAATACTATCCGTACTTGGGCGACAGCTGAAAACACAGAAAGCTTACTTGACGCAGCTGAAAAGTATCATATAAAAGTAATGGTCGGTATCTGGATGAGGCACGGTCGACCAGGAATGGAAGATGATGATAGTTTCGACTATCTCAAAGATGAAGAAGGGAAAAAAGCGATGTACAAGAACGCTATTGAAGCTGTCCAAAAGTATAAAAATCATCCTGCAGTTTTGACTTGGGGAATTGGCAATGAGGTTTACCTCAATACAGCAACAGATGAAGAAAAAGAAGCGTATTCAAATTTTCTAGAACGTATCTGCAAAGAAATTAAAACCATTGATCAAAACCACCCAATCACCTCTGTAGAAGCATGGACCTTTGGATTAGATTGGTGGCAAAAATACGTTCCTTCTATTGATATTTATGGCTTAAACTGCTACGGTGCAGGTGCTCATTTTTTATCTGCAGAATTAGAGAAGAGAAGAATCGATAAACCATATATCATCACCGAATTTGGCGTAACCGGAGAATGGGATATCCAACAAGAAAAAAATGGTGTGAAAGTAGAACCTACCGATCAAGAAAAGTACAAGGCTATTGTAGAAGGATATAATGAATGGATAAAACCAAAATCAGACTGCCTAGGCGTATATGTTTTTCACTACGCAAGCGGAAACTCCTTTGCCGCTCCTTGGCTATTCACTCATTATAACGGCATGACACGCCCTCAATATTGGGCCATTAGAGAAGCATACACAAAAGAGAAACCACTTAATAATGTTCCAATAATTAATTTTTTTCAATTGCCTGAAACCAAGGTTCAAAGCGAAGTATGGATCCCTGTACAATTGGAAGCCAATGATCAAGAAAAAGAAAACTTAGACATCCGTTTCTATTATAATCAGCGGACAGGAAGTCGAAAAAGACGTGATCAAATCTTACCGCTAGCTTATCGAGGAAATATCATGGATGGATTTGAAATTCAGCTCCCCAAAGAAGATGGCGGTATTAAAGTATATGTACATGCTAAAGATTCTTATAATAATGTAGGCATCGCCTCCACATCTATCCTTGTGAGTGACAAAGAAGCCAGTCAAAAAAAATATCTTGTACCTAAAGTACAACTACCATTTTATATTTATCAAGACAATGAAGACCTCCCCTATTTCCCTTCGGCTTATATGGGGAATTATAAAGCCATTGAGGTAGATTTGAATCATACAGCTGATGTACATACTGGGAAAACAGCTGTTAAAATTCGTTATAACGCAAGAGATAATTGGTATGGCCTAGGTTTTGTTGATCCAGCCAATGACTGGGGTGATATCCTTGGAGGCTATGATATCAGCCAAGCCAAAAAACTCAGTTTTTGGGCGAAAGCCGACCAGAAAAACATTAAAGCAACTGTTGGATTTGGATTAATTAATAAAGATAAACCCTTCCCCGATACTGGGAAAAAATCTATTGAAATTGTCCTAACTGAAAAATGGAAAAAATATACCATCAAAGCAAAGAAAGAAGACTTAAGCTGTATTCGTTCTGGTTTTGTTATATTTTCAAGTAGTGATGGGTTTCCCCATGAGATCTATATTGATGATATCCTTTTTGAGTAATCAGAGTTAATAACTCTTTATCGTAAAACCAAAAGTTAGAAATTGATCTTCTCGTTTTTGGTTTTCAATGACAATACTTTCAAAGGTATGCAGGTAGTTGATTTTAAAGTTTAGGAATGACCAAATGGGCAGTTCCAAACCAAAATCTGCTTGCCACCTATAATTATCGCTCTCTTCTAGTGAAGGTTGAAAATAACTTTCATGAGTGAGAACCATTTTGTTTTTAAACAACTGATATCTGCCGTTAATCCATAAAGTTCCTCGAAAGGTATTGATGGTAGAACGACCATCATAGTCCACAATATTAAAATCCGTTTTGGAAAAGTTTGTTCTTTCGTATTCACTTGAAATAGAAACTTTTAACCAATGTTCTTTTTTATCCAATAGCTGAAAAGTAACCCCTCCTCCTAACAAGTAGCGAAGATCAATTTCTCTTCTAAAATTCGTACTGACAAAGCCTAATAGCAAAGGATATATTCTACGCTCAGGATTGAAATAGATAAAGTTAAGACTCAACACATCCTCATCTGCTTTTTGCTTCCCAAAAGCCTGATAGACATAAGAATTTCTAGTTTTAAATACCCATTTCCGCCAAGGCTGGTAAGTGAGCTCCGACTTTGCTCTAAAAATTAAGGTCTCTACATTTCCCCCTTGCCAAATACCTGTCAAGGAAAGATCTGCTTTCAGTTTCAATGAATCACTTTCATTGATTTGAGCAAATAGGAAAATGGGAGAAAACAGGAAAAGTATAAAAATCTTCTTCATCTTAATATATTATAAACTTTTTATTAAAAAGGAATCATAGAAAGCCAATTTCTTAATTCGTTCTTTGAGCTAAAATAGTCTATCGTGAACTAATTTGCGACGACTATGGGCATATCGATGCCTTCAATTATAGTCCTAAAAGACGCTTAGTTTTCTATAGTTTAAGTCGATAACAATATCAAAAGTTATCTTGTTGGGATAGAAGCGGTTAGACAAAATTTCTTATATCATAAAATGGTCAGCCCGAAAATCATAAGAAATGAAAGATAGAAAAGTACGCATGATTTTTGAAGGGACACTAGGACCTCTCTCCCTATAACTGAATTTTATTGTACCCTTTTCTGCCGGCAGGCAGGCACAATTTCGGGCAAACTACTTAGGATGACCATAAAAAATATTACTGTATATTTGGTAAACAGTTCATCTAGTCATATGGGCTTTCATCAAATGGTAAGCAATATATTGATATTGAAAGGAAGTGAAAGCTTTAGGAAAGGTCAAACATACTGTTCAATACCATAAAGGCAAGATCTATCTAAAATGATAAACAAACATGAAATTATAACTAATGAGATTATTCAACCTTCTAATATCACTTTCATTTTTGAGCTGTACGAAAGAAGTTAAAATTGTCCGTATTGAAAGTCCAATTATGGATTTTTATAAAGAAGTCAATATCCAGCTACATGGGGAGATGATTTATCAGTTTTATCATAAATATGGCTTTACCGATGTAATTGATCGTGTGATAAGTATCTCTGCACTAGAAGATTCGATTACTTTAGCACACCCCTACCCTATTGATTCGACGATCCTGACAAAGGAAGGTTCCTTCGATTATCAACGTTTCCTTCCTGAAGAGAATATTCATATACATAAGAACTACCTCGTCAATAAAGATGTTTCTTTAAAAGTATTTGAATATGGCCTACCACCTGATGTGATGATCATTCAAGAAGGCAGCTATGAAGTTATTCAAAAAGGACAAATCTCAGCTTTAAGGATTATTGATAAGAAGAAAAGATTGGAATATCTTGAAGTGGTAAGAACAGATGAAGAATTAAAGTAAAAATAAAGAGCCTTCGTTAAATTAACGAAGGCTCTTCTACTTTATGCTTTATCAATTATTGCTTAATTACTTTATAAATCTTCACTTGCGACTGATAGGTCACTTTCAGCACAATTATACCGCTGGATACATTCTGTACATCAAATCGTACATCTGAAGATTCATCTGTATCATAAGTACCATTTTGGATTAATTGTCCTACACTGTTGTAAAGTTCTACCTGATAAGTACCTTTCATACCACTTGTCTTGAGCATTAATTGCTGTCGAACTGGATTGGGCGAAAGCTGTACCTCCCAGTCTGCATTTTCAGCACTAGCAGTACGTCCAAAGTCATCAGGAACTTGTGTCTGGTCGATGTTTTCTCCACAGAAAACTGCGCTTTCTACATCCTGGGTAAGGAAAATTTCTACACAAGATGGTGTCAATAATTCCCAACGGAAAGTACCCTCTCCAATAAAAACATCAAAGTAGTTTAATCCTGGCATAAATACTTCCGGTGGTGTACCATCGACAAAAGCAGTTCCTACAAATTGGTTATTTGTACCATTTGGTACATACAAGATAGAAGATGTAAGGTTCTCGTATCCTAATGTAACGATTTTGGTAATATTTGGATTCGATCCTGAACTAAATGGATCAGCACATTCAATGAATATATCAATGAATTCCTCTCCATAACAATCCACAAAATCATTTACAATAAGCAAATTACCCATTACCGATAAATCATAATTACGGTAGATACCATTCGAATCAGCAAACTCAGCTGTAATCTCGTAGATACCAGGATCAAGAGTGGTACCACTTACAGGTGTCCCATCATCAAGAATGGTAAATATGAAATCTGCTGCAGTTGGAGAAGCTTCTCCACAAAGTAACCCACTAGTTGTAAAGTTAGGTATGACAGGTAAACTAATAGGCGTAGTTAAACTTGTCTCCTCAATAGAGATCGTTAAAGTAGCAGGGTTTAAGGTTAAATTACCCGATACATAAGTTGGATTATAGTTAGTTGGAAAACTTGGATTAGTGATATCAATACTTGTGGCATCCGTACAACCATCTGCTGGACTAAATTCAAATGGTGTAAATACATCTATTGGGCTTTCCTCAAATGGGAAGGTCAATGGATTTGGAGAATAATTTACAGTAAATCCTAGTGGTGGTTCAGCACCATAATCAATGCTAGCATCGTCAACTGTAACAGTAACATCAAATGGATTTACTGTTAGTTCGCCTGAAACAAAGTTCAATGTATAATTCCCCGTACTCAATGACGTATTTGGTGTTATTGAATATGGGCTTCCAGTCACATCACAAAATACGCAATCAGCAAAATATTGTACACCATCAATAAATAAATCATCACCATTATCATCATACTGAATGCCCGTGATTGTACCTGAAGTTTCTGGGAATTCACCATAGGTAATTTCCTCATCATTTGCAGTGATAGTAATCTCTGCTGGCAAGATTTCCAATTCCCTTGGTAGATAACTAATCTCTAGGTTATCGTTGATATAACCACCTGGAATAATATATTGAGTACCTGCGTCTAATCCAGTAATGGTATTGATTGGTAATATATCAATTGGACCAGAACTATTTGCATCAGTACTATTCATCAAAACAAAGGCCTCATTAAAGGCAGCAAATAGAGGATCATATGTACCATCTGTATTGACGAGGGCAATACCATTGACGAGAGGAATACCATTGACGAGGGCAATACCGTTGACGAGGGCAATGCCGTTGACGAGGGCAATGCCATTCACCAATGCAATGCCATTCACCAATGCAATGCCATTCACTAATGCAATGCCGTTCACTAATGCAATACCGTTCACTAATGCAATACCATTTGTAAGGCTAGAAAAATTACCATTGTCAATATTGTCTTCTGTAAATAGGTCCGCCCCAATTTCAACAATTTTTGTTGAGCCATCACCATTTACTAATGGAATACCTGAGGTGAGAGAAGTGGGTGCATTAGCAAGCATAGATTCCGAAACATAGAATGTTTTATTCACTAATGCAATACCATTGGTGCTAGCGTCATTTATAGAACCATCTATCACTGGCTCGCCATTGACGAGGGCAATACCATTGACGAGGGCAATACCATTGACAAGAGCAATACCATTGGAGAGTGCTAAAGCATCCATATGCTGCGTAGCAATCATATTAGCCACATCTACATCTATCTCAATTTCTTCTCCATCTTCTCCATAGATATAATCAAAGGAAATTTCAGGAATACCATCTCCATAAGTAACTGGATCAATGGCACTTGGCTGAATTGTTACTGGCATGGGATCGATGATCAAGGCACCTGGTTCAAATGTAAACTCATAAAAGTCTGCCAAACTTTGAGGAATAGCTTCCGTATCAACAGTTACCTGATAAAGCCCCACATTACTGGCTGAAGTTGCCGCAGTAGTATAAAACAAAGTAGGCTCTAGTAAAGCCAATTCATCCTCGGTGAGTGACTCTTCAGAATCTGGAATTTCGGTACTAAATGAAAACACGGGAAGCTCTTCTCCATAACGTTTAGTACTCTGATTTACGGTAACAATAACCTCAATCAGTACTTGGTCAAAGAAGCGAAGTGTATCTGAATTACCCCCATCCGTTTCATTAGTTAAAGCCGCAGGTGGCGTAGACATGAATATTTCTGGATTACCTGAAAACTCTGGAATACTAATCATTGCTGTAGAATCATCAATGATCATCGTTTCCACCGGCTCATCCCTAAAGAATGCTACTGTAGAGGATGTAAAGAACTTTCCTTCTAGAATCAAATCAAACGCAATATCCCCTGGATCATAAACCATCGTATCAAGGTTCTCCAAGTTCAGTCGATCCAATTGTGGTTTTGGATTAGCTATAGAAAGCAAAGCTGCTTCCACATCGATATATCCGAAGCCAGTATTAAAATCAAAGCCTGAATCTTCCATATCAATCGCAGTATTGATCATCAGATCAACTGGATTTGGTATGGAACTTACGTCAAATTTGTTTTGAGCATCCATGATCAGGGCAGCAGCGGCAGCAGCATGAGGTGCAGCAGCTGAAGTACCAAAGAAGTTCGGGATATTATCTCCTTCTAAATCTAAAGAGCCAAAATCAACTGAAGTATTCACCCCATTTACCGTTACCAATTCTGGTTTTTGACGAATTTGTCCATTGACAGGCGTGCCACCTGTAGAAGAAAAAGATTCTAACGCTAAAGTTTCCCCAAATGCAGGAGTATTCGTGTACCTCACTGCGCCAACAGCCGTAGCCCCATCTGAATTGGCATGACCTACAATAGTCGAAGCATCAGGGCCTTGGTTGAGAGGAGGGTCTGTTTCGAAAACACCATCATCTCCAGCTCTAAATACGACGTACTTAAAATTAGGCATTGGTCCAAAACCATCCATCTCAATCATGATATTGGAAGTCGTGGGACTTACTACGCTAAACGGTAGCACTTCTATTGGATCACCACCAGGAATTCCATTGGAAGCATCACCATTATTATCTCTATTAAATCCATATAAAATCGTTCCATCATCTTCAACTAGATAAATATCTAGATCAATAGAAGCACCATTTGCTGCACCTAAAGAAAAGAATTCATCTTCCCATTGAAGGACAATGATATATTCTCCTGTTCCCAGTTCTACACTTTGTAAGAAGTTTCCACCTCCAAAATCATGCCGATTAATATTTGGGAATGGTGCAGGGGTAAAAGTATCTGAGTATGATCTAGATCCAAAGTTACCAGCTGCGCTAAAGTATAGGCCACCATCTTCTACAACCTCATCAATTGCCTTTGATACAATACCATCTCGATAGAATGGTTCTGTTATATATTGAACATCATCCACAATGATATCACAGTTAAATTCCTCCCTTAACCTTCGGATACCAAAAGCTAAGTTACCTTCACTTATAAAACCCGTTTGGAAAAATAGCTGACTGGCAGGTGCAACATCATGAACAATTTGTAGCATTGCTCGACCTTCATCTGAAGCTAGACCGAAGGGATAATCTTGGACTACTACTACTGGATTTTCATCTCCTGGCAAATCATCATTACTGATATCATTATCTCTATCAGATGGTCTAGTGGCATAACTATTAGAAATCACCCCAATTTTGACGCCTTCCCCATCCAAATCCCAGCCTTCACGACCACATAACGATCCTTGCGCCAAATCTCCGGGGCTATCAATAAGTCCGGTATTAGTCAAGCCTTTTGATACTGGTCGAGCAAAGTTGATTAAGTTAGTCTGCAAATTCAATAAATGTAAATAAGGAACAGGGAAGAAAACAGTAATCAATATCTCATCGTCAATCGAGTTGATCTGGTCTTGAATAAAGTCAGCAGGTGTAATACCAAAACTATTCAGATAACTAATTAGATTATAATATTGATTTTCTAATACTACGATCTCAATTAAAACTTCATTATCATCATTTATTTGGAACAATTCCTGAACAGGAGGCTCTTGATCTGAATTTTGGCTGAGAGAGAATAACTCTGGACCAATGGGCTGATAGACCTTATTTCCTGTGTTGTAGCCTGGTAAAATATCACAGTTGCTTTGCGCACAATTGCAGATTTCATCTGCTTCATTACAATTTTCTGCTACTGGAACATTATTCGCCATTCCACTAGCACAATAATTAACGCTTGTTGCCCAATCACTTATATTGAATATATTACCATTTTCTACTATAATGCTCCCTGCCCCGCTTAAAGATCCACTATTTATGAAGTTCTGCTTAGATAAGCTGACACAACCTGAATCAAACAGAATAGAACCGACGTTATTAAAGTTTTTGCCCAGTTTGATTACTCCTTTGTTCAAATTCAGGAGCCCATAATTAGTAAAACTTCCCTGCGTCAATTCTATCTCTCCTCCATCAATTGATAAAACACCTTCACTTTGAATAATTATATTTTTTAAAACCTGAAGATCTGCTTCCACCCTCAATGAACCTTGGAATATGTATAATGATAAACCTGCCCCTATATTGATATTGTGTTCAACGATAACATTCATATTGTTTATAAAAAATCCAGGCGTAGGATTTCCGGAACAACTAGGACCAGTACAAGTCCATGCTAAAGGAGAAAACCAATCAGTCGTTTGACCGGTAGTAGTATAGATATTTTGCGCATTTAAAGAAATAGTAAATAAAATAGAAATACATACTGTCCAAAAAACTTTAGTCAGACTTTTCATGATTGAGTTTAGGTTTACATTATAAAATGTCAATAATTTGTATTATTGAATCAATAAGTTTTACGAGTTTGAAACCATATCTATACGAAAATTAGATATGTAGGATGGTATATTTTGCCTCTTGCTTTAAGCGGCTAGTCAAAATTGCTTGTATAATAAATTCGTCAGCTCAAAAATAGTAAGTAACTAACAAAAGGGAAGTTACGCACGATTTTTGAGCTGACTAAAAGAATTTATTATACCAATTTTCTAGCCTAACTACTTAAATAGCAAAAATTAAATAAATGGACATATTTAGGAGGAATGGTTCGTCTATTTATTTTTTAAGCTCTAAAGCAAAGATATATAACTTTATCTGCTTTTAGAAATAGAAAATAAAACGAGCCTTAAGAATTTATTAATAAACTGTTTTTCGTTCGAAATTATTATAAAATGATAGTAGCAAAAACATAGTTTTTTGTAGATTTATCTTAGCATATGAATTCCAAATCGGTATTTTAACTTTAAATCAATCAATCCGTGTTCAAATATTTTTTGTTTCTACCCCTTCTATTTTGCTTTTCTCCCTTTTCAGGAAGTGGACAAAGTACAACTGAAGACAGTCTACGAATGATTATTCAGAGCCTTCCTTATGATACTAATCGAGTAAATACACTATTGGAATTAAGTAGTTCACTTTCGGGAAATATGCCTGACTCGTCTATTCAAATCGCCTCGAGAGCTTTAACGCTAGCAAAGAGCTTGAATTTTCCGAAAGGACAAGCATATGCCCTGAAAAATATGGGCTTAGGATATTATTTCAAAGGAGATTTTGATGAGGTGAAAAATTATTGGGAACAATCACTAAAAATCTTTCAAAGCATAAAGGATCAACAAGGCACTAGTAACTTACAAAGTAATCTTGGTGCAATTTACTTCACACAAGGAGATGATCCCAAAGCTTTAAAGTATTATTTAGCCTCGTTAAAAACGGCGGAAACCATCAATAATCAACTACGAATAGCCACTGCATTAAATAATATTGGTGCCGTCTACAACAATCTTGATATCAATCACGACAAAGCACTAGAGGTTTATAAAAGAGCATTGCCAATTAGTGAAGAAATTGGTGACCTACCAGCAATAGCTACGGCTTCGGTTAATATGGGTGAAATATACCTTGAAAGAGAACAACTAGATACAGCCATGACTTTGTTCCAAAAGGCTTATAATACTTTCTTGGAGTATGAAGGCAATGAATCTTACGCCCTGACAAATATTGGAAGAGTCTATGCAGTTCAGAAGAATCATCAAGAAGCTATAGATTATTTCCAAAAAGCTTATGATCGAGCTAAAGAATTGGACGCTAAATTACTGATGATAATCGCACTTAATGAACAGGGTAAGTCTCACCTTTATCTAGGTCAAAATGAGGGCGTAACTGGTGCCCTCGACAAATCTTTTGAATACTTCTCTGAAGCATATAATGGGGCACTTGATAAAGAATTAAAAACCGAAAAAATCAAGGCAGCTAAAGGACTTTATGAAATACATAAAGCTCGAAATCAACATTTAGAAGCCTTAAGGTATCATGAAGTTTATGCTGCTCTGAAAGCTAGCATTCTAAATCAAGAAAATATTAAGCAATCTGTTTTTTTAGGTGCAGAATACGAATTCGCAAAAGAGAAAGAAAGAATAGAATATGATTTAGCAACCAGTTTAAAAGAACAACGCCTTTTAGAATACGCTATCGCAGCAGGCTTGATAGTCGCACTAATCATCATGACTATTTTAATTCAATATTTTCGACTTAAACGAATTAGCTCAGCCGAGAAATTTGAAGCCCAGCGCCAATTAATTATCCAGGATAAATTGGCTTCGTTAGGTCAAATTACTGCTGGGATCGCTCATGAAATCAAAAATCCATTAAACTTTGTCAAGAATTTTGCGGAAGTCTCTGTGGAATTAAGCCAAGAATTAAAAGAAACCTTAAACACAAATAAAACCCTTTTACCAGATGATCAAGTAAGTTTAATGAGTGAAATTATCGATGATATTTCTGAAAATTCACAAATCATCGAAGAAAATGGTATCCGAGCAGATCGTGTCGTCAAACGCATGATGGAACAAGCACGAGGTGACAAAGGGGAGCCTCAAAGTGTTAATTTAAACAATCTATTGGATGAGAACATCATCCTCGCTTATCATGGCTATCGTGGAAATCAAGAGGACTTCGATGTTGAAATCATTAAAAACTATCAAGATGATTTACCTGAAATAAAAGTGATCCCTCAGGATATCGGAAGAGTAATTCTTAACTTATTCAATAATGCTTGTTACGCACTTTATGAGAAGAAAAAACAGAAAGGTATTTCTTTTCGCCCACAAATTCATGTCGCAACAATGCAGTTAGGTGAAGAGGCTGTCATTCAACTTAGAGATAATGGCCCAGGGATTAAAGAAAGCGTGAAGAAAAAGATTTTCCAGCCATTCTTTACCACAAAGCCAACTGGACATGGAAACACTGGACTGGGCTTGTCCATTAGCCGTGATTTAATAGTAGTTGGTCATAATGGTGATTTAGAGGTGCAAAGTGAGATGGGTAAGTTTAGTGAATTTACTATCCGCTTACCGCTAACTTCTTAGCAATGAAAGACGAATTACTATTGATTCCAGATAAAGCAGATATAGAAAGAGATGGCATTGCAAAAGCCAAGGAAGAACATGGAGGAATAGTCAAAAGAATTGGCAAATTTTGGGTGAAACCTGAAACCAATGGTAAGCGAATAGCACTATATGGTTATGATAGTTTTTGCCTAGTGCTTGCGCAAATATTAGAATTGGAGATGTGCATGCCAAAAGATGAATGGATTGCCACCTTACCAAATGAGTTTACTAAAAGACAAATTCAAATAGTAGAATTGGGTAATGCCCATCAGATGGCCTACCCTAAGTTCATTAAACCAGTTACGCCTAAGTTATTCAAAGCAGCCATTTTCGAGACAGCAGCTTCTTTGCAAGAAATCACTCAAGATATTTCTCGTGAAGAAAGGCTTATTGTGAGCGATATTGTAAGCGTTGATAAAGAAGTTCGGTCCTTTATTTTAGATAATGAGGTGCAAGATTTAGCCTACTACGAAGGTGAGGGCGATTTGACAGAAGTCAAAGCATTTATTACTGGTTTTCTTGAAAAGACCAGCATAGTATTCCCTCCAACTTTCGTTTTGGATGTAGGCTATAATAGTCAATTGGGCTGGTTTATCATTGAGTTTAATTCAACATGGGGTGCAGGATTGAATGGCTGTGATGCAGCAAAAGTAGTTAATTGTATAAGAGCAGCAGCTATCAACTAAGTATCACTAAGAATTAATCGTCAACAACAAACGGAACTATTTTTCCATGATCATTGTACCTCAATAGAAAAAATGGAAAATATATACTTTAGTTCCGATCATCATTTCGGACACAAAAATATTATCAAATATTCCAACCGACCATTCTCTAATCTGGATGAGATGCATGAGGTCATGATTGAACGATGGAACGCTAAAGTAGGTCCAGAGGATCATATCTACCACCTTGGCGATTTTGCTCTTTGTTTGCCCAAACAACTAGAAGCTATTTTGGATCAGCTAAATGGAAAAATTCATTTGATCAAAGGGAATCATGAAAGTACAGCATTAGCTTGTTCTCATCGTTTTGAATGGATCAAAGATTACCATGAATTAGTAGTTAAAGACAAAGATTTTAAGAAAGGTACACAGCTGTTGGTGCTCTTCCATTATGGAATGCGCGTTTGGAATGCATCACATTGGGGTACTTACCATTTGTATGGCCATTCGCATGGCAATCTGGAAGATGATCCGTGCATGCGTTCAATTGATATTGGTGTAGATTGTCATGATTTCTACCCACTCTCCTATCAGGAAGTTAAAGATATCATGAATAAAAAAACTTGGGAACCTCCTTTCAAAGATCGTAAATGACACTCAATCTTTTAGTTCTTAGAACTGCAAAGCTATAGGTGCTTGCAACATTTTATTCGCACTAAGGCCTTCCATTTAATTACTATTGTCATGGAAATGGGCCTATGCATTATAGTGCTGACATTGATGGTTTGGTCTTTGAAATTTACCCTTTATTAAAAATCAAGACCAAGCGGACTTCTCTTTAAGATTAGGATTTCAAGTAAAAGAGGTATATAAATGATTAGAATCGTTGAGGAAAGAAAAAATAAACATCCTATAAGAAACAAAATATGCAGAATGGGGTTATTTTGCAGTAATCAGAGATCCTTATGGTCGAACAATAGAGTTAACTCAAAAAAATAGCCCCGTTTTTAAACTATGACCGGCAAAAAACTATCCTATCCTACTCCTATATCTGGTTGGCAAGGGTTCTTGTATTCTGTAGCCTTTGGATTATTTGTCACTCTTTTTTTATGGTTCTTCGAGCCTTTTGACATTAATGTAAAACCTTATTCTTTTCTTGAAATTTCATTTTTTGGTTTCATTTCCTTTGGGGTATTTTTCCTTGCTCATACCCTACTTCCAATGATTTTCTCTGGTATTTACAAGGAAAGAAATTGGACGATTTATAGTCAGATCATTTTTTATGTGATCCTTTGCTTTATGATAGCCACCTTTAATGGTTTATACTTAAACGTTTTACTAAATCTTAATTTTAGTTGGTCCAACTATTTACTCATTATCATACAAACCTTCGCTGTAGGCATCATTCCAATCACTTTATATGTCTTGCTTTCTTATGCTATACTTTACAGGAAAATTATAGCACAGGCCAACTTGGTAGATGATAAACTGGCCAAGCTTAAAATTCCATCCTCAAAGGTATATACCATTCAAACTGATATCAAAAATGAGACCTTTAATGTAGAGGAAAATACTTTCCTGTATGCTAGTTCTAGTGGCAACTATATTGAGGTATTTATTGCTCACAATCCATCCAAAATTTACAGAATGAGTATGGCAGGTTTGGAACAGCAATTAAGTCAAAGCAGTTTTATGATTCGGTGTCATAGATCATATTTCGTCAACATGAAACAGGTACATAAAGTGACGGGTAATGCTCAAGGTTTGAAACTGTGGCTAAAGGGTGAGGAACAGCCAATTCCTGTTTCGAGGAAATATTTAGAAGAAGTAAAGTCTATTTTTGCAAAAAGTTAGTTTGCCATTTATCCCTAGTCGTTGTCATTGAGCACACTGCTTTGTCATTCACCCCAAACCATTGTTGACCAGCACTTTGTAGCCAGGTCATTCTACAAGTTGCCATAACTTGGTAGCATGAAATACAAAAAATTAACCCTCGGATTTTTACTTATTGGGGCCATTTCCATGCTCATCATGAGCACCCCATATTTTGAAACAGCAAATGCTGGCATTCTTAAATATAAGATATTAAAAGATACCCCATGGTATCGAATGACATTCCTCATTCATATTCTTTTTGGACTTTTTGCCATACTATCAGGTCCATTACAATTTATGGGGTCCATCATTCGACGAAAACCTATCCATAAAACCTTGGGATATATTTATACGCTTGGCGTATTTATTGCTAGTATTAGTGGACTAGTAATAGCTCAATTTGCAATGGGTGGAATCACCACACAGGTAGGTTTTTCTATCATGTCTCTACTTTGGTTCAGTAGCTTAATAATTGCATTACAACAAATTTATGCTGGAAACATAAAGGCACATAAAAGGTGGATGACTATTAGTTATGCAATCACCTTTTCTGCGATTACACAACGGTCAATTCTTTTACTGGCCTTTATTCCAACTGTTTCATTTATGCCGGTATACCAATTGTCATCCTGGCTATCCTGGATGATTAACTTAACTATCGTTTTGGTATTTATGCCTGCAGAGGCATCTAGGCCAAGAATAAATCAATTGGTTAAGGAATGATATCTTTGGAAAAAGTAACTCAAAATAAGGTCGTGACACAGAAATATTAAACTTTGGGAATCAAAAAATTAAAAGAATAGACTCTTTGCTTACTTTTGCATTGGTAATAAGTACGCCTAATTTCACTTATCATATTTGAGCTACTTATGTTTTCAATATTATATTAAGTTACCTAAATTATTAAAAAATTCAGAAAATGAAATCAATGCTAAAAATCTTTGCTCCTGTAACCATTTGTCTTTTAATATTTACGGCTTGCGGACAAAATCCTGCGGAGTCGGCAGAGCACAAAGCACTAATGGCGGAGCACGAAATTATGGAAGAAGAGCATGAAAAGTTAGAAAGAAAACATGCTGAGCTGGAAGAGCAACACAATAAGATGGTTGCCGAACATGATGAAATCAGTGATCCAGCTACTGATTCTCTTCACACTGTTATTGAAACAGAGCATGCAGAAATGATGAAAAGACATGCGGAAATTAGAGAAAAACATCATGCAATTCTTAAGAATCATGAAGAACTAATGAAAAGCCATGCTACTGGAAAAGTAGACCTAGCAACAATGAAGGCTGATCACGAAAAAATGAAGAAAGAACATTTAGACATGCTTGTAGAACACAAAAAAATGGAAAGCGAGCATGAAAAAATGAATGCAGAGCACGAATACATGTTAAAGGAACATGAAGATGATGATAATGAAAATTAATAAGTTTAAATAACCAATTTATGCAATGGTCTTCTTCCTAAAAAGGATAGAAGACTATTGCAATTTTTACTCACTTTATTTATTTGAAAACTAAAATATTGACGCACGTACATAAAATCACATCTATAGGTACTTTCCATCAAAACTATTGCGAAGACTACGCCTTCTTTAGAGATATAGGCGAAAATCGAATACTCATCAGCGTTATGGATGGCTGTACCATGGGTACAGAGGCCTACTTTGCATCCGCTCTTATTGGAAAATTACTCAAAAAAATAAGCCAAGAGGAATTCTATTTAGAGTACGGTAGCAAGCAAGTATTACCAATTGATGAATTGCTCAAAAAGGTACTAGAAAAACTATTTAACCAATTAAAAGAGCTTAAAGTATTCATGCAACTAGGCCGCAATGAGTTGCTCAGTACCATCAATTTAGGCATTGTAGATACCCAAGAAAAAACAGGAGACTTCATTGTTGTCGGAGATGGCCTCATTTATATGAATGATCTTTATTTCGAATTGGATCAAGATAATCAGCCAGATTATATTGGCTATCATTTAAAAGAAAATTTTGAAGATTGGTGGGAAGATCAAGATCAACTTTTTAGCTTCGAAAACATTGAGGACATAACGGTTTCCACTGATGGGATTTTCACCTTCTCCAAGTATGATAACGCCTCCTACCCAGAAGTAGAAAACCATGAGGTGATCAAATATCTCTTAAATGGCACTTCTGATATTCAAAATGAAAGAATGTTTGAAAAGAAACTCCATTATATCGAAAAAGAATGGGGCCTCAAATCAACTGATGACCTGGGTATTGTTCGTTTAATTCTTGCGTAAAGGATATGAATGGTATTTTTATACTTTTTGTCTAATCTAGTATATTTAGATAAAAAATAATGAAATACACTTTTGTTCTTTCCACTTTTCTATTTGGCCTATTATTTTTCGCTTGCCAGCAAAAAAATAGGCCGACTTCTAGCGTAATAGCAGGCGTTGATGCAAAGCCTTTGTATGCGGCGCTATGTTCTAGCTGTCATGGGCAACAGCTACAGCAGTTTAAAAGTCTGAAAACAGCAGAAAAGTACTCTGCTAAAGAAATAGCTGAATTCATCAAAGTGGGGAATATCGAAAAAGGCATGGTCGCATTTGGCGAAAGCCTAGAAGAAAATCAAATGGTGTCACTTAGCGAATTCATCAAAAATTATGATTATACCGATAATCAAACTGTGGTAAATACAGCTGACAAAAACTATGAAGTAGAGACCATTATCTCCGATTTGGAAATTCCTTGGGGAATGGAGTTTTTGCCTAACGGTGATATGTTAGTAGCAGAGAAAAAAGGCGTCTTATCTAGATTTTCTAAAGAAGGTAAATTAACACCTATTACTGGTTTACCTAAAGTTAGAGATGGTGGACAAGGAGGATTACTTGACCTAAAATTACATCCTAATTATGAAGAAAATGGATGGCTATATATTTCCTATTCTTACATCGATGATAAAGATTCAGATGCGGGAAATACGGCTATTATCCGCGCAAAATTAGAAGGAAATCAATTGACCAATATTGAATCCATTTACAAAGGTATTCCAGCTGTAAATACTGCTTACCACTTTGGTAATCGAATGGTATTTGATAAAGAAGGCTATTTATATCTATCGAATGGCGACCGTGGTAAAAGAGATGATTTCCCACAAAAAATAGATAATTCTAATGGTAAAATTCATCGTTTGAACGACGATGGAAGCATTCCTGCCGATAATCCTTTTGTAGATACCGAAGGTGCCATTACTTCTATTTACAGTTATGGACACCGTAATCCACAAGGATTAGTAATGCATCCAGAGACCGGTCGCATTTGGGAGCATGAGCATGGTCCAAAAGGCGGTGATGAAATCAACCTGATTGAAAAAGGTAAAAACTATGGTTGGCCTGTAATTTCCTATGGTATCAATTACAGTGGAACGACATTCACTGATATTACAGAAAAAGAAGGCATGGAACAACCACTCCATTATTACAAACCATCTATTGCTCCTTGTGGAATGGCATTTGTCGATAGTGATGTGTATGCAGATTGGAAAAACAACTTACTGATTGGTTCTTTAAGCTTTAGATATTTAGAAAGAGTCGTTTTAAATGGCACACAAGTGATTTACCAAGAAAAGCTTTTAGAAGAACTGGACAGCCGAGTAAGAGATGTAAGAATCGGGCCTAATGGATACATTTACGTAGCCATTGAAGAGCCAGGAAGAATTATTAAATTGATTCCTAAATCATAAGCAAGTATACTGTAATCCAAGTTTATTTGGCAATCGCTTTAGAATCATTTTGTCATTTTTGACTCTATTTAATCCAAGACTACGATGGATTCCCAAAGCTGACTCAGACCCATTCCTGCTTGCCAGCAGGCAGGTTCTAGCCTAACTACTTACTAATTAATGTCTATTTATTTGGTATTTTAGGAGAAATATGATTGGGTATGATGTATTTAAAAAATAGAACAATTTAAGTTCAATTCATGAAACGAAATTTTCTTTTCATTTGCAGTAAAAACGAATGGCGAAGCCGAACGGCAGAAACCATTTTTAGAAATGATAGTCGATTCCACGTCAAGTCTGCAGGTACTTCTCGGACAGCTCGAATAAGAGTTTCGGAGAGGCTATTACTTTGGGCGGACGTAATTTTTGTCATGGAAGATCATCATAAAAAACGCTTGTATGAGCATTTTGCGAAAGCAATGGCAGATAAAGAAGTTATCGTATTGGATATACCTGACGAATATCCCTATATGAACGAAGAGTTGATAGCGGAATTAGAGGACACCATCAATGACTATGACGATGATTTGGAGTAGTTTAATAGTATAGCGAAATAACCCAGTTAATAGTGTCAGGCGGGATGTTTTAAGTCTTATTTTTAATAGCGTCCCTAATTTTAGAAGCACTTTCGTAATCCTCTTTGGCCAGCACTTGTGCTAAGAGTTGTTCGAGCTCTTCCATAGAATACTCTGATAATTTTCCCCGCTTATTAGTAAATGCTTTGCTTGGGCTGCTTAAAACTACTCCGGCTTCTTCCAGAATTGATTCTGTAGTAAAGATAGGACATCCATATCGAACAGCTAGTGCGATAGCATCCGAAGAACGTGCATCTACTTCTAGAGTACTACCATCTGCTTTTTTTCCTATTAAAGTAGCATGAAAAACGCCTTCTATAAATCTGGAGATAATAACTTCAGATATAGAGATGTCAGATTGGTCTAGGGTATTTTTAAAAAGATCATGAGTTAAAGGACGATTAGGTTGCATTCTTTCTAACGCTATTGCTATGGCTTGGGCTTCAAAACTGCCAATAATGATAGGAAGCCTTCGAAAACCATTTTGTTCTTCTAATATCAGAGCAAAATTACCCTTACTAGATTCACTATTAGCTAATGCTATAATATTTAATTCAATTTTCTTCATTTAGCAGCATATCCATTTTTATGAAATTACAAAGTTCTTCTATGTCATTAAAAGGAGCAATGACCTGATTGTTGTGTAATAGTTTAAATAAATTTGTTGCTTCAATTTCAATAGTATAATCTTTTTCTAAGTAAACCATTTTCTGTTCATGGCTTATGATTTGAATACCAAAATCCTGGAGACTATGAAACAGAATTTCTCTTATTTGATTATTATCCATTTATGCTAAATTTTCTACCACTACATATGCTCCATATATAATACACAAAATAGATGATAACAAGATTAAACTAAATTGAAGGTGTTGATTCGAGGCCATTTTTTTTGAAAATGGTAAGCTGAAGATACCGGCAGCAACAAGCATACCTAACATAGAACCAATACCAAAGATTGCTAGATAAACCATACTTTTTATACCGCTCTGTATTTCTGTCATTACTAGTAAAACCATTGCTCCACTACCTGCCAGACCATGGACCAAGCCTACTCCATAAGCTAAATGATGGTGTCTTTTTGAATGAGTAGTATCATTGAGGTATCTATCTGTCTTAAAATACTGATATAACCTAAAGCATCCCAAAAGTATAAGCATTATACCTACTATAGCTTCAAAATAGCTAAAATAGCTACTTAGAAATGTAGCTTTTCCAACAATGACAATGAACCCTATGAGAACAATAGTGGATGTATGCCCTAAGCCCCAATAGATACCATCTTTGATTGCAAATGCCAATCTATCCCGTTTTGTAACGAGGTTTCCAACAGCGACCAAATGATCTGCCTCAAGAGCATGACTAAAACCCACAAATGCGGCAAAAAGTAGCGGAAAAGAAGTTTCCATATTATAAATTTAAATACTCAAATTGTTGATGATAATCCTATGATTGCCCGTATCTGCAACCACCATGGTAGTCTCTTCAATACAAATTTGAAAAGGCCAATATAAGCTACCTTCTGTACTCCAAATGGTATTTTTATTTTCACTTCCAGTCGTAAAATTATCTTGTCCTAGAACATTTTTAGCTGCTGAATTAGAAGAAGATGGAAGTTTTTCAAACCATAAAACCCTGCTATTCCCTGTATCTGCTACCCATAATCCATCTTTATAAAAGCAAGTATCATAACACCAGTTTAAAGTCTGCGCTTTGGGAAACCACCCAAACTGGTTTTGACCATTTGCATCAAAAGAAGCTTGTCCGATAATAACATCGGCCTTCTTTTCGAAAGCTGTTTTCCAATCGTGCCATAGTAAGACCCTATAATATTGTGTATCTGTTATAGTCATTTGCCCATTAGGGCTCACTTTAACAGAATAAGGCCAGATCGGATCATTATGATCATAATCTCTTTCGTGGAAATTTGGTTTACCAATAACATGGTCCGCTGGTGTAAAGTTTTGAGTGGGTATTTTCTCAAAATATAAAACCCTACGATTTCCAGTATCAGCAATCCATAGCTGGTGTCCATCAGAAAAAACCCCATATGGCCAATTCAAGGACTGAGCAGAAGGGGAATGACTTATACCTTTCACATTAGGTTGATTGCTATGAAAATCAGCCTGTCCCACAACTACGTCAGCAGTTTGTCCATCTTGAGTTGGCATTTGGAACCATATCAAAACCCGATGATTCCAGGCATCCGCAACTATTAGTTTTTCTCCATCTGACCAAATTCCTGAGGGATAAAACAAAGTAGATCCACTTACCTGGCCACTTGCATTGCGTCCTGTTTGTTCCTTTGCATTTTGGCCAAGAATAACATCAGGTTTCTGAAAAGCTGTTTTGGGCAACTGATTCCAAATAAATAATCTATTCTGGGCAGTATCAGCAATGAACAGCTTATTTCGGGCTAAAAATACACCACGCGGAGCCAATAAAGGGCTTTCTTTATCCCCTTTGAATATTTGTGTATCTTTTACTATTTTTTCAAGTTTTGCTACTTTATCCATTTCAATTATTAAGTTCTAATCTCATTTGTTCTAGCTTATCTATTTTCATTTTAATGTATTTAGCTAGAAATAGAGCTCTATCCTTTGCTCCATTTGCTTTTTCTCCTTGATAAAGCTCATCTATAGTTTCTATAAAAAATGCTAACCAGTTGTCGAAATGTTCCTTTTTTAAGCCATTTGGCACCTTTTGATTGAGATCTAAATGAATGTCTATTAGATCTCTTTTGTACTTTCCTGCTTGGAAGAGTACACTTTCCCAAAAGTCAACAATCAGGTCTAAATGTTCTAGGACATCGACCTTAGCAACCGCTAAAAAGATATTTTTGAACACCTCATCTGAAAGCAACTTTTCATAAAAAACACTTATCAACTTTCTTATGTCTGCTCGGGTTTGAATATCATTCCTCATAATCAACATATTCTTGGCAATTGTTCACCAACTAGCATATTAACAATTCTCTTACCACCAATTTGGCTGGTCAAAACAACCTGTCTAGGGTGGGATTCAACAACTTCGCCAATAATGGCTGCCTTAGAACAATGATCAAAAGATTTCATTTTCTGGATGACCTTATCTGCAATAGCGTCATCAACGATAGCGATAAAAATCCCTTCATTGGCGACATAAAGGGGGTCAAGGCCCAATATTTCGCACGCCCCATAGACCTGTTCATTAATAGGGATATTTTTTTGAAAAATATCGATACCTAGCTGAGCATCTCTTGCAATTTCAGTTAAAACGGTTCCTACGCCACCTCTAGTTGGATCACGCAGTAGATGGATACCATTCCCAAAATCATCCATTAATGCTTGAATAACATGATTAAGATTTCTAGTATCGCTTTCAATAGTCGTCTCAAATTCCAATCCCTCCCTAACGGACATGATTGCTATCCCATGGGTAGCCAGATTGTCACTTACTATAACTTTATCACCAACTTTTATATTAGCAATACCGATATTAGCATCAGGATGAACTTCCCCTAATCCAGTGGTATTTATAAAAATTTTATCCCCTTTCCCTCTTTCTACTACTTTAGTGTCCCCAGTTACTATTTGAACACCTGCTTGTACACAAGCAAATTTGATAGCAAGAAGAATTTCCCAAAATTCCTTCATGGTCAAGCCTTCTTCAATAATAAAACTCAAGGAAAGATACCTAGGTATGGCACCACACATAGCTAGATCATTAACGGTTCCATTGACTGCTAATTCACCGATATTACCCCCAGGGAAAAAAATAGGAGAAATAACGAAGCTATCACTAGTAAATGCTGTTTCACCTTGAAGATACACTGTGGCTCCATCATGCCGCCTATCTAAAATATCATTTTTCAAAACATGAAAAACACCACTACTTAATAGTTTATTCGTTAATAAACCACCACTTCCATGCCCTAATGTGATAACATCGAAATCCAATTTGGGCATCGGACAGGACAATTGAATCTTTACTTTTTGTTCTTTTTGAGATTCTAGTTTCATAATCTATACAACTGGGGTCTCCAAATTATTAAGCATATCTGAGAAGTGATAATAGGCTGCACATGCGCCTTCTGAACTAACCATTGGAGCTCCTAATGGATTTTCAGGTTTGCATTTTTTACCAAAATGGACGCATTCGTAAGGTTTTTTCAAACCTTTCATAATGCTCCCTGCTATACACTCTTTATTTTCGGGTGCTTCTGGAATATCAACTGCAAATTTCTTTTTAGCATCAAAAGTTTTATATTCATTTTTAACCTGATATCCACTTTGAGGAATGACATCCATTCCTCTCCACATTCTATCTGTTACTTCAAAGACTTCATAAATGGTATCCATAGCTTTAGGGTTGCCATTCTCTCGTACCATCCTTGCATATTGATTTTCCAGCTTCGCTTCGCCCCTCTCTAATTGCTGAACAGTCATTAGAATCCCTTGCAAGATATCAACTGGTTCAAAGCCTGTTATTACAATTGGTACCTTAAAGTTTTCAACCAATGGATAGTATTCTTTCATACCCATTATGGTGCAAACATGGCCAGCTGCCAAGAAACCTTCAACGACACACTCTTCATCACTGACGAGCGCCTCTATTGCCGGAGGCACTAAAACATGAGAAGCCAAAATAGAATAATTATCCAATCCTAATCGATGTGCATGAACAACTGATAGGGCATTAGCAGGAGCAGTTGTTTCAAATCCAACAGCAAAAAAAACGACTTGTTTATCTGGTTGTTGTTCTGCAATCTTTACAGCTTCAAGAGGAGAATACAAGATTCGAATATCTGCTCCATTGGCTTTGGCTTCTAATAAGCTCTTTTCTGAGCCAGGAACACGTAGCATATCTCCATAAGAACATAAAATAACACTCTTCTCCTCTGCCAAATAAACTGCTTTATCAATCAGGTTTAATGGAGTTACACATACTGGGCAACCTGGCCCGTGTACCATATTGATTTCTTTTGGTAACATATTTAGAATTCCATTTTTCACTAAGCTATGGGTTTGACCACCACAAACTTCCATGATCGTCCACGGGCGCGTGACTGTTTTCTGGATTTCATTTAAATAGCGCTGTGCTAAATCAGGATCTCGATATTCTGTCAAAAATTTCATCTTGGAATTTTTAGTTTTTATATTCTTCCTTGTCAGGTAAGAACTCCGATATATTCAGTTCATCCTCTACTTCCCCCATTTCTTCTAGGTATTGAAAAGTCTTTTTAGCCTCTTCTTCATCCACTATACTTATTGCTACACCAACATGAACAAGTACATAATCGTCCACTTTGGCTTGTGGAACCATTTCCAAACTAGCTTCTTTGATGATTCCACCAAAGGAAACTTTTGCCATCCGAACCAACCCATCAAACTTTAAGCCGATGGATTTTATTTTACCTGGAATCGCTAGACACATGCTTGTTTGATTTATGATTTAATAATGATTTCTTCTGTTTTTCAATTTGAAAGCATACCAATTGACCAAAGGATATGTTTTCATCATTGGGAGATAATTCTTTATGAAAATAGAGCTGGAAGTCTACTTTTAAATGATATAAAATTAAGTCTACTAAAAGGCTATTTTGAAAGACCCCTCCACTAAAAGCGATCTGCTTTATCTTCAGATTATTCGCAATAATTTTTATTATTTTCATTAGAGAAAAATGAAACTTAGCTGCTATAAACTCTTTCGATTCCCCTTTTTGAATATCCATAATTATCTTAGCCATTAAAGTTTTAGTGGGGATCTGATGATAATAATGTGCATCTTCGTTAAAATAACTCGATGTAAAGTCTAAACCATGTAATTGGACATACTTCATAGCTATGGCCTCGAGTTGCATTGCTGCTTCCCCCTCAAAACTTTGTTTATCCATGATACCTATGAGTGAGGCTACTGCGTCGAAAATACGACCTACGCTAGAAGTCTTTAACGAACGGTATTTTCCCAAAAGCTTAGTATAGACCTGCCATTCTGTTTTATTAAATTTTTTGCTTAATAGATTTTCACTACCAACTACCCCCCAGCATGCTGACAATGCAGATATACGCGGTTCTTTGGGCATTTTATCTCCTAGAATACTATCAAAATAATCAAAAGAATAGCAACGTGAAAAGTCATAGTTTTCATATTTAAAAAACTCACCGCCCCAAATCTGGCCATCATCTCCCAGTCCTGTCCCATCCCAAATTACACCTAGTACAGATTCTTGAGAATGGATGAGGTCATGTTCTCCCAAAATAGCTCCAAAGTGAGCTACATGATGCTGAATTCTTCTTACCGTTAAATCACTTTCACTAGAGAGCTGGTCTCCATATTGGCTAGAAGGGTACGCTGGATGCTGATCTGTCAAAATTATCTCTGGTCGTGTTTGGAATAATGCCAAAAAATGTTGAATTGTATTCTGGTAATTTTGCTGAGTATCAAAATGTGATAAATCTCCGAGATACTGGCTGATGTATGTATTGCCCTGATGTAAAAAGCAAAAGGTACTTTTAAGCATTGCTCCCATTGCTAAGATAGTTTGACTTGGTAATTGCAGACTCGGATTTATGTAGGTAGGAGCATATCCTCTAGAGCGACGAAGAATAATCTTTTGCCTTTCAAAAATGGAGTATTGCACAACACTATCATCTTGTGGAATAACTATATCCCTGTTGTTCATTAAAATAGCATCAGCTATTTTAGATAGTTCATTTAAAGCTACTTCATCTTCATAAATAATTGGCGCATTGCTTGTATTGCCACTTGTAGCAACAATAGATCGGCCAAATTCATCCAATAATATTTCATAAAGAGGGGTATAGGGCATCATTACTCCTATTCGATTTAGGTCTTTTGCAATTTCAGTAGTGATGTCAGCATCTTGTTTCATTACCAATAGAACAATCGGGGCAATATGGCTATTTAATTCATCTAAAGACTCTTCGTATAAATGAAAATCTATTAAAGAGCTTGAAGAAGGATACATTAGGGCAAACGGTTTGGAGGGGCGATGCTTTCTCTTACGTAATTCGATAATAGCATTTTCATTGCTGGCATCACAAGTCAGTAAATAGCCACCAATACCTTTTATTGCAACGATTTTTCCTGTTTTCCAATAAGCAACTACCTTTTGAATTATTCCTTCATAGGGTTTTGCAATTACATTTTTTTGAGCATCAAATAATATCAATTCAACCCCACAATCTGAGCAGGAGTTTGTTTGTGAGTAATAGCGTCGATCAAAAGGGTCATTATACTCATTATGACAAGCAGAACACATTTGAAAACAATCCATTTTTGTATTTACCCTATCGTATGGCAAACTATGAACAATGGAATAACGAGGCCCACAATTGGTGCAAGTGATAAATGCATAAGCATATCTTCTATCATTGATCTGTTTTAACTCTACTCTACAAGCTTCGCACAAGGCAAAGTCAGGCGTAAGTAATAAACTTGGATCACCACTTTTCACACTATGAATAATCTGAAAATTTTCAAAGAACTTTGTTGGGATAATTGTTTTATTGGCCGCAGTAATTTTACTGAGCCTTGGAGCTTGAGTAAGTAAGTGCTCCATAAAGGTAGAAGCTACTTGCTGATCTGCATTAAAGACCACATGAACTCCATCAAATGTATTATTTACCCAACCCGTCAATCCATACTCTTGGGCTAAGGCAAAGACAAATGGACGAAACCCAACCCCCTGTACTTGACCCTCAATATGGATATGCCAAGTATTCATTATGCTGTTACTTCTTTTTTTGTGTTCTGTTTTTCCTTTACTTTTTCCAAAAGCCACTCGCACCAAGCGTCTATACCCATATTTTTAGTACTAGAAACTTCTAAAACTTTTATATTCGGATTAACATCTCTTGCATCTGCAACCACAGCCTCAACAGAAAATGGAAGATGTTCAAGTAGGTCCACTTTTGAAACCAACATCATTTCGCTGGTTAAAAACATCCTAGGATATTTTTTGGGCTTATCGTCACCTTCAGTGGTCGCAATTAGCGTGACTCGATAGTCCTCTCCCAAGTCAAATGAGGCAGGACAAACTAGGTTTCCTACATTTTCAATGATTAATAACTCTACTCCTTCTAAATTAAGATTTTCCATTGCCTGCCAAACCATTTGCGCTTCTAAATGGCAAATGCCTCCAGTCACAATTTGTAAAGCATCAACTCCCGTTTCCCTGATTCGGTCAGCATCTCGCTCTGTTTCCAAATCACCAACTAAGACTTTCATATTAACTTTACCTCCTATACGGCGAGCAGTCTCTTGTAAAAGAGTGGTTTTGCCACTTCCAGCAGAAGAGGTAATATTGATGAGCAAAATATTTTTCTCTGTCATTTTTTCACGAATACTTGCGGCAACAAAGTCATTTGCTTTGAGCAAATGCATAGTAGTATTATCGCAAGTCACTGTACCTCTAGCTGTTTTCGTTGATTTTTGAATTTTATCCATCTTTAAGCGAATATTTAACTTGAAATCAATAGTTAATCAAAATAATAATTTTAATAGCTTTAAGGTAATCAGATGATTTGAATTAGAAAAACAATTCAATGGTTTAGAAAATAATTTCTAATTTTAACGAAATACGAAGAATATAGACTTGACAATTCTTGCTATGAACTATTCTTAATCATTAGACAGTATAATGATAGGCTAAAAGATCAATTTGCCTTTCCGTTATTGATTATTCTGTAAACGCTCAGAAAAATAGTTATGGCCAAGCTGCTTAACCCTCTTTTAAAAAGTAGTTAAAGGCATAAGTCATTGCTAATAAGAATAAAGAAGCTGTTATGCCAAGGACTGCATTAATATAAGGAGGGGCGGTCAAAGAGATACGAATAAGTACAGTGGTAAGTACGAAAGCAGAGTATCTAAATATTTTAGGGTATTCTAAAGTATATCTCATTGCGATTAGAACGATCAATATATCGCTAAAAATAAGGACTGTATAAAAAGTATTGAAGGAGCTCAGATAAGTTCCCTTTTGAAAGAATGACCATAAATCAAAACATCCAACTATAATAAAAATGGTAAGTAATAGGATGGAAACAAGCTTTTTAAAAGCTCTAAATTGCTCGTGTTCTTCCTCACTTTCGGTAAGTCGAATACGTTTTTGTGTTCTATAATAAATACCAATGATAATGAATATACATAAACTACCGAAGGCATCTGCTACCATTTTTAACACAGGGCCATCGAGATTATCCCAGATCACAGGTTCTTCAAAATGACTGAACTCTTTGAATGCAGAGCGAATCAGAATAAGCGATAATATTTCTAGTTGTTTCCCGACAGATACCCCTACAGAACTAGGCATGACAAAGATTAATGCCAGTAACTCTGTAAGGAGTAATAAGGTAAAAGCTAGCTCTATAGCAAAAAAATGATTGCGGATATGGTTTTTAAAAGGAAGTAAATCTCTCACAGCTAGCTCCGCAATGATTAGACCGATAAAAAAGGCATATACTAATAAACGACTAATATTTGTATGTGTACGACCTTGATGCCATATTTTTTCCATAGCATCAAAAGTCCGACTTGCCATTGGTAATACTAAGTTTGAAAGCATACAGCCTTACTTTAAAATAGACAAAAAATATATAACAAGATAAAGATTTATTGGGGGGTTATGGGTACTTTCTTTTGCAGCCTCTCCTTTATTTATTTATAAAACTGTATTCCTTCCTGGGCGAGATATATCAAACTTATCTTTAGATTTACGGTAAGATGAGCACTAAACACAAAATTTCTCTTCTAGAAAAAGCTTATCATTTAAGAATCAAAATGAACTTGATGGATCAATAACTCTGTTCCTTTTACCACATTATTATTCGGTTTACCACAAGAGGCGCACACAAATTTATAATTTTCCACAATAGAACTAGATTGACAATCATTACAATGAATCTCTATAGGAACTAACTCCACCTGGAGTTTTACGCCTTGATATTTTTCTTCCGCAGTAGTAACAGCATCAAAAGCATTTTGCATTAGCAAGGGCTCTACATTTGAAAGTAAACCTACTCTTAAATTAATCGCTGTCATTGTATCCAATTCTTTTTTTGAAAATTCAGATTCAAGGGTATTAAAAATGCTTCTTACTAGAGAAATTTCATGCATTGCAAAATTATTTTAATTCAGTTTGTTCCAGTTTCTTCAACAACTTTAAATGTTTATTTGCTTCTTCAATTATTTCATGATCTTCCACTAATAATTTTACTTCCTTAGCTTTTGCTACCATATCCTCATATCTTTCCACATTAAATAAATCTACCTCATTGCCGACATCCCAGCTTGCCTCCAAAAAATTCAATAAGGTAATTGCTCTTTCGTAAGGATATTCTGGTGTTCGGACGTCTAGTGCCTCTTGATAATAGAATAGGGCTTTTTCGTGATTATCCGTTAAAACCGCTTTGGGAAATTTGGTGAAGGCATTTCCATAATTATTGCAAATCATCCCATACTGATAAGGGTATTGGTCTTTAGTGTAAAAACTCAGAGCTTCGTCAAAAGAAGAAACTGCGACACCAGCCCAAATACTTTTTTTCTTTGTTTCACTTGGCATATCCGTGTATAACACCCCTAGGTTATGATGAATATCGGCAAATACACTAGGTGCTAGTTTTTTTGTAAATGTTTTTAATGCTTCCTGATAACTTTCGATGGCAGGTTTGAAAAATTGAGGATGGCCACTTTGCGCCCAAGTGTAAAGTAATGTACCTTTTCGATAATAAGCATTTCCGGCTAATTCCTTTAGATTTTCCTCTTCGAAAATTTTAATAGCCCTTGTCGCATAGCCTAAAGATTCTGAAAAGCTTTCCGAAATATTTGCAATATGGGCAGCATCAAGCAAAATTAAACCAGCTTCTATTTTCCTATCAGATTGTTCATATTCTTTTAACACTTCCCAAAGGGTTGATTTTAACCTTCCTAGTAATAACTGATCGTAAGGTTTACTGAGTTGCAATAGCCAGGCTTGGCAAAGAGTATGTTTTATTTCTATTTTTGCTGCCTTGGAGAGATTTTTCTTGATCGTATCTTCTAGTATTTGAGCTGCATTATTTGCATGTTCCAAATCGATGCATAAAAGGGCATACTGGCGAGCACTAAATGCCCCAAGCTCCTCTATTGGTGCACTTTTCATAGCTTCCTCATAAAAATAGGCAGTTTGATATGCATCAAACTGCTCAGTCGATGTCGAATAATGTCTTAGAATAGCATTATTATGCATTAAGCGATATTCTTCGAAAGGGGTGTAATGCGAGATTAACTCATTCGAACTAATTGGAAGGCCCTGTTGTAAGCGATTGATAAAATCTAGTTCAGTAAAAAGGGAAGGATTAGTTGGATGCAAATATTCGTATGCTTTTTCATAGTTATTTAATTTTGCAAAAATAATACCTAACAAGTTTGATTCACTGAGTTCTATTTTTTCAGGAAGCAAAAAAGGAGGTTGTTTATTATGCCAATCTAGAGCAAATCCGATCTCTCCATTTTTAATCAAAATGGAGTTTGCACTGGCCTCAGGATATTCTTTTAACGAGTCAATTACACTGACCAACTCATCTAGGCGGGGCTCTATTTTAATAATATCATATAATCGAGAGTGATAATCAGTTGTTGCAAATATTGATAACATCTTGATTAGTTTTTAAGGTTCCTCTGGCATCTTTTCGAATAGCTCTTTGCAGAATAGAAGCAAATAACTTGGCTTTCTTTTCAGAATTGTAAACATCGATTTTCCTGCAGATAAGCTTCAGTGGATTTTCTATTGCAATATAAATCATTGTCAAATGCCACAAACCCTTTCGTTTGAATAGCAGGTAATTAACCTCTGTGTTCATTAGCCACTTATCTTCTTGAAGTAAGCTAAAGTCTTGGATCTCACCAACAAAATCGGCTAATTTCCAAAGAGGAACATCAGAGGAAATGTACATGCTTTGATATTAAAGTGTTATTTTTAATATATTTAATGGTATTTGAAGTTCAAATGCTAAAGTGCGATCCATACTATTTATTTCATGATCAATCAAAAGCTCTTGTAAAGTGATCGCTTTATCACCTCTAGCATTCCGCTCTTTTAGCATATATTTTTTTGCCTTGTGTAATTTTTTAAAGAGATCATCGCTTTGCGGAGCGATCATAAGAGTATTTCGATCGGCGTAATAAATCAGATTTACAACTAAATCTCTACCAAAAATAGCGGTTGCTACCTTGTGATCAATTAGTAGGTGAGAAGCCTTCAAACGAACTTGGCCATCACCTTTTTCACTCGCCTGAAAGTTATCTTTAAGCTTATTAGGTGGTATAAACATAGTAATTTAATGAAAAAATTATTTTAGTTCTTCCAGTAATAACCCAACGATTTTATCTCCCCCAGTCTTAGCCTCCTCAGTCATCCCGACATTGAAGCGAGTACTATCTATGGCTATTAAGTAAACATCAATATGTTTTGGATAGTCAGCTCGCAGCATTTTCTTCGCATAGGAAAGAGCTTGATTCCATTTAAGGCTATGAAGAAACACCATAGGGTCATCTTCAATTTGGCCTTCTACTTCAGAGGCTGGTAATTTGTAAGTAGTGCCTACCTTTTCACCAGTATTGATTACGGCGTCTATGAGTATAATCCGTTCATGCCCTTTTAGTTTGAATAATATCTCGAAGGCAGCGGTGCCCATATCGAATATGCTGAGGTGCTCAGATTCACCTAATTGATTTTTTAGCTGCTCTATTACATAGATTCCAACTCCATCATCTGCTCTTACTGGATTACCAAAGCCCAATACTGCTGTTTTTTTTATTCCGGTACTACTCATGTTCTTAATATAAGAAAAACTTTAAGGATATAGTTAGAATACTAAAAAAGCAAGCCGCCAATAATGATCAGCGGATTGCTTAAGCATAGGCATTTCGGACTTATAGTTTAAATTTAGCTAACTCTTTTCCTGTTTTGTTGTCATGTGCATGAACCGTACAGACTAAACAAGAATCAAAGGAACGAGCAACCATACCAACCTCTACCGGATCATGTGGATCTTCGATTTCGGTACCTTCCAAAGCGGATTCGATAGGGCCTGGATTATCATTCGTATCGTTTGGACCAACATTCCAAGTCGTTGGAGCAATGATTTGATAATTTTCAATTACTCCGTCCTTTATCTTTATCCAGTGAGCTAGTGCTCCTCGAGCTGCTTCTGTTGCCCCCCATCCTTCACCATCTCTTTCGGTTGGTTTAATGTAAAATTCGTCATCTAAACGAACTTGACTGAGCCAGTCATTAATCATAGTATAGAGCCTTGGTGCTTCATGTACTCGAGCCAGAACTCTTGTGAATACAGATGGCCCCATTTTTTCCATAATATCACCAAACAGTGGATCTTGGATTTGATGTGATAAATTCGCTGGATTTGCATTCATAATAACACGGGCCAAAGGACCTGCCTCTGCTGCATAATTCATAAAACGAGGTGCTTTTGCCCAACTATACTTATCATTAAAGTCGGAATGTTCTAGTGTTCTGGAATCTGTAGATGCCATTGGTGCAGGTTGATCGAATGGATGCAGTGCATCTGCCTGATTCATATACCATGCATGCTTGATATGTTCTTGTACCTGTTTGTGATCAGCTTCATGATAATTTTTACCATCCCAAAATCCTGATGGAGTGATAGTAGCAGCATTACGGCTCTCAATAGTAGGTCTATTATACATATCTTTATGCAAGTAGGAGCCCCAAGCTAAGAATTTACCAACTCCCTGTCCAAATTTATCAAGACCAAACTCGATACCTGCGCGAAGAAGTAATCCTAAATCACTATTATAATGAGATTCATTCTCATTTAACCATTCCATCATATCATCCCATGATTTAATCTGCATGTATCTTTCAATGGAACAACCTAACCATACCGGCTCCAGCCAGTCGTTTCGGAATTGATTCATTATAGCATGAGCACGCGTAATATCTTTTAAAGTTGGAGCACACATCACTCCTCCCGGAACCATATAACTTGAATGAGGCCATTGTCCTCCGAAAAGTGCATAAACCTCGACTGGTCTTCCAGATGCAGTTACCCCTGTTTGGAAAGATGTGCCTACATAGGCGGCCCATCTTTTCACAACCTCTTGGTATAGAGGTTTATTAGCGAATTTTTTATTGGCCATATCTGTAGCAAAAATTGCGTAAAACCATCGTGGAATACTTTGGATAGTTTCAGTAGCTTGACCAATAGCTCTTAACAAAAGTGCGTTGGGAGGCAAAGTAGTCTGCCAAGCAACATCTAGCGCAGAAGAAGCACAATAGAGGTGAGAGCCTCCACATATACCACAGGCTCTTGGTGTGACAATTAGTCCAGCTTGAGGGTCTTTCCCTTGTAGTATCTTCTCAAATCCTCTAAACATAGCTGCCTGAGTATGAGCCCTTGTTACAACACCATTCTCCATGTAGACCTTTACATCTAAGTCCCCTTCCACACGGCCGACTGGAGATATATTCAGTTCTTTTAAAGCCATTTTATTTCAATTTTATGTTCTTTTAAATTATTTAGAATTACCAAAATCATTAGCAGATTTTGGAGAGGGTAATACCTTAGCAACCCCTGCTTTGAAATAATAAGATAATTTACTATCACCAGGAGGTACCTCCTTAGGTAGGAAGCCTAAGTATTTCATAGTTTTAAATACAGAACCCCTTTTCAGATCATGGTGTGGAAATCCAGGTTCAGTGCAACCTAAGCATGGATGATTAGCTCTTGTCTTACTGGATTGTCGATTCCATAAAATACGATTGCAACTCGCGCGAGTCATAGGCCCTCTGCACCCTACCTCATAAAATAAACATCCACCACGTTTACCAAATCCTCCATCTATCTTTTCACTAAAGGCTACTGCATTAGGACAACCATTTTGAACAAAATCCGTAAAGAAAGTTTTTGGCCGATGATATTCGTCAATCAAAACATCTCCAATACGACCGGTGGAAATAGCTACTAAAATTTGCGTAATCCAATCTGGATGTGCTGGACAACCAGGTATATTTATTACAGGCAACCCCCCTTTGGACGTAAAGTTGGCCCCTAAGAATCCTCCTTTCTCCTTTTTATGAAATTGAAAACCAGTCGATTCACTTGGATTTGGTGGTACGGCAGGAATTCCACCCCAAGTGGCGCAATCACCAACAGCAACAACAAATTGAGCAACCTCGGATAATTCCTTGATCCATTCTTGCATAGGCCGATCTGCAAAATAATTCATCTTACCCGTTCCATCTGGTCCCTGTACAACAGAGCCTTCAAAAACGAATATATCCAGTTTTGTTTTACCTGAAATACAGTCATTCATTAGATCACTTACTTGATGACCGATTTCTAAACCAACTGTTGGATGCCATAGTATATTAATTCCAAAATCAACAATGAGCTCTACAACGGTTGGTTCTTCAGCATTTAAGAAAGACATCGTGTTGCCACTACATGCACCTCCTTGCAACCATAATACATTTGCCATAATAAAAAGGAGTTTTTCGTTTTCTAAAAAGGTGTGGCTATCGGCCACATCATAATTGTTACTTCCTAAATTGGATAGTCTAATATAGTAGAATTAGAAAACTATTTCTAATTATTTAGAAAAAAACACCTAATTAATAGAATTAAAAACCTAATATAGATTTTGTCTAAATAAATCCCCATTATTTATAGCACCAATCTAGGAATTTGGTCTTCGAACTTGGGTAATTAATGATATGCTCGTATCAATTACCGATACAAGTCGGATAGTTAAGTAAATGAGAAGCATAAAAGAGGCATTACACTTTACCAAAAGCTTTTAAAAAGCAATTATTTTACAAAGTGGTATCATCCTTTTAGTTGCGATTGTAGGTAAACTATAAAGACCCTAATAAACAAATATGGTTATTTTAGATAGGAACTAAGCGGTTAATCAAAATAGCTTGCATAATAAACTCCTGTCAGCCGGCAGGCAAGGCGTCAGCTCAAAAATAGTAAGTAACTGACAATAGGAAAGTTACGCACAATTTTAGAAGGGACGTTAAAGCCTGTCAGCCTATGGCTGAAATTTATCATACCAATTTCAGCCATAGTCAGACAGGTTCTAGCCTAACTTAAGCGAATAACCACTATTATTTAGAAGAATTAATGGTAGTCTTTTTGGAAAGAGTCTTTTTAAAGCCCGATTTAAAATAATACAACAATTTTGATTCACCCTCAGGTACTTCTTTGGGCAGGAAGCCTAAATATTTCATGGTTTTAAAAATACTTCCCTTTTTTAAGTCGTGATGAGGAAAACCGGGCTCAGTACAGCCTAAGCACGGATGATTAGCTCTTGTTTTGCTGGAATGCCTATTCCATAAAATACGATTGCAACTCGCGCGAGTCATGGGACCTCTACAACCTACTTCGTAAAATAAGCAACCGCCACGTTTGCCAAAACCACCATCTATTTTATTGGAAAATGAATTAGCATTAGTGCAACCCGTCTGTACAAAGTCTGTAAAAAATGTTTTTGGCCGATGAAAATCGTCAAGTAATACTTCATCCATTCTACCAATAGCGATGGCAACTAAAATCTGTGTAATCCAATCCGGATGAGCAGGACAACCAGGTATATTGATGATTGGGAAGCCACTTTTAGTTTTAAAATCTTTTCCTAAAAAACCCCCTTTCTCCTTTTTATGGAATTGCATTCCAGTGGATTCTGTGGGGTTCGGAGGCACGGCCATAATTCCTCCCCAAGTAGCACAATCTCCGATGGCAACCACATAATTGGCGGTTTCAGACAAATCTTTAACCCAATCTTTAGCTGGACGACCTGCAAAATAATTCATATTGCCAGAACCACCCGAGCCTTGAATAATAGATCCCTCAAATACAAAGATATCGAGTGCTGTTTCTCCTGATAAGGCTTCATTCAACACCTCATTCACTTGTTCCCCAATCTCTAATCCAATAGAGGGATGATACAATATTCGAATACCAAAATCAGTAACCAAGTCAATAACAGAGGGTTGTTCAGCATTAAGAAAGGACATAGTATTCCCGCTACATGCACCACCTTTTAACCATATCAGATTTGTCATAGTCTTAAGATTTGTATAAGCCAGATGATTAGATTCCGTATGGGAAATCATTACTTACTTTTGGCGAATAAGCGCCGCTATCAATCATATTTAAATAACGGATCGGTTCTTCAGAGAAAGATCAGTAATTTAGTGATGACCCTGAACAATAGTAAAAAAATTTAAACAATTTAATTCTCTGAAGAAGGCTTTTTTAGTAATGGACGAATCAACTGCTCGTATTCAGCAATACCCCGATCGGTGAAATATGGATATACTTGATTCCAAACCATTTCTTTAAATTGAGTGACATCCATTGATTTTTCTAATCCTCTAACTAAGTTTTGTGGTACCCAAAAAGTAATCAAAACCCAAATAGCATTTGCAACGCCATTGTAAACCCCCTTACGAGGCTCTTCAATTACTAATCCCCTATTATAATTAAAGTCAAATCGTTTACGTATTTGACTAATCATTTTTGAGATATGGAGCTGTCTTTTTGATCGAATTGCTGGGTAGTGTCTTTCAATCTCTAACAAATCAAGAAAGTAAAAAGGATACTTTTGTATGAAAGAGAAGTATTTAGTAAGTTGATTATCAAAGTCAATTAAATTAGGAAAAATCCGATAAGTGGAGAGTATTTCTGCTGCTTCGCGATACAAATCATCGTTTATAGCCTCAATAATTGCTTCTTTATTCCGAAAGTGATATGCTAAGTTTCCTGGACTAATCCCTATTTCTTTGGCAATTTGTTGAAGGCGTACATTAGCCATTCCATTCTCGTTGAAGAGTCGAACGGACGCATTCAATATTTTTTGTTTGGTATTCAAGTCTGCCATATCATAAATAATTATGGATGAATTAAATTTAACTGGAACAAAGTCCAAAGTCGTCTAAATTTACTTTTAAAGTACCTCTTTGATCTTTCGCTGCCAGTCTTCTCATATACCAAGCATTTAATGCTGCCTTATCTTTACTGGTATATCGTGATATCACTCGCTTAATTAATTTTTGAGGCATTAAGTAATGAGCAAATACCAAATGGATTTCCCACATACCATCCCTTTTTACAATATTTTCAATGACGGCTGTATCCCTCAGCCACCAGTCATCAGAAAGAAAATCCATGTCTATTTCACACCCTGGCCGCTCAATAAAATGCTGGTTGTTGAGTAAATTTAAGAGTTCATCATAGGAGTTATTGTCCAGATTAAATGTATCCATGTTAGCATAATTAGAAAAATAAACCTAATAATTTGAAATACAAAACTACTCAAATTAGAGGAAGATTAAAAGAAAAAATCGTACGGCATTTGAAGCATTTGTATATATTCCCGCTTGCCCATTTCAGTAAAATAGGGAATAAAAAGGTTCCAGACTGCCTCTTTATAATGCTGCTCAGTCATTGTTTCGTCTACCCTTACAGCATGTTGTGTCAACCAAAAATCCATCGTCATCCACACTTGTTTAGCTAGTTGATGGAATACACCTTCCATAGGTTCTTTAACAAGAGCTCCTCTTGAAACATTAAAATCAATAATAACCTGCAGCTGGCTAACTTGTGAACTAATATGTAACTGATGAGCCTTTCTTACGGAGGGGTATGCTCGAACAATTTCAAGAGTATCTTTATAAAAAAAAATAAATTCTTTTTGTAGTTGAAACGTATGATGGATCATTCGATCTATATTATCGAAAAGAGGTACAATGCGATATTCAGCTAAAAGTTGCTTCTGCTTCTTAGTTAAGCTTTCATATAAGGCATAAAGAATAGCACCTTTATTGGTATAATGATAAGCAATATTCCCTACACTCACGATCGCCTCATCTGCAATGTGTTGTAAGCGGACATTAACTAGCCCACCCTCATTAAACAACTTTAATGCTGCCTTTAGTATTTTTTCTTTATTCTTAGCCATCTTTACACCCCAAAATTAAAGTATTAATTAGATTTTTAGCGTTGAGGAGGCTAAATTTTATATAAACCTGCAGATTTAAACATGTAGGAAATGAATAGAAAACCCAAGCCAATTGTTATTTAGGAAACCATATCTTTGAATACGTTAAACATTTTATCCACAAAATTAGTTTCGTAATAGTATATCCTCTAGGAGGACGACACACAACATTTTTTTATTCTCCTGTACACATATAGGCTAGAATACTCAAGCTGTTGATAGATCATTTACCATTTGGATTACATCTAGGGTTCAGTAAGAGATAACAAATTTTGTGGCTATTGATCGGCCCTCTCATTTAACAAAATATAGACGAATTTCTGTGAAAGGGATTAAATT
>JAKVCU010000100.1 GCA_022448955.1 Saprospiraceae bacterium
CGTCAGCTCAAAAATAGTAAGTGACTGAAAATAGGGAAGTTACGCACGATTTTTGAGCTGACTAAAAGAATTTATTATACCAATTTTCTAGCCTAACTACTTATAATTTTCGAATGAACAATGTTATTGTACAAGCCATTTTGACTGGTCGCTTAAAGGAGCCTTAAATATTAAATTGATATTTGTTGGTGAGAATCGTTATGGGGGCTAAATATATTTAGATTTGGATAGCTTTGGGAAGAGATAGATAGAAAGTAGTACTTTGCCCAAATTTAGAACTTACGGTAAGTTGACCGTTATATATTTCAGCTACTCTTTGACAAATGGCGAGCCCAATACCCGTACCTTCATAATGTTGAGGGTCTAGCCGCTTGAATAACTTAAAAATATTGTCATAAAAAGCCTCTTCGATACCAATTCCATTATCTTGAAAAGACAGAATAAAGTTATCCTCCTCTTGTTTTAAGGAAATTTTAATGAGTGGCAATCTTTCATTATGTTTAAATTTGATAGCGTTGTGTATTAAATTTTGAAAAATTTGATTGAAATGAAAAGTATTGCCTCTAACAATTGGCAATTCAGATTCAATAATGACTTCACTTTGAGTTTCCTTTATAAGATGTTTAAGTCGATTGATAACACTTTGAGCGACTTCCCTTAAATCCACCCTTTCCGTGATTTGTCCTTTTTCTTCTAAAGTGGCGTAAGTAAGGAGATCTTCTAGCTTTTCATGCATAAATCGAGCACTATCCAGGATAATTTGGAAATACTCTTTCCCTTGTTTATCAATGGTATGCAGGTATTTTTTGTAGAGCATAGAAGCAAAACCAGACATTGTACGAAGAGGTTCTTTTAGGTCATGTGCTACCACATATGCATATTCCTTTAGTGCCTTATTTTGTTTGGCGATTTTATCTTTTTGTTGTTTTAGCACCAAGATTTGCTCTTCGAGGTTAAACAGCTTCTCTCTAGAATCCTCTTCATTTAATTCTTCAAAGCGAATTTTGAAGAGTTGAATAGCTCCTTGTCCATATTCACAAGCCTTTTTATAGTTCCCTGCATCTTTATAAAAGGAACATAACAATTCAAGTATTTCTCCTTCTAGGAGGCTGTAACCAATAGCTTGGGCATCTTGTAAAGCAATTTCTAATTGGTTTGATGCTTCTTCTTTTCGTCCTAATTGAAATAGAATTTCAGCATGAATTTGGCCTGCTCTCCCTAAAATAAATCGATCATTAGCCTGCTTAGCCACTTTCAGAAGTTCTGCTGATATTTTTACTGCCTTATCAGTAGCTCCTTGATCTTTATGGATATTTAAAAGGTAAAGAAGCCCATAAGCTTGGCCTCTTAAGTATTTCACTTTTTTACTTTCTGTTACGGCTTCCTCTAGAATAGCGATGGCTTCCTCATTTCTAGTTTGTGAAATGTAACATAAGCCAATATTGAGTGTAATACTTGTATGTAGGATGTGGTTATTCAGTTCTTTAGCCTTTTGCTTGGCTTTCTCAAAAAAGGTAATCGCGTTGTCCAGTTGGTTAAGGTTTCTATAAATTACACCAATGGTGTTATAGGTAGCGCCTTCCCAAAAGGGATCTATAGACTCTAATGCTTCAAATAAATAACGCAGCGATTTTCCATATTGATCCATTTTGCAATAAGCGCCTCCAAGTGCAGAGAGGATCCGTCCACGGAAGGGTTTTTCAAAATGATCTTCAGAAACTTTTAATGCTTTTTCAAAGAGTCCTTTCGCCTCTTTGAATTCACCTCTACTCAAATGGTATTGGCCAATAATTAAGAATGCAAGTGCTTCCCCATGCAAGTGTTTCTTTACACGGGAGAGTTCTAAAAGTTCTTGAGCATCTGAAAGGATTTTTTCGCCTTCCAAGTTTGAAATATGCTCTAGCCTATCGTAAAGTTGTTCTAGTCTAGAAGACATTCTGTATTTTTAGTTCTGACAAAGCGATAACTGGTCAAGTTGTTAATGTATGAATTATATATTCAAGTAAAATCTATTGATGATAGTTCCAAATCATTTTTCTAAAAGTTGTCGAAATAAAAAATAATTCAATAATAAGTAGTTTGCCCAAACCCATGCCTGCCTGCAGGCTGGAATGGGTACAATAAAATTTTAGCCATAGGTTAACAGGTTTTAACGCCCTTCAAAAATCATGCGTAACCTTCCTCTCGTCAGTTACTTATAATTTTCGAGTGAATAATTTTATTGTACAAGCAATTTTGACTAGTCGAGTAAGCTAATCGTTTGTTCAAGATTTATTCTTAAGCTTTGTAAAAATGATCAATACCTATTAATAATTACTATTGGTAATCGGTACTAAGTCAATTTAAGTAAGATAGATTTAAAGAGCTAACTTCCTAATAAACTATTAGAGACAAAAAAACTAATATTGGGGGAAAATTTAATAAAGGCTCACACCTAATGAACTTTGATAGCCAATATAACAATTTTCTATGCTATCTTCGAATATTTATATGGTTTTAGCAAGTTACTTACTTATGAATACCTACAAATTTTTCTTTTTTGTTTTTGTTACCTTTTTGCTGTCTTGTCAAAGCTCTACAGATAAAGACGTTTCAACACCCAATATTGTTATATTATTTTGCGATGATTTGGGTTATGGAGATTTAAGTGTTACGGGACATCCAACCATAAGGACTCCTCATCTTGATCAGATGGCTAATGAGGGTTTAAGAATGACACAATTTTATAGTGCATCTCCAGCTTGTACTGCTAGTCGATATGGCCTACTAACGGGAAAATATCCAGTTCGTTCAGGTTTTTCATGGGTACTTTTTCCTCAATCAGCACGTGGTATACACCCCAAAGAAAAAACGATAGCAGAAACACTACAAGCGAATGGTTATAAAACCGCTTGCTTTGGTAAATGGCATCTCGGTAGTACTAAAAAAGCATACTTCCCTACTCAAAATGGTTTTGATGAATTTATAGGCTTACCTTACAGTAACGACATGATTCCTCCAATCCACCCAGATATTGCTCTGCTCCACAATGAGGATACGATTGCCCTGAATCCAGACCAATCTGAGCTTACTGAACTATACACTGAAAATGCACTACGATTTATCCGTCAACAAAAGGATCATCCCTTCTTTTTGTATTTGCCTTATGCTATGCCACATCTGCCTTTACACCCTGGTAAATCCTTTGAAGGACAATCGATTCGAGGTAAATACGGGGATGTCGTAGAAGAAATTGATTGGAGTACTGGACAGATCAATCAGTTATTGGATAGCTTAGGGATTGCGGAGAATACCATAGTCCTATTTACAAGTGATAATGGTCCGTGGATTATCAAGAACGAAGAAGGGGGCTCTTCTGGACTTTTTAGAGATGGCAAAGGAAGTACATGGGAAGGAGGAATGCGTGTACCAGCCATTGTAAAATGGCCAAGTCAAATCCCTGCTGCGAGTATTTCCACGCAAGTGGCTAGTACAATAGACCTCTACAATACCATAACTGAACTAATTGGTCAATCAGAGGAGGAGCAAAACGACGGCATGTCTCTTTTACCCCATTGGCTACAGCCAGACAAGCAGAAAGATCGAACCTTCTTTTATTATGGCCCAAGTAATAAACTTCATGCCATACGAAAGGGGCGATGGAAACTACATTTGAAAACTTCTAGTCAAACAGGGAAACAATACTATGACTATCTCCCACTGCTATTTGATATCGAAGCGGATCCCTCTGAGCAGTATGAGCTGAGTAAACTCTATCCAGATACCGTACAGCTTTTGCAAAGGCTATGGGAGGAGCATTTAACAAAAGTGAAAGAGACTCCTAATTTTTATGAGAAAGAAATGCAAGCATTATTCCAAAAACACTTAGCCTATCAGGTCATTGCTGAAACCAGCCCATCCTACAAAAAATATGGTAAAGCAAGTGTGTTAACCGACGGATACCCAGGCGAATCAGATCAATTTAACACCTTTTATGCCGTACAAGGAGAGGATTTAAGTATTAGCATTGATTTGCAAAAACCGGAGGCAATAGATTCCGTGCAGGTATCCTTTTTAAGAAGACATAGTTCATGGGTATTTCTGCCAGAAACAGTCGAAGTTTTAATCAGTCAACATGGCAAGGACTATACTTCACTAGGTACGATATCGACACCTATTGCGAGTGATTTTGAAAAAGATGTTATCCAAACTTTTTCATTTGAACAAACGGATACCAAAGCTCAATTTATTAAAATACGAGCTCAGCAGAAAGGTGTTTGTCCTGACTGGCATCCTGGAGCAGCGCAGCCCTCTTGGCTAATGGCGGATGAAGTATATGTATTTTAGTATTATTCTAATAAGTACTCAATATCTGATTTAGAGAAATTAGCTTTTTGCGCATTTTCGATGATATCGTGAGCCAACTTAGCCTTACGCTCTTGTAATCGTAAGATTTTTTCTTCGATACTGCCTTTTGTGATAAACTTAAAAGCAAATACTTTCTTGTCTTGTCCAATACGGTGAGCTCTCGCAATGGCTTGCTGTTCGATGCTTGGGTTCCACCAAGGATCAAGAATAAAAACATAATCAGCAGCTGTAAGATTTAATCCTGTACCACCTGATTTGATCGAAATCAAAAAGGATTGCACATCTGGGCGAGCATCGAATTTTTCGATTGCTGCTACTCGCTTTTTGGCGGAAGTCTCTCCACTTAACCATGAATAAGGTAGATTACGCTGTTCGAAATTTTCCTTAAATAATTCTAAGTGTTTAACAAAAGAACTAAAAAACAAGACTTTATGCCCTCCTTTGCGGATAACATCCCAGTGTTCGATGATATCGTTAAATTTACCACTTTCTCGTTCATATTCTGGTACGACCAATTTCGGATGATTAACGATTTGTCGCAGCTTGGTAAGCGACTGTAAGACCATCATTTTAAATTTAGGATTGCCTTCTTCAAAGTTTTCAAGTAGCTGATTTCTAGTCGCAGATTTCTCTCTTTCGTACATCTTTTTCTGCTCTGCCGTCATCTCCGTGTAGAACACTTTTGTACTCAAATCCGGTAAGTCTTTTGCAACTTCCTCCTTCGTTCTTCTCAGCATATAAGGCTGCACTAATGAACGCAGTTGCACTTTCTTTTCTTCATTTTGCTTTCGCTCAATCGGTCTAATAAATTCCTTTTTGAAGAAGTTAAAACTACCTAAAAGATCAGGATTAATAAATTGCATTTGAGCCCATAAATCGGATAGAGAATTTTCGATTGGTGTTCCTGATAGAGAAACTTTATGATTGGCTTCTAACTGGTTGATAGCCTTGAATATCTTACTATCCTTATTTTTGATTTGCTGACTTTCATCTAAAATGATGTACTCATATTCTAAATCTGAAAGAACACTTAGGTCCCGAAGAGCTGTTTGATAAGTTGTGAGGATCACATCAAAGCGTTTAATTAAACGTAGGTCTTTATACCTTTTTGGGCCTGTATGTTTATAGACGCTTAGGCTGGGTGCAAATTTTTGAATTTCGCGTTCCCAATTAAACACTAAAGAGGCTGGTAATACAATTAATGCATTGAGCGGATTCAGAAAATCTTCATCCGTGCTACCTCCAAATAAATCTAATTGGGAATGACTGTTTTCCTCTTTTTTATCTTCAGCCACTTTATGTTCTTTGGCATGCAGTAGAAGCGTAATGGTTTGGATCGTTTTACCCAATCCCATATCATCTGCTAAGCAAGCACCTAATTGGTTATTGTAGAGTTGTACCATCCATTTCACCCCTTCTAGCTGATATGGACGTAAGGAAGCTTTTAATAAGGAGGATGGTTTGAAATCTTCAACTTCACTTTGGTCTGTCAAAGTAGGAACTTCGCCTAAACCAACTTCTTTTAATAGCGTAAACTGCGCTTTATTCAATTTCAAGTTTTTACCATCCCTTTTCAGGAATTGTGCCAGTGTTTTATACTTTGTCATCCATTCCTGCGGAATGAGAAAATAGCTATCATCCGGTAAACGGTAAAAGCGATCACCATCTCGAATATTTTTAACTAATGCCAAAAAAGGAATGGTAAAAGGAGGAATGTCTACTTGTCCATAAATATCAAACCAATCGTTCCCTACTTGAGCATCCAGTTTTAGGCTCGCTTTACGCAAATGAATTTTCTTTTCCTCTACCATTGCTACTTTCACCTGAAATCCAGCCTCCTCTAACTTTGCCCTATGCTCTGCTAGCCAGTAAATAATGTACATAGGCTCATCGGTCTTCTCTTTTGTAGTAAAGACACTCCCCCCTCCTTCTTCTAATCCAATTTTTTTTAATTGATCAATATAAATTTCCTCTGCTTGGGCATCTCTGATGATTTGAAGAAACTTCACATCATCTTCTCTAAAGTTTAGTGTGGTACGCTTTTTTGCTTGATCCCTCCAATCAAAAGAAAACTGGCCATAATTCATTTTTACAGCTAGTGCCCATTCATTCTTAAATAGATCCTTGATCAGTTCGATAGAGCAAAAAGAAAGCTTTGTTTGTTGAATGACATCAAACCCTTGTGCTTCCACATCAATTTTAGAAACCACTTTAAGAATAAATTTCTGGAAATAAGTTTTCACAGAAGTTGCGGGGATATTCAACACCTCTTTTTGCTGAAATGGCTTCACCATATTGCCATTAATATGTTGGATCCGAATTAATTGGTGATCAACAAAAATCCATGCGGGATGATTGGTAACAGGAAAAACTTCTCTTCCTTGGATAGACCAAGGTCTATTGCCCTCATGAGATAAGCGTAATTGATAAGATACGCTTTTGTCCGTCCTTTTGAAAGATAAATGAGGCACCAAACTAGTTTTTGGTAAAGCAATGATAAAATCTTTTACCAAAACTCTTCTTTCAACCTCCCAAGTAATGGGGAGGTCATTCTGCAGAATAGCCCCTAAAATTTGATCTAAGATTCGATGAATATATTGGATAATCGTTTTCTTAACGATTTCTTCTTTTAGGAGCTTTTCAAGTGCAATGATTTTTTTGGGTCTACTTTTCAGCTTGGAGGGGGGCGAGAATTTTTCTTCTAGATTTTTAGGATCTAGAAGATCAATCCAATTAAGAATCTGAGCTCTTTCAGGGCTTAACTCTAGTTGAAACCCACTTAAAGTCTGGACAGTAGCTCTTTGCTTGATATGAGCGAAGTAGCCCTCCTTATCTTTGCTAACAATAAAAGCATTGGGCAAAAATAAGCCTTCTTGGAAGGTATATAGGTTGTATACTACATCGTACTTCTCCTTTGCGATTGCAGGTGAAAAAGGTTGCATCTAAATAATTGCGTCTTTCATTTAACAACAGTAATCAAACTAAATTATGTAAAATCATAACTTATCGAACCTAAACAAAAGACAGGTAGCTAAAATAGATTTAAAAGTATGTTTAAATATTCTGCTATTTGAAAACCAAAGCTTTTAAAACTCTAATATTAATGGCCCCACCTACTTGACTCGCTGAGCGCCCAAGTACATTGACCGCCAAAACCCTACCTTTGCTGGTAGGCAGGCTCAAATCTTTGATTCTTGGTTTGCACAAAATTTAAAGATACTGTAGAATAATACGAAGGGCAAATATAAAAAACCAAGTAGAATAGCTACGAATTAATGGGAAGCTTTTACATTTTCACCTAGGGTAAAATAAAAGGTAGAGCCTTTATTTATCTCAGAATCAATCCATATTTGACCGCCGCTTTCTTCAACAATTTTTTTGCATATGGCTAATCCTATTCCTGTTCCATCATACTCTTGATCATTATGGAGACGAGAGAACATATCAAATATTTTTTGTTGATATTTTTTTTCAATACCGATACCATTATCCTTAACATAAAAGATCCAAATCCCCTTATCCTGCTCCCAACCGACTTGGACAATAGGTATTTCGCTTTTGTTGTACTTAAAGCCATTACCGATTAAATTTTGATAAAGCTGCTTGGCGTTCGTTTTATTGAAATAAATATTTGGAGGACTTTGTGCTACTTCTAGTTTGGCGTGATCATTCGTAGCTACAACCAACATTTCTTCCTCTAGCTCACTCAGAAGGCCTTTTAGATCTATCCACTCTCTCTCCAAAGAGTCTTTCCTCAATTTAGACATACTTAGTAAGTCCTTGATCACCATTTCCATTTTCTTTACTCCGCTAGATACAAAGTGCAAGTATTTTTGCTCGTTTGGGTCTAGTCGCTTTCCTAACTTTCGGTCCAATACTTGTACAAAGCTTCCAATGGAACGCAATGGCGTTTTTAGGTCATGTGATACAACGTGTGCAAAGCGTTCCAGTTCTTCATTAGACTCTTTGAGTTTGGTATTCGTTTTTTCTAGGTCTTCCATTTTTTCATTAAGCTGGCTAGTTTTTTCTTTGACCATCCTACTGAGTACTTTACGATCACGTCGAAAAGTAAAATACCGAAACCCTGCGAGTGTAAGTCCAACCCCAAATAATATAATCATCGTCACAGGCATGGCTGTATACCAAAAGTAAGGCTCTATAATAAAATAAATCTCTTGAGGGATGTCACTCTTTTTACCATTTCTACCTAAAGAGTAGACTACAAATTTATACTTTCCTGGTTTAAGATTTTGATACTTTATATCAGAGTTTTTTTTGATCATCCATTTATCATCAAAACCCTCTAGGCGATATTTATAACGTATATTTCCAAAACTTTTGTAAGAAATACCTATAAATTCAATTTGAAGATTATTCTGGTCATAAGCTAATATATAGGGGCTATTCTCTTCATATTTCTTTCGTAATTTTTGTTCTATACCATTTACTTTCACTGATTTTAAAATGAGTTGAGGAGGCAACTCACCTTGGCGGAGATTTTCTTCCTCTACAATCATTAGTCCCGATGGACTTACTAAGTACAATTTACCCTCATCTTCTTCTAATGCCTCTAATTCATTGGAAACCAAACCATTAGATTTATCAAATACACTTACATTAGTGATAACCCTGCCATTTTTTATAATTACCTTATCTAAGTGGGTTAGGCCTTGATTAGTCGCTATCCAGATTTGTTGCCCATCTGTCACCATAGCATTACAGATATCACTTGAGATACCATCGTCTGTAGTAAGTTGATAAAAATTATCGTCTTGAATAAAGATAAGTCCCTGTCCATTTGTTGCCAAACAAATGGTTCCATCATCTAGCTCACGCATTTCACTAACCAGTGTATTAAAAATACTGGAGCGATCTTTCCAATAAATAGTATCTGGTATAGGTGATTCAGAGGATCTTTTTATTTGGATTAAGCCATGTCTTATATTGCTCAACCAAATATCTTCCTTGCTATCATACATAACTTGATAGGAACGCGAAGGAAAAACCTTCTCAAATCCTCTATCTATGAATCTTTGCAAGGATTTGTTGGAGTCTTCAATGGAATCTAAATTTGAAAGTGTCGTTTCAAAAACGCCACTAGGTGTAGAGATGAGTACTTTTTTATTATTATGGACATAAGTATCTTTCATAGGAGAAGACTCTATTCGAATAGTCTCGCCTTCTTTCCATTTCAATAAGCCAACATCAGTTGTTAACAACAGATAATCGTCCGATAGTTTCTGGATATTTCTGATTCGATTAAAAGAACGACCTGCAATTTGCCTTAAGTTATGTACGCTAAGCTTTCCATTTTCAATTTCTATGAGGGAATTAACACGAGTACCCAACCATACTTTGTCCTTTTCCAATAAAAGGGAGCTCAACTTGGCATTAAATAGTTCTTTGTCAGAAGTATAAACCTCTGCATTATCGATGCCTAGCGGAGAAAAATAGAGCCCATTCCCCATAGTACTCACCCAAAAATTACCTTCTCGATCTTTTAAAAAATCAGTAGGTTGTAATTTGGTAAAGCTTTCATACTTATCAAGTACCCCTGTCCTTTCTTCATTAAGCTTATACCTGATCAAACCATAGTCTGGACTGACACCCCAGAGATAATTATCAATAAAATACATTTTAGAAAAAAGGCTCAATTCACTATCAAGCACCGTAAACTTTTGTTTTTCGATATCGTATATTACTAAACCATATATAGTATTTATCACGACATAATGCTCAAATGTACATAAGGAGTAGTAGTTAATTGTCTTCGTGTAGTATGGTACTTTTATCTTTTCAACAATGGTGTTGTTCTTGAAACAATACAGATAAGACAAATCATAAATCCAGACCTCTTCTCTTTTTTCAAGTTCAGACAAAGCAAATCCATTTGATTCAGTATCTGAATTAAAAACGAGCTCTAATTCTTGATTTTCGATTTCTTTGTACAGCTTTTTATGCGAAGATAATAGTATCTCTTGGTTAGCATTTTCCACGATCCCATAGCCGATGATATAGTCATCTTCTAAATAATTTGGTTGATAAATGGAATCCCCTTTGAGATAAACTAAATTGCCAATGGTATTAATCCAGACTCTTCCATCCGTAGTCGTTTGAAGATAAACTACTTCATTATTGGGCAAGCCGTTTCGGGTAGTAAAATTTTTAAAGTTATACCCATCAAAACGACTTAAACCAGCCTCTGTTCCAATCCAAAGATAAGTTTCTACATCCTGAGCAATATCATAAATATACATAGAAGGCAAGCCATCATCAATGGTGAGCTGACGAAATTGAAGTTGATCACTTTGAGAAGATTGAGCATATACCTGATGAGTCATGAATAAGAGTAGAGCTATAATCAGCCTCTGAATAGACAGAATAGAACATTTAAGCTTGCTCGCAGTATTATTTTTGAACGCCTTGAACTGAAACATTAAAAGCACTTATTTAAAGTGAGTTAAATTTAGTTGTTTTTAGTGAAAGCATGTATAAATTTTTTGTAATAAAACTTCTGCATGTGCCTTTTTAGCTTCATGTGACCAGCCTGCAATGTGTGGATTTAAAACTACATTTTTCGCTTTGCGCAAATATTGAAATGGCGCAGGCAAATTTTCTAATGCTAGATGTGCAAAAGACATTTCTTCATATTCTAAAACATCCAGAGCAGCACCTTTCACTTTTCCCTTCTCCATTTGCACTACTAAATCTGCTGTATTTAATATTAATCCTCTGGAAGTATTCACTAAAAAAATAGGCTTTTGAAAAGCCTCTAGGTAGGATTTACAAACTAAGTAATGATTCTCTCTTGAATATGGAATATGAAAACTAATAATATCTGCTTTTTCTTGTATTTCTTCTAGTGACACTGCCTCGGCAAATTCATCGCCAAAATTTTCTTTAAATTTATCGTATGCTAGTACCCTAGCTTCAAAGCCTGACATTCTTTTGGCGAAAGCCTGCCCCGTATTGCCATAGCCGATAATACCAATAGTCTTTCCTTTTATCTCAGTTCCTCGATTAGCTTCTCTCACCCATTTTCCAGAACGAACTTCCTGATCTGCCCATGCTAAATGATTCATCAAACTAAGCAACAAGCCTACTGCATGCTCCCCTACAGTCACTCGGCTGCCTTCCGGCGAATTAAATACTTTGATTCCTCTTTCTTCGGTATATTCTAAATCAACGTGTTCCAAACCTATACCGGTACGAGCAATAAACTTTAGGCTTGAAGCATGCTGAAGCAAATCCTCGTCTATCTTTAATCGACTGCGAATCACGAGGCCAAAAGCCTTTGATATTAACCGCTTCGTACTATTGCGATCTAAGTGACTAATATCTTCGCATTCGTACCCCAAGTTTTGTAATCCCTTTTCAAGAATAGCGTGTGCTTTATCAATAAAAAATACTTTTTTCATCATGTTAAAACGTTTGCGCAAAGCTAAAGAAAAAGCACTTCTGGTCGACAGAAGCGCTTAAAGGATTTTTATCGATTCGATAATTATTATTTTGCTATTTAACCCAAACAGTATACTTAATCAAGCACAATTTTTTAGAAACTTTCAGTACCAGGTAATGAAACCCTTCCTGGCGTCAAAAGAGCTAAATTGTTATAATTCAGTTTATAACTTTTATATTTTGTCCCTTTCCTTTTGGCCAAGAAAGCTGCTAACAATTTGGTGATTCGATCATTCTCTACCAAAAAGCCATCATGACCATATTGACTATTGATAATCTCCAGTTCTGCATCAGGAATGCCTTTTGCCAAACGTTGCTGCTCTTCAACAGGGAACAAAATATCAGATTGAATACCAATCACTAAAGCTCTTGCCTGAATATTGGCCAAAGCTTTTTCTACCCCGCCCCTATTTCTACCCACATTATGGCTATCCATTGCTTTACTCAAGCGCAAATAACTATACACATCAAAACGCTTACGCAATTTTTGCCCTTGGTATCGCTGATAAGAACTTGCTTTGAAATTGTCAATTTTATCATTTTGCTCTTCCATTTGAGAAGCTTTGTAGGTGCTATAATGACGATAAGAAAGCATGGCAATAGCACGTGCTGTTTCTAAACCTAAATTCACCGCTTCTGATTCGGGGATACCTGACTTCAGACCTGTTTCTATAGCCATTCGCTGTGCTTCATTAAAAGCAATCCCCCAAGGAGAATGCTGTGCATTAGCCGCTATTACACAAATATGTTCAAATACACTTGGCTGATTAATAGCCCATTCTGTAATCAATTGCCCACCCATTGATGCCCCAATTCCACAATGAATACGCCCGATATCCAGGTATTCTTTTAGCTGAATATTGGCATTTACCATATCTCTAATAGTAACTAAAGGAAATTCTGCTCCATAGGCTTCCTTCGTAGAGGGATTGATAGAAGCAGGTCCAGTTGTGCCATAGCAAGAACCCAGCATATTGGAACAAACAATAAAATACTTAGCTGGATCAAATAATTTTCTTTCTCCCACTAATCCTGACCACCAGTCTGCTGCATCTGCATTCCCAGTTAAGCCGTGGGAAATCCAAATGACATTATCTTTTTTTTGGTTAAGCTCACCATATACACAGTAAGCAATTTCTAACTCGCTTAGGTTTTGCCCATTTTCCAAAGGAAAAGGAGCAACTATTTTTAATATTTCCACTCGTCTGAAATTTTAGAGTGCACTTAGAATCTATAAATTGGCCTTATCTCGTTGGTAGCATACTCATTTAGCTTTGGCTAAAATCCGCCCAAAGGACAAATTTCAAAATACACCCTTAAAAATCCGCTGTAGGCATCATCCTACAGCGGTCTAAAAACTTTATACCAAAACTGGTTCTTTTTCAAACACCTTTGTTAGTGCTTGCTCAAAATCAGCTAAAATATCATCGATATGCTCAATACCAACAGATACACGCAATGCATTCGGTAAAACACCGGCCGTATGCTGTTCCTCATCTGTCAACTGTTGATGCGTCGTTGCCGATGGCTGAATAATCAGTGTTTTTGCATCACCTACGTTCGCTAAATGACTTACCAATTGCAACGAATCCACAAACTTAGTGGCTTGCTCTTTGCTTCCCTTGATGGTAAATGAAAGTACTCCACCAAATCCATTTCTTAGGTACTTTTTAGCTCTAAGGTGGGTTGGATGACTCTCTAAACCTGCGTAATTTACAGATTCAATTTGCTTGTGTTCTTCCAACCAATTAGCCAAAGACAAAGCATTATCTACTGTGCGTTGTACACGTAAAGACAATGTTTCTAAACCTTGCAATAAAAGGAAAGAATTAAATGGACTTAAAGCAGGACCAAAGTCTCTTAAGCCCTCTACCCTAGCACGGATAATATATGCGATATTGCCAAAAGGCCCTTCTGGCCCAAATACTTCCCCAAAAACCAATCCATGATAACCCTCAGAAGGCTCTGTAAATTGAGGAAACTTGCCATTACTCCAATTAAAATTACCAGCATCCACTATTACCCCTCCAATAGAAGTTCCATGTCCACCAATCCACTTCGTAGCAGATTCTACAACGATATTAGCACCATGATCAATAGGACGGCAGAGGAATCCACCTGCCCCAAAAGTATTATCAACAACAAATGGAATATCATATTCTCTTGCAATAGCTGCAATACCTTCGAAATCAGGTACGTTAAAACGAGGATTACTCAAGGTCTCGCAGTAAATAGCTTTTGTATTTTCATCGATTAGGCGTGCATAATCCTCTGGTTTTTCACTTGGCGTAAAACGCACTTCAATACCTAACCTCTTAAAAGCTACTTTGAATTGGTTGTAAGTTCCACCATACAAATTGGAACTAGCAACAAAGTTGTCTCCAGCCTGCAGAATGTTATTTAAAGCAATAAACTGTGCTGCTTGTCCAGAGCCTACAGCAAGTGCCGCTACCCCACCTTCTAAAGCTGCCACACGTTTTTCAAAAACATCAGTTGTCGGATTCATAATCCGTGTATAAATATTGCCAAACTCCTTTAAAGCAAAGAGACTGGCACCATGTTCTGAATCTTTGAATGTATAAGAGGTCGTCTGATAAATGGGTACTGCTCTAGAGCGAGTAGTTGATTCCACTTCTTCCTGACCAGCATGTAATTGTAGGGTTTCAAATTTCCAATTAGACATTTTATTTTATTTTTAAATATGACAAAATAGACCACTTCCTAGGCATAATGGGAGCTTATTGGATAGGAATAGACGCACCGCGGATTGCATCTGCTAGCACCAATAACTCGGATGATATGCTTAGCGATGAATTAGCAGCAACAACAACAGCACATAAATGATGCCTGTTTCAAACTTGTTGAAGTGAAATTAGAATCGAATGAAAGTGATAAACAATTAATGATTTGCATAACTTCGATTTTATATGTCCAAATCCCCACAAAAATTGTGGTTTTTTTGGCGGGATTTGGCACCAACTTCCGAAGCGGTCAGGTTGCCAGAGTTTCATAGAGCCCGATCTCTCCACTCTTCGTTATAAAATCCTTTTCTCTTAAAGAAAGGATATAAATACTGCTACAAATCTATTGGCAAATACTTAGAAAATCAAATTTTTTATTTAGCATTGCTTTGTTCTTTGGCATTTATTTAGGCTAATTTTACTAAATCTACTTTTCTTCAAAGTAGATTTTAATTATTTTATTTTAAAAAAAGACCTTTTTTTTCGTCTTTTTTAAACTTTTCTGGCTTTCGCCAAATATTATTTCAAAAACCAATTTACTTAATCAAAGTGCTAAAATTTTGTTAAAATGGAAGTTACAATCAAAAGAATAGATGATGCATTCCAAATGGAATCCACAAATGATACAGAAAATACCGTCCAAAGCGATGGTTCTCCAAAAATTGGAGGAGGCAATAAAGCAATGCGACCAATGCAAATGGTCTTAGCTGCATTGGGAAGTTGTAGCTCCATCGATGTTATCCATTTGCTCAACAAACAACGTCAAGCATTAGATGATATCCATATCAAAGTAAGTGCTCAAAGAGCAGAAGATCAAGTTCCCGCTGTCTTTACAGCTATTCAGGTCCATTATCACGTATTCGGTGATTTGGAGGAAGCCAAAGTAGAGAAGGCCTGCCGCCTATCTATGGAGAAGTACTGTTCAGTATCTAAAATGCTAGAGAAAAGCGTGAATATTACCTGGTCCTATCAAATAAATTAAGTTAATGATTTTAGTTGTTGGTTAACATCTTGTTTAGCCAAAAGACCCTAAAATTTAAAACAAAGGACGAAAAACTAATAACAAACATGGAGCAATCATTTGAAACCAAAGCCATCAGAGGACAAATCGAAAGAACACAGTACAAGGAGCATAGCGTACCTGTATTTTTAAGTTCAAGTTTTACGTTTTCTTCTGCGGAAGAAATGGCTTCGACTTTTAGAGGCGAGACCGATGCCACTATATATTCTAGATATAGCAATCCAAATACAGACGAACTTATTCAAAAAGTCTGTACACTAGAAGAAGCTGAAGATGGTTTTGCAACAGCATCAGGAATGTCTGCTGTATTTGCGAGTATTGCTGCTTTCCTAAAAGCAGGAGACCATGTCATTGCTTCAAGAGCAGTATTTGGTTCAACGCACCAAATCTTGACCACTATTCTTCCTAACTGGGGGATCACCCACACTTATGTAGAACCAGACCATGTCGATTCTTGGGAGGCAGCAATACAATCTAATACAAAGATGGTCATACTAGAATCCCCTTCTAACCCTGGTCTTCGATTAGTGGATTTAGAAAAAGTGGGAGCTTTCACCAAAAAGCATGGATTGATTTTTAATATCGATAACTGTTTTGCAACGCCATACATTCAACGACCTTCTAAATATGGTGCAGACCTTATCGTACACTCTGGTACCAAGTGGATGGATGGACAGGGTAGAGTATTGGGTGGATTGGTAGTCGGCAAAGCCGAAATGATAGAAAAAGTACGCTTTTTCTGCCGCCATACAGGTCCTGCTATGTCACCTTTTCATGCATGGTTAATGTCAAAAAGCTTAGAAACATTAGCCGTAAGGCTGGATAGGCATTGCTCCAATGCGTTTGCATTAGCTTCTTTTTTGGAGGAGCACCCAAAAGTTAACCGAGTATGGTATCCATTCTTAAGCTCCCATCCTCAGTACGATCTGGCCAAACGCCAAATGAGATATGGTGGTGGATTAGTCAGTTTTGAAGTAAAAGGAGGGATGAAATCAGGAATGCAATTTTTGAATGGCATAAAAATGTGTTCTTTGAGTTCTAATTTGGGCGATACTCGCACCATTCTTACTCATCCAGCCTCTACTACACATTCTAAACTAAAAATGGAAGAACGCACTGCAGTAGGAATAACAGATGGGCTCATCAGGGTATCCGTTGGTTTGGAAGGCATTGAAGATATCAAAGCAGATATTGATCAAGCCTTAAACGCTGTAAGTTATTAGGCTTAGCGTATGTTTAAAAATATACTTTACTATCCACAAACAATTCATAGAGCACCAGATGCTTTTGCCTCAGCTGAGGTTCGGCTAAAGTTTCTTCATTCCATCACTAAGGCTATGAAACTCAAAAAGAGCTTTGCCTTGCACTCCAGCTATAATTTCATTTGGTAACACATTTTTTCAACATCATCTACATGAACAACATCGTTTATAGCTTCTTGTCATAATTGGTAAACGTATCTTTTATGGCATTAGGTCGAAATCTTATCCTAACTAAGCGAAAGAATTTGATTCCCCTATCATGATCACTGATATTGATCAAAAATAGGTTAAATCATGAAATATCTTACGCTATTTTACCAAGGTAATACCATCGAAATCCACCATACGCATTGGGGAAAAGAATCCATATATTACAACGGAAAACTTATGTCTGCTAGACGTTCCTTTTTTGGTAGTACGCATCATTTTCAGGTTAAAGAAGATAAAGAAGAAGCCAAATATGAAATAGGAATTGGATATAATTCCAATGGAATAGCCCTACGGATTTACAGGAATGAAGCCCCTATACTTATCCAATAAGGCTACTTCTTTACGAATCCATGCGTATTCTGTTTGATAAAGTCTTGAGGGAATTCCTCTACTCCAGGGAAACCCAAGCGTATATCTCGGCCAGAATCTGGCATGTGGGCAGTGCCAAAAATATAATCCCAAATCGCTAAAGTTAATCCAAAATTGATGCCGTGAGGATGAGAATCAGGCCATTCATATGCATGATGCCAAATGTGCATTTCTGGAGAATTAAAAACAACTTTCATCACTGGTCCTAAAGCTAATGCACCCAAAATAGCACATCCCAAAACTACCCCTAAGGATACAATTAGATCCACTTCGCCCAATAGACTTACGTCAAATAAACCCACTCCTATAACAATACCAATCAAAGTACCAATAAGTCCTCCACTTATCCAAGAAGGAGCCACAAAATTAGAGTGGTTGTAATGCCCAACTGCCAAAGTAAAAATATGAATGATAAAGAAATCATATAAACCAATACCCAAAAGTGCCAAAGGAATATACTCTAGTGTTCTGTATACTACATTTTCCATCCAATGATAACGCAAATGTGCCGCAAAACCCATCTCCTCTACAGAGTGATGCACCTTATGAAACTCCCACAAAAAAGCTACTCTATGCAACAAACGATGTATCCACCACTGTACAAAATCTCTTACGACAAAACCAGTCAGTAACACAGCCCACATTGGCCAAGTTTGCATGGGATTAGAAGCCTGCAAATCAAAAGCTGTAACATTGAAGATAGCGTTATTCAATAATTGTACAATTACCTTAGAAGCTGCTGCATAAATAATTAAAGAGAATAAAAAGAAGTTGAAAAACATATAAAAGAAATCCAACCAAAAGTCTTTTCTAAACTTCGATTGTTTTTCCCGCCAAGGAGCAAAAATCTCTAGGGCAAAAAAGAAAGCAGAAACGAGTAGCAACCAATAAAAATAGTTACCCCATGAAGGATGGGTCACTTCATACCACAAATATCTAGCATATCCACTATAAGCATTGACAAATATTTCCCAATAATTCATCGTCTAATCGTTTACCACGCATTTTATTATTATTCCATAAAACATGCTGTATCCTTAGTCACTTAAGTCTAACATATAATACGCTACTTCTTCTAAATTCGCCCTTCGGCCGACTTCTTCTGGAGCATAATTGGTAGCTAGATAATCTAAGATAATGGGCTCATTTTTTCCTAAATCCCACAATCCTTGTGTCGCTTGCATCCACTCAATCATGGCTTCCCAGCCTTCTTTAGTAGCTCTATTTTGTGTAATTAATTTTGCAGAATGGCAGGCTGTACAGTTCGCTTTCACGATCTCAAAACCCTTTGCTGCAATTAATCCACTAGCCAGATGTATACCATGCTCTATTTTATCATTATCTTCATTATCATACTTGGCAATGTTTCGTTTAACTTCCACTTGTGGCGTCGGTTTCATCCAATCTTTAATGACATCACCAAAACTTAAATAAAGTAACCCACAAACTATCAGAAGAACAAAATAGCTCATTAAAAAGATGAGACTGCGGTACAGAAATGATAATAATTGTCGGTCATTTTTATTTTCCATCCTAACTTATGATTTTAACAGCTATTCGGTGACAAGCGTTATTTAAATAGCCTTTTGGATTCCAGCCTGGTAATAACATGGGCTGCGACTTTCCCTTTTCATCCGTTGCTCTTACCCAAACCTCATAATAGCCCCTCTTTGGAAATTTAACTTTTGCATTAAAATGCTGCCATGCGTATTTGTTTACAGGAGCTTCTAGCATACCATTGTCCCAGCTTGCGCCAAAATCTATGGAATAGGCCACTTGATCTACTCGCCACTCCCCTGCCCAAGCATGGCCACGTATCGGTAATTGTTGATGCAATCGAATCGTAGCTCCACTTTTCGGATACGTGATTAAAGATTTCACTGGCATAGACTCAATAATACACATATCTTCATCTGCTACTTTTGTACCTGGTGCCACGGGTTTGCAAGGAACACGGTAGGCTTGACCTTTCATTTTTGTGCCATCATGCTCTTTATTGCGAATGACTATTTTTGATAGCCATTTACCAGAAGTAGAAGCGGGCCAACCACCAAATACCAATCGTAAGGGATAGCCATTTAAGTAAGGTAAATCCTCTCCATTCATAGCCCAAGCAATCAGGGAATGGTCTTCCATAGCTTTTTCTATGGGTACCCCTCTTGATATTGGGTCTTTTTGGGGATCACCACTTAAGTGAGTATCCTCTCCATAATACCCTATATAAACAGCATCTGGTTTGATTCCTACATCATTCAAAACATCTTTCAAGCGCACACCTGTAAATGCCGCACAACCAACAGCCCCTGTGCTCCATTGATTACCCTTTGCTGGCGGATTAAATTCTTTTCGGCCGTTACCGCCACATTCGAGGGTCAGATGATAAGTATAGTTTTTAAACTTAGCTTTTAGATCTGCTAGTTTATAAGTCTTTTTTACTTTCGCAGATTCCCCTTCGATCGTCAAAGTCCATTGCTGAATATCGATATCTTCTTTCTTGGGTGGAATACCATTATTCCGAACAAAAAATAGGTTTCCAGGCGTCTGGCGATCATCTAGCAAATAGGGAGGCGTTTCAGCATTGATTGGTTTGTCGTTTAATACCACCAAATTAGGATGTTTGCCTGGTAATTGAAAAGCTTCTTCTGAAAATGCTAGTCCAGCTGGAATCATCCCTTCCGGGAAATGTTCTGCAAATACCATTTCAGCACCTAATGCCATACTCATAGCTGCCAGTGCACTCTTTTTGAGAAACCCTCTACGAGATGAACTGCCATGTGTTCTTCCCCAAAGTAATTGATCTGCTTTTTTAGGATTTTCACCATACAGCCGATGTAGACCTATTTTCTTTTTCACTACTCTTTATTTTATTGGTATTTCTTATTTTACTTCCCTCTAAAACAGCAAGCTGCTTAGACGACAGACTATTGAGAAGGTGTTTCTCATCTTCAGTCTAATCAAATGAATCTGTAAATTCTTTATTAATTAAGCGAATCAACAAAATCCAAGGGATGCCATGTATGACAAAGAAGGTCCAGTCTATCCATCCCATTCCTTTTGCGCCACCACTAATCCATTTAATTTTACCCCAGATACTGGGTTCTGGATAGTAAGGAGCTAAGCCCAAGGTGAGGCAAAGTAGCCCAATGACTTTCCAATTGTTTAGTAACTTTTTCAATGTTCGTTTATTTATTCAGTTGTATATTAGCCTTCCCAAAATAACAACAAAATGGCTAATAATAGACCTCAAATGGTAGTTTTGGATGGCTACACCCTCAACCCAGGCGATTTAAACTGGAATAAACTAGAGGCCCTAGGTACTTTAAAAGTTTATGATTATACACCACCTGAGCTACTTATAGAAAGATCTAAAACAGCGGAGATTATCCTTCCCAATAAGGTCCTCATTGGCCGTTCTGTTATTGAATCCTTACCCCATTTAACATGTATTTGTGTTACCGCAACGGGTTACAACAATGTAGATTTAGCGGCAGCTAAGGCAAGAAATATTCCAGTCTGCAATGTTAAAGGCTATAGCACTGACTCTGTCGCACAACATGTGTTTGCCCTTTTATTAGAATTAACTACTCAAATTGGAGCCCATAGCAAGAGTGTACATCAAGGAAACTGGAGTACATCGAGAGATTTTTCTTATCAACTTCAGCCATTAATCGAATTATCAGGAAAAACGATGGGTATCTATGGTTTTGGCACCATCGGCCAAAGAGTTGCCGATATTGCTCTTGCATTTGGTATGAAAGTTATTGCCAATCATAAACACCCATTGCGAGATGCGCGACCAGGCCTGCGCTTTGTCTCTTTAGAAGAGCTATTTAGCGAAAGCGATGTGATCAGTTTGCATGCCCCACTAAATGAAGGGAATAAAGAGATAGTCGATAGGTCTTTGCTATCCAAGATGAAGCCTACTGCCTACCTTATCAATACAGCTCGCGGTCCATTAATTCACGAAGCTGATTTGCGAAAAGCATTAGACGAAGGTCTATTAGCTGGTGCTGGCCTTGACGTTCTTTCCCAAGAGCCTCCTCCAACTGATCATCCACTTTTTGGTGCTAAAAATTGTTTTATCTCGCCGCACAACGCTTGGGCATCTCAAGAAGCAAGAGCTAGGATGATGGATCTAATCGTGGAAAATGTGGCAGCTTTCCTTTCGGGAAAACCGATAAATGTGGTGAATTAAATCTTGTTTATAGGTGACCAATAACTATAGTTTTATCGGGAGCTTATTGATCATTGGTAAGCAACTTTTGAAAGATTCCTATGAAATAATTTAAAAAATCTGACGAAGTATTCCTTTCTCATAATTCCTCAATAAAGAAGATTAAAACGCACCTTATACGTAAATACAAATAGGCTATTTTCTATATTTACAGTAAAAGAAAATTTTAACTGAGTAAAAAAACAAAATAAAATAGTTATTGAGTCTAATAACTAAGTATCACATAAATTTCTATTCTCAAACATATTATTTCCGCCTTTCACCATCACTTTACCGCAAATATTAGTGGAGCTAATTTCCAAAAGACTGTGAATTAGTTTGCCCGAAACCGTGCTTACTGGCAGGCTAAAATTTAATTATACACGCAATTTTGACTAGCCGATCATGAGTAAAGAATAAGCAACCTTCTTGGCCTTTTATTCCTATTGTAGGCTTTATATTACTTATTAGGCAAGCGACTGTTTTCGATATATTGCGTTAAGATAGAAGGCCTAAGTACTTTTTTGTACTATTCCTTTGCTATCTGCTAATCTTAGGACTCAGTAATCAGGCTTAAAATGGTGAGTTGCTATCGAGAGGAAAGTGATGCACGATTTTGAAGGGGCTCGAACCGGTCAGCCTTCGGCTGTATTTCATGGTGCCAATTTTGGGGACTTACACTTAAAAGTAGTATTATTCAATTGTTCATTAAGAGAAAGTATAAAAAAAGCCAGATAAGGACTATCCAGCTTTTTGAAGCATGTTTATTAGACTTTTTAAACTATGCCTTTTCGTTTTTTGGTATAGATATGTCTAATGATCAAACGGGGGGATACGTAATTTTTGACCCGGATAAATACGGTCAGGATTAGTCAGCATTGGCTGATTAGCCTGAAAAATGTGATTATATTTCATGGGATCGCCGTAGTATAAATTTGCAATTTTAGAAAGAGAATCCCCTTTCTTTACTTCATAGAATACAGCCTTAGGTTTCGGCGTAGATGCATTTACCATAATTCGATCATCGACAGCTGATACCCCTGCCACATTGCCTAAGGTCAAAATGATCCTTTCTCGATCTGCTTGTGCGTTTACTTCGCCTGACACCACCACTGTAGTGCCTTGCATTGCAATGCTTAAGTTTTTGACGGCAACACCGCTTGAGTCCATAATACGTTGAAGAAGATTGATTTTTTGTCTTTGTAAACCTTCTTTAAAAACACTTAACTTTTCAAGCTGAGGAATCGGTCTATGCTCTCTTTGTTCTTCAATTTGATCAAATACCCTTTCCCCTACATTCTTTAAAAATGAGAATACGCCCATACGATTACATTTAGGTACATGACAATCTGTATCTTAAGTTGAATACAAATTGAAATAACAATTTCATCAATAAATTTATTGATAATTATAGTTTGTTTACCCCCTTATCTTTTGATTATCCCCTTACAGGTAGTGAACGACTACCATTAAATATTGTATGCGAAATGATACGGCCCTGAACAGAACCTAATCTCCTACTTATTGAAAACCAAAGCTTTGAGCACACTAGTATTTATCGGAACCTTTTATTGAGTTGGCCAAATTTGAGATAGAATTATCAGTTTGAAATCTATCTTCAGGAAATACCAAAATACAAAGTATTCATCCAGTCACAAATTTTGTTGAAGATTGATCAATAGGCATTATCGGTCTAGCAATGCCGATCAGTCATTTCCATTAAATTCACTCTTGAGCTTCCCTACGCGAAAAACAAATACCCCGATTAAGTTCTCAAAAATATGAAGACAAACATACTGGAGCTACAGAAGATAAATTCGTTGAATTATGGATGTACTTTACTGCTAAATCAAGTTTTTTTAAAATTCACAATACCTAAACCATCTAACATAATATACTGATTATCAATTAATTTAATACTATACAAGACTAATAAACAAACAAAATTAATAGGAAGAATACGACATCACAGGACTTAGATCATCGAAAGCATTAAAAAAATGCGGAAAAGGCGTATATTTGGCCAGTTTTTTAATCAGGAGTTCTTTATTACTAATTAATTTTTAACGCTTTTTTTAAACCTAAAGGGGAATATTCCCCAAAAATTTTTCATTGTTATGCAAGGTAAAGGAATTGTAAGGTTCTTCCTTGTGGTAATGACAATCGTGACGCTGATTCAGTACCTATTTTTGGTACCTACCCAAAAGGTAGAGAAGAATGCAGAAGAGCATGCCGAATCGATGTCATCTAATTACCCGGAGGATCAGAGGATTGATGCTTTCAAAGCAGCCCGTACGGCATACCTAGACTCTATGTCGTCAGAAGAGGTTTTCAAAATTCCATATTTGAAATCCTACACTTATCAAGAGCTAAAGGGACAACAACTTGCTCTAGGACTTGACCTCAAAGGAGGTATGAGTGTCGTTTTACAAGTAGATTTGCGCAATTTCATCTATGCGCTGGCCAATAGTAGTAAGGACCCAACTTTTAATGAAGCGTTAGATAAAGCCTCTGAAGCACAAAAAAGTGCACAATCTGATTATGTTACTCTTTTCGTTGATGCTTTCCGTGAACTATCAAATGATGGGCAAAGTCTTGCTCCTATCTTCTCCCGTAACGAAGCACTACGTGATCAGATTAATTACGAAACTTCTGATGGTGAAGTTGCTCGTATTATTCGTGAAAAAGCAAACGAAACAGTAGATCTTACTTATAAGTTATTAAAAGAACGTATCGATAAATTGGGGGTAACGCAACCAAATGTATCTCTAGATGCTGGTCGTGACCTCATCATTGTAGAATTACCTGGCATTGATAACCCAGAGCGTGCGCGTTCTATGCTTTCAGCAGCTGCTAAGTTAGAATTCTGGAATGTATTTAGAATTAATGACGCTGGCGTAACTACTGCATTTGTAGATGCCAACGAGCGCCTGAAGAGCCTACTTGGAGCTGAGGAAGAAGTTGCTGAAATGGTTTATGATACCATATTTGCAACAGATTCTTTAGGTAATGAAATAAGAGATCAGATTGTAAGTATTGATACCTTACCTGCACAGCCTTCCTTGACTGCTGGTCCTTTGTTTGATGTATTCCAAATGAATACTACTGGTGCGAGAGGTCTCTCTGTAATGGGAACTGCTCGTAAGAATCAGAGAAAATTCATTGATACTCTTTTAGCGAAAAGCGAAATCAAGTCTCTTTTCCCCCGTGATATGGTATTGCGTTGGTCAAAAGATCCTATAAAAGATATCGAAACTGGAGAAATTACAGATCTGTATGAGTTATATGCTATTAAGAAAGAGCGAGGTTCAGAGGGAGCACCTCTTACTGGTGATCATGTAGTAGATGCTAGTGCACAACCAGACCCTCAAACCAATGAGGTGGCGATTTCTTTAAAAATGGATAATACGGGAGCAAAAATCTGGGGTCAAATGACTACAGTTGCTGCTCAAGATAATAATCGTGAAATTGCTATTCTATTGGATGATGAGGTTGTATCTGCACCTCGTGTAATCAATCCAATTTTATCAGGTGATTCACAGATAACAGGAAGCTACTCCATACAAGAAGCAAAAGATGTCTCCAACATCTTGCAAGTTGGTAAATTGCCTGCAGAAACTAAAATCATCCAAGAATCATTAGTCGGTCCTTCTTTAGGTGCTGAAAACATTAGTCGAAGTATCAATGCACTATTGATTGGTTTTATATTGGTATTTGCTTTCATGGTCTTCTATTATGGAGGTGGTGGTATTGTTTCTATCATTGCGCTTTTACTCAACCTATTCTTCATATTTGGTGCACTTGCCTCTTATGGTACGGTATTAACTTTACCGGGTATTGCAGGTATCGTATTAACGATCGGTATGGCGGTTGATGCCAATGTGATCATTTACGAGCGTATTCGAGAAGAATTGCGTGAAGGAAAGTCCATGCTAGCATCTATTGCAGATGGTTTCAAGAACTCCTATTCTGCCATCATTGATGCCAATGTAACGACTATTCTAACAGCATTTGTATTGGTATATTTCGGTCTTGGCCCGATTAAGGGTTTTGCGGTTGTATTAATTATAGGTGTGCTATCGTCATTATTTACTGCCGTATTGGTAGGTCGTATGATCATTGATTGGTGGACGAGCAAAGATAGAGCAATTAGTTTTAGTACTTCTTTCTCTAGAGATGCTTTCGCAAATTTAAGTATTGACTGGTTAGGAAAGCGTCGTATTGCATACTTTGTATCTGGTGCAATTATCTTAGCAGGTATCGGCTCATTCTTTACTCGTGGATTTGAACTAGGTGTGGATTTCAAAGGTGGCTATTCTTATAATGTAACCTTTGATGAAGATGTTAATGTAGAGAACTTAAGAGCAGAGCTAGCGACCGCTTTTGAGGGTAATTCTCCTATTGTAAAAGCAGTAGATACTGACAATACCTTTAATATCGTTACAGATTACTTGATTGAAGACACAGAAGATGATGCTGCTGATCGAGTAATGGATAAGTTATTTGAAGGTGCAAATGCGGCTGTTGGTGGTTCATTGGACAAAGATCAGTTCAAAGCTCCTGATGGTCAAGGAACTCATGTAAATAGTTCGACCAAAGTAGGCCCTACTATTGCTGATGATATCAAAACTAGTGCATACTATGCTACCATCTTTTCTTTATTATTAATCTTCTTGTACATCGCTATTCGATTCAGCAAGATGCAATATAGTATGGGTGCGGTAGCGGCCTTATTCCACGACACATTGATTGTACTTGGTATTTTCTCATTGGGTCACGGAATTTTACCTTTCTCTTTAGAGATTGATCAGGCGTTCATTGGTGCAATTCTTACCGTAATTGGTTATTCTATTAATGATACTGTGGTCGTTTTTGACCGTATTCGTGAATACACTAATATCTATACCAAAAAAGATAAGGAAGAAGTAGTTAATATGGCTATTAATAGTACGATTAGCCGTACGGTAATTACTTCTTTAACCACATTATTCGTGGTATTAATCTTATTCTTATTTGGTGGTTCAAGCTTGAAAGGTTTCTCTTTTGCGCTTGTGGTCGGTATCATTGTAGGTACATATTCTTCTGTTTTCGTTGCGACACCTATTATGTCTGACTTAAGCAAGGAGTTTAAACCAAAAGAAGTGAAAAAATCTGGACAAGGTTTCTCTAAAGCCTTGAACAAAGCAAAATAATACGATCTTTTAAGATCAGCTATTATGTATAATTATCCCGAATTTTCAGCTAAGTTGAAAATTCGGGATTTTTTATACCTCCCCTTTATCGAATTATACCCAAAATAAGCAGCTATTCAAAATTGCTAGTATAATAAAATGGTCAGCTCGAAAATCATGAGAAACGGACGGTAAAGAAGTTATGCATGATTTTTGAACGGACGCTAGAAGCTATCTGACTATGGCTGAATTTTATTACACCACTTTCCGCCAGAGGCTGACAGGTTCTAGCCTAATTACTTAAACATTTAATTAATCTCAACGAGGAACTAGTACACAATAATCTAAATTACTTAGCATTTTGAAGGCATTAAGCTGAGTAAAAAATCAGCTGATTCAAAACTTCAATAAACTTAAATTACATTGTACTAGTTTTCTTTCTCTTTTAGAATCGCTTATTGTTCATATGTTTTTTTGCACTTGAGCAGAATCATTTCTTTAGGTCTATATTGGATACTAAACGAAGGCCTCTAATAGCCTAGTGATTCGATAGGATCAAATACCTTTCAAAGAGGCTTACAAAAGAAGAGAATAAGGAATATTTCGTTTAAATTTATGTACGTATTTCTAAAAGGGAAAGTACGAAGAGAAGGAGTTATATATGGAATAAAAGCTTTTGAAGTTCTAATTACTTCATATTTCCTAAGGCAATAAGATCAAAATGCTGGTAAGCGGAGACATTACTCAGTTTGGGGCCTAAGAAGGGGAGCTGGTCCTTAGAAAGGAAATGAATAAATTTGATGTAACGATATAATAGTAGATAAACCTCTGATTCTTTTAAAATTTCTCCAGACAAATGTAGAGGTACTTTTTGACTATCTAAATTAAACTGATTGAAGATAAGCATAATGTAATAGATAAAGTCTTTAGACGCCAAGAATTCAAAAGAATTCATAAATACCAAATCTCCCTTGTCAAAATAAAAAACGTTCAAATTTCGGCCTCTAACATTGGCAAAAATAAAAGAACCCACAATATTCCTAGCAATAGCTACAATTTGTGAATAAATCACAGTATTGAGGTGTAACATCATCGTACCTGGGTAGGATAAGCGCATGAAAGTAGCTAACTCTTCTTCGATGGCATAAACATTTTGTGCATCCATAGGAAGAAGATGATCTGAGCGGAATTCATAGGTCGAGCCCATGGCCGTGAGCTGAGAAAGGTATTCTTCTTTCTCACTAGGATTGAATAATCTTTGGGGAATAAGGGTGCTAGCAGATCCAGCGTAGGCAATTCTAATTCGTTTGTAGGCTAGATTAAGCGGTTTATCCTCTTGGATAATTTGTTGGATTCGGGTAATCATCTTTGAAATGGAAGAAATACTGCCGAGTTCAAAGTTTCTAATTAATAGTGGTTGACGATTTTCGCTATCAACAACAATATACGCAAAACTGTCCACCCCTATGAGGATGGACAGTTCTTGGTCGGTGCTATCTTTTTTAGAATAGCTATCTTCAATGATTTGATTTTTTATCTTTCCCAATTTCCAGCAAGATTTGGAGCATTCATATCACCAAATTTAATTGGTGAATTAGGATTGTATTTTGCATCATAGCGAGCAAAACGTTCTTTCCCATAATCCCCCATGAACAGCTTTCTACGTACGCCTACTTCCACTACTGGTACTGTTGTACTTTGATAGGTGATGGTATCTGCTTGAATTTCAAAAGCAACTCCATTGGTAAATGGTACGAAGCGTAGAGAATCCAGACTAATATTTAATCCATTAATCATAGAATCTTTAGCAGGAAGCATGGTCGTATCATAAGTAATTTCACCTGTGAAATTAGGATCATCAGGATCACCAATGATTTTTACAACAGCAAAGCTATCGTTATTTAGTACATATTCTAAAGAATCGAAAGATGGAGCAAAGCCACCTTTGATCGAACGAAAAGCCTCTTGAGCAATACGAACTGTCATCAGTTTATCAATAACAGCTCTTTCTCGTTTTTCTTTTTCGGCCTTGAATGCGATAGGTTCCTGAATGGTACTAATCAAAACATATACTAAAGCAGCAGCTAAAACTACTAAAATTAGGTTGATTACTAATCTCATTTTTCGGTTTGTTTTGATGCAATAATACTATTTTTTATTTAAATCAGATAAGCAGTTCGCAATTTTATGTATTCTAGAAACCTACGGACTTCTTCGAATGACTAGCTTGCGACAAGGCTTGGTGCTAATATCTTGATTTGCCTTGAAAATAATGTATTTTTGCACCTTATTTTTTAAGCGTAAATACTAGACAGTTTCTAATAAAGGAAAATTCCTTTATTAAAAGATGCACAATTTATATTTTTTGGCGTATGGCAGTTACTATTTTGGCAATTGAATCTTCTTGTGATGATACATCTGCTGCAATTTGGCAAGACGGGAAAATTTTAAGCAACTGTGTTGCCAACCAAGACATTCATCAAAAATATGGTGGTGTAGTTCCGGAAGTGGCTTCTCGTGCACATCAGGAAAATATTGTGCCAGTGGTGCATCAGGCATTAGAAGAAGCAGGTATTGACAAATCTAAACTCAGTGCTGTCGCCTTCACCAAAGGACCGGGTCTTATTGGCTCCTTGTTGGTAGGGGTATCCTTTGCAAAGGGTTTGGCTTTAAGCTTGGGCATTCCGATGCTTGAAGTCAATCATATGCGTGCACATGTTTTGGCACATTTTGCGGAAGCTCCTCACCCAAGCTTCCCTTTTTTATGCTTAACCGTATCAGGTGGTCATACTCAGATTGTTTTGGTAAAAGACTTCTTGGATATGGAAGTTATAGGTACTACGATAGATGATGCTGCAGGAGAAGCGTTTGACAAAACAGGGAAATTACTTGATCTGCCCTATCCTGCTGGCCCTTTGATCGACCATTATGCCAAAGAGGGTAAAGCTATTTATCCATTTCCTGAACCCAAAATTGAAGGCCTAGATTTCAGTTTTAGTGGATTAAAGACATCTATTCTTTATTTCCTAAAGAAGGAATTAAAAAATAATCCTGATTTCATTAAAGAAAACTTAGCAGACATTTGTCGTTCTGTACAAGATCGAATTGTTAGTATTTTAATAAAAAAGCTAATCCGAGCTAGTGAACAAACGGGTATTCAGGAAATCGCTATTGCGGGAGGTGTTTCTGCCAATTCAGGACTTCGGCAAGCTATTGGGGAAACGGGGCAGGAAAAAGGATGGAATACCTATATCCCAAGATTTGAATATTGTACAGATAATGCGGCAATGATTGCGGTTACAGCTTATTATAAGTATTTGAAAGGAGAATTTACAGATCAATCTGTTACAGCTGTTGCTCGATGGAAAGTGGGGATATAATAAAATCTAGTTCAGGGATAGAAAAGCAACCTTCCTTTAATTTCCCCGTAATATTGCCTAATAGTCGTTCTTTAATAAAGAGCATTGTTTAATTTTGCGAAAAAAATAATGAGCATGAGATTAATACCTTTCCTACTATTCATTATAAGTATAAGTATTCTTGCTTGTGGCGCAGATAATTCTAATGATGAATTGCCTACTGAAAATGCCAATTTCACATTACAATTAAATGGTATTGGTGGTGGGCAGGCTTATTTAATTGGCTACTTTGCTGACCAAAGTTTCAGAGTGGATTCAGCAGATATTAGCGCTACTGGTTTGATGACATTTAGTAGAAATAAGCCATACCTTAGTGGCTTTTATTTTGTTTATGATCCTAACTCACAAGCTGCTATTCAATTATTATTAGACAAGGATCAAAGCTTTTCATTTACTGCTAATGCTAATGACATTATTAACTCGGCTAGTATTCAAGGGAATACAGACATGGAATTGTTATATCAAAATCTAAAGTTTGAAGGCCAGCTACAACCACAATTTCAAGTTGTTGGTGCAAAGTTGAAAGGAGTAGCAAAAGAATCTGCAGCCTATCAAGTTTATAAAAAGACTCAGGACTCCTTAGTAAGTCTTAGAAAAAATCATTTGCAAGATTTCTTCAATAATTATCCCAATTCGTTTTTTACGAAGTTTAAATATGCTGGTCAAAACCCAGAATTAACAGATGTACGTTTGCCAAATGGTCAGCCTGACAACGAAAAGCAAGTAGCTATTTACCGCTACCAGATGTTTGATAATGTTGATTTCACAGACGAACGTCTACTTCGTACACCGGTCATTTTTAATAAGCTAAAAAAAACGATCAATGAACTAACGCCTCAAAATCCAGATTCAATCAATGCGATTACATCTCATATTGCAGAAAAGGCTTTAATCGGACCAGAATACTACAAGTTTATTGTCAACTGGGTTACGCTTAACTACGAGCCAACAAAGACAACTTTAATGGACTCGGAAGCGGTTTATGTGCACATGATCACCAACTACTTCACCTATGATCGTGCATTTTGGTCGGATTCAGCAGAGGTCTATGCGCTGCAAATTAGAGCGAACGAAATGGCTGCTAGTTTAGTAGGTAAGACAGCTCCAGATGTGCAAGCACAGGATCCCAATGGTCAGATGAAATCAATCTCTGAGATTAAAGATCCTTACATCGTAGTATACATGTATAATCCAACTTGTGAACACTGTATGGAAGAGACACCAAAGTTGGTTCAATTCTACAAAGAATGGAAACCCAAAGGAGTAGAAGTATTCGGAATCGCTGTGGATACAGATGTAGACGAATGGAAAGCATATGTGAAATCATCAGGAATGACATGGCCAAGTGTATTCGATCCTACAAATAGGGCAATTTACGGCAAGTACTTCGTTGATGTTACGCCAGAAATATACGTCATCAACCCAGAAAGAAAAATTATCGCTAAAAACTTGAAAGTGAATCAGATTGCAGAGATGATTAAAAGAGATAAAGAGGCTAAGTAGATTTAGTGACGAAAAGACCGTGTAAGGGGGCGACCGTGCAACTTCAGCATTAGCTGCCCATCACACAGCCCCCCTATCGCATAGTCCTTCACTCAAAGTCTCCATTTCTTCCCACTGCTACTCACATTTTCCAAAGCCTCCAACCTTTTCGCTAATAAATGACCTTACCATTTCTTTGTATTCCTCTGGCTGGACAATAACATCAAGGCAATGATCTGCGCCCCATTCTGCATGATGGAAAATAGTGCTTGCTTTAGGTAACTGACTAGCTAGATTAGCCGATTGTACAGAACCTGTTTTAGTATCTGTTTTGGAATGATTGATGAGTATTGGTTCCACTACATTTTTTGCTGCATGGAGTGCACTCGCATCCTCATAATTGATACCAGCACGTACATTTACCATCCACATTATTGTTGGACCCAAAAAATATCTCATCCAGGTACCGTATCGTTTATCTGCTCGCTCAAAAATAGCAGTGTACCAATCTTGGAAAGGTGCATCTGCCACTACAAAAGCTACATCCTTATCCAAGCCTGCCGCTTGCAACACAGTCGATCCCCCCCAAGACTCACCAAACCAGCCAATCTCATCATCTCTCAAACCGGTGCGTTCTTGTAGCCATGAAGTAACGGTGACGAGATCATTTTTCTCCAAATAGCCACCAGTACCATAATTTCCCCCGCTCTCAAAATGTCCTCTATGGTCATACAATACCAAATCGCAGCCACAGTCCCAAAAAATAGGTGCGTATTTTAGAAGGCCTGTACGATTGTTATTCCATCCATGAGCCATAACTACGCCACAATGAGTCGTATCGGGTTGCTTAAAGTACCAACCCTTTAATTCGATTTGATCTACTTCAGATTGGACGGTAAAATCAGTAGGCGCAACGAGTTGATCCATGTAATAGTCGATAGGATGATTCCACTTTTCTTCTATAATCTGCTTAGACAAATCCATATTCAATCGACGAGGTGAAAGGATTAGTCCGGATAGAAAATAAGAAAGTCCAAAATAAGCGACTACAAAAAATAGGATGACTACACTTAGTCCTCTTTTCCAACTCTTTTTCATGCTGAAATAGATTATGTATTTAGGAAGTAAAAAAATGCCTCAGATGGTCATGTAAACATCTAAGGCATCTTAAGTAGTTAGGCTAGAAAATTGGTATAATAAATTCTTTTAGTCAGCTCAAAAATCGTGCGTAACTTCTGTATTTTCAGTCACTTACTATTTTTGAGCTGACGAATTTATTATACAAGCAATTTTGACTAGCCGCTTAAGCAG
>JAKVCU010000101.1 GCA_022448955.1 Saprospiraceae bacterium
TTTATATCTTTTACAATTAATTAATAAGGATCAAAAACAACTGATACCTTTACATTTTGGGGCAAAAAACTAGTTTTTCCTATTTCCACTTGCGTGGAATATGAAAAGCCCGCACCTTTGTAAGTAATTACTCACTTTTATTAATGACAGATAAAAAAGAGAACATATTAGCTGCTGCCTTAGACTTATTTGCAAATGAAGGTTATCATGCTGTTTCTACGAGCAAGATCGCTAAGCATGCAAAGGTATCTGAAGGGCTTATCTTTCGCCATTTTAATAATAAGAAAGGATTATTAGAAGCTATTATGAAAGATGCAGAGCAAAAAGTAGCTCAAATGCTTGCACCGATTTTGTTTGAAGATGATCCTAAAGAAGTCATTCGAAAAGTTATTCAAACTCCCTTTAACTTACTGCCTAAAAACTATGGTTTCTGGAAGTTGCAATACAAATTAAAGTGGGAAACAGAATATAATCATCCACATAAAATGAAGCCTCTGATTGATAAAATGCAATGGGCTTTCGCCAAATTGGGTGCCGAAGAACCAGAACAAGAAGCCATTTTGCTACATAATATTTTAGATATGGTAGGCATTAGATTGATGCGAAGAGAATGGGATAAAGATTCATCTTTTCAAGCATTTTTAATGCGTAAATATAAGGTCTAAATTTTTTTGATCAAATAAGAAGTAAGTACTCACTCATTATATAATTAATAAAACAACAAAAATCAAATAAAAATGAGCAACCCAAAGGTCGTATTAATAACAGGAGCATCCTCAGGCATTGGCAAAGCTACTGCCAAGCAACTCCTACAAGAAGGGCATATTGTATATGGAGTTGCACGGAGGGTAGAAAAGATGCAAGACTTAATACAAGCAGGTGGCCATGCTTTAAAAATGGACATTTTAAAAGAAGAAGATATAAAAGCAACCGTAGATCAAATCATTCAAGGGGAGGGTAAAATCGATGTCTTAATTAATAATGCTGGATATGCCGTATATGGGACAGTTGAAGAAACACCAATAGCAGATGCAAGAAGACAGTTTGATGTCAATATTTTTGGATTAGCGCGTTTAACACAGCTTGTATTACCATACATGCGTGAGCGCAAATCAGGAAGCATTATCAATATTTCCTCAGTTGGTGGCAAAATTTATACTCCTCTTGGAGCATGGTACCACGCTACTAAGCATGCTTTGGAAGGTTGGAGTGATTGTTTGCGTTTAGAGCTGAAAGAATTTAATATTGATGTAGTTATCATCGAACCAGGCTTGATCAAAACAGAATTTGGAGACGTAATGTACCAGCCTATGATTGACCGATCGGGCAAAGGCCCGTATAAAAAGCTAGTCCAGGCTTTAGCGAAAGTCACAAAAGATAGCTATGATAATAATGCAGCCTCTCCTCCGTCCGTTATTGCAAAAGAGATTTCTAAGGCCATACACGCCAATCGCCCTAAAACACGCTATGCAGCCGGAAAAATGGCAAAGCCCTTATTATTTATCAGAAGATATTTTAGCGATCGAATCTTCGATAAGGCCATTATGAGTCAGGTGAATTAATCAATTTTCCCATATTTCAAAAAGCTATTTCAAAAGGAATAGCTTTTTGTTGGAATTGTATTTTTCTAAAATCTAACGGATGATAAGGGCATTTTACACTTTAAAATGTTAATACCAAGTAAACGAGGAATGTCGTACTTATAACAATCCCTAGCCATGCCGAGCCATATTTTATATTTTCAATTAGCTCTCGTCTCTTAGACATATTGTCGAGAATTGAATATTTATCCATCACAACATACATACATCCAAAAATGGACCAACTGGCAGCTGATGCAATGTCAAGTTTAAGCAGATATAATAAGCCAACAATAATTAATTCAAAACCCACCAATAGATTTAATACTTCCATCGTTCTCTTCATCTTAGCATACGCATTCATCATCACAACAAGATAAATCTTTTAAATAAAAGTTATTGTACTTATACTCTCCTAGAATATCCTCTATAATTTCAAAGGGCATATTAGTCCTTTTAGCAATTTCTTCCGCTACAATAGCGAACCTCTGCCTGTATTTATAGATAAAGCAGAATAAAGCATTCCCGTGTTTCACTTGAGGTCCTACTAAGAATAAGTTCTCTGTTGCCTTAGACTCATCAAAACCATTCAACAATGGAAAGCCATCCTCAAATTCAAATAATTCAGCTACGAGTTTTAAACTGGTATCAAAACCGGTACAATTCATAGGCTCGTCGTCTGAGATGAATGTTTGATTATCATCCGTAGTAACAATGTATTTTGCATTAGCAAACTTAACCTCTTCTACATAGGTTTCGGCATAGTATTCGATATCATCTAAAACCTCTTTTATTCTATCCCGTGTAAAAGGAGATAGAGAATAACTAGAATCGCTATTTATCAATTCTAAGTAATTAGCGTTATCAATAAGAGTCACTTTTTTTCCGAGTTTCGCTAAGTTAATAGCTGCATCAAATCCTGATTCGAAGCCTCCAATGACAACACTATTTTTTCCCATAACATCAGAAAAAGAACTAACTTCCGAATAATGAGTACATAAGTGGCCCCCGTTAAAGGAATTTATTTTAGGATATTGGTACTCTCCAGCGGCCCAAATAACAAAAGTACTTCCGTAAATACCTTTACTGGTATTTAGGATGAAACCTCCACTTTTATCTTCAATATTTTTCACCTCTATCTCTGTCTCTATTGTCAATTGAAAAAACTTCGAAACCTGTTCAAGATATTGTGCGTATTCTGGTCCAGTAGGATGCTCTGTCAAAAGATCAAATGCTGGAGATGTATCAGGTGTCACTGCATTTAGATCAGGCATTTTAAAAAAGTTGCCAGTAAATGAAGGAGATATAAATCGAGTTTCTTCTGGCCACTTCTTAAAAGAAGCGCCAACTGACGTCTTTTCTAAAATGGTATAACTCATTCCAAGTTTTTGTAGAAGAATACCTATTCCAATGCCTGCAGGACCTGCTCCGACAATCACAATGTCATAGTACTCATCTATAGAAGGATTAACACTACTCATTTCTTTGCTCTCTTTACTTTGAAGCGAATAAACAGCGAGGATAAAATTCAAATAATTTAATTCAAATTTTCCTCCTTAAAATAGAGTAACAAAAATAAGAAAATCGTCTTTAAATGCAACAGAGTTGCAATAATATGTATTAGCGAGAAGTGGTTATCACGCTTAAGTGCATGTTTAAATTTTCTACTACATGAAAACCAAAGCTTTGAGAACTATATTATCCAATTGGATCAGTCACATAGCTCACTAAGCTCCATCACAAGTCCTTAGCCAAAACCCTACCTTTGCCGGCAGGCAGGCTCATGCCATTCATTATCAGTTTGGACAAAATTTAAACATACTATAAGCCATTTTACAAGACCGAATAGGAGAGATATTCCTGTCTTTAAGCTAATTGATATTAAAATATTTATTGATTCAATTGCTACCTCTTATTCTTCGATAAAAGGCTGCAAATTCAAATCTAAGTTATCTACCTAGACAGCAACCAATACCAATGTGCAATAATTCTTTATTTATAAATTGAAGTGGTTAAGATGAAATCTAACAGTTCGGTTAATATAAATTTAGCACACTTTAAATAGCAAAATAGGATTCATCAGAACTGCATCAGCTAAAGATCAATTTTATATACACTACTAACTTAGTACACCATGTACTCAGCTTATTGGCATGCTATTTCCTTTATACAATTTCAAAATAATTCTCCATTCTTACAAAGGATCAATTCTTCTCTTTTCCTTATTTTTAGAACTTGTTTGGGATTTATTAATTGGTTTTATTTCGCCACTAATTAGCTTATACTGCATTCAAAGACCACTCATTTAGCTACGGCTAAAATCGCAACCTTTGGCCTTATCTAATCTAATTATTGACAAAACCATCTCAAAGAATAAATTCCCCAACAAGTTCTTAGATTTTTGAAAGGAAAAATCAATCCCTTATTATGCCCACTTACAAATTGGCTAAAGGCCGTTCACAAAAAGATACAATGATGAAAACGTTATACTACCTCTTATTTTTTGCTATTTGCCTTTCGGCAAATGCTTGCGATACCCCTGAAACGGATACTAACTCTTCAGAAGTCCAGAGCATTACCAACATCTTTGTGGTCCGTCATGCAGATCGCCCCGACGGTATTGATACGCTGAATCAATCTGGTATATTCAGAGCAAGACAATTAGCTGATGTACTACGTTCCTTTGAGTTAGATGCTGTTTTTTCATCACCTTATCATCGTACCCTCACTACGGCAATGCCAACAGCTCAACAACAAGACTTGGAGATAAAAAAATATGATCCTCGTCAATTAGATTCATTGGCTCAAATTGTGCAAAACGATTGGATCGGTAAAAATATCTTAATCGTTGGCCATAGTAATACCGTACCTCAGACCGTTCAAGCATTTGGCCTTGAGCCAGATGTAGAGCTTATTCCGCATGATCAATACGATCGTTTATATCTTTTACAATTAATTAATAAGGATCAAAAACAACTGATACCTTTACATTTTGGGGCAAAAAACTAGTTTTGCTTAAAGGTTTAGACATAACGCTCCACTAAAAAAGCCCCTTCCACATAGTGAAAGAGGCTCGATATATTTTGGATATGTATCCGACCAAATGAGTCGGATGTAATAATTATACTATTGTAAAGTGCTATAAAGCGATACTGCTTTATATTAGTTTCCTGCTTCCAAAGCAGCTGCACCACCAACGATTTCCAAGATTTCATTGGTAATGGCTTCCTGACGTGCTTTGTTATAAGAAATTTTCAAGTCGCGTAATAATTCCTCTGCGTTTTCAGATGCTTTATCCATTGCCGTCATACGTGCACCGTGCTCAGCAGCGTGCGTGTCCAATAAGTAGCGTTGGAATTGTGTCTGAAGGATAGAAGGAATTAAATATTCTAATAAACCTTCTTTAGAAGGTTCGAAGATATAATCTGCTTTCAAGCTAGACTCCCCTTCTTCTGCTTCGATTTTCTCAACTGGTAAGAATTGCTGAGCAGTAGGAATTTGAGTAGCCGCATTTTTAAATCCTGAATAAACCACGTCAACTGCATCATATCCTCCTTCAAGGAAGGCATCCATTAAAGATTGAGAGACCTTTGATACATTGTCGAAACTCAAATCATCAAAAAGTAGCACATGATCTTCGATCAAGTTCACATCTTGGTAACGCTTAGTAAAGTAATCTCTTCCTTTTTTCCCAATCAAAAGAATAGATAAGTTACCATTTGCTCTCTGCTCTGCGTACTTTTCATTGATAGCTTTTACAGCTTCTTTAATCACACCTGAATTAAAGCCTCCACAAAGACCACGATTAGAAGTAACGACCACTACACATGCCTTTTCAACTGGTCTTTCTACACCAAATGAACTACTTGCATCCCCTTCTAGATTAGAAAGGATATTGCGCAACATTTCGTTCAATTTATTGGCATAAGGACGCATTTGCTGGATCGCAGTTTGTGCTCTACGCAGCTTTGCAGCAGATACCATTTTCATGGCCTTTGTAATCTGTTGCGTATTCTTTACCGAGCTAATACGTTCACGTACCTCTTTTAAGTTTGCCATTTGAAAATATTTTAAGTATGCTTGAGGTGGTTGTATTCAATAGAAAATGTCATTGCAGCCCCATAAGGAACTGCAATCCATTTATTTTATTATTTCTTCAAGAAAACAGGAACCATTTTAGCCGCTAAGTCTGCTACTGCTTTCTTTAACTCATCTGTATATTTTCCAGCTTTGAAGGCTGCTAACACTTCTGGAAGAGAACTTTCCATTTCTGTTAAGAATACACCTTCAAATTCTTTGATCTTATCTACAGGAACATCTTTCAACAAACCTTGTGTACCTAAGTAGATGATCGCTACTTGCTTCTCTACAGAAACTGGAGAGTACTGAGGTTGCTTCAAGATTTCCACGTTACGCTTACCTTTCTCTAATACCGCAGTTGTAGCTGCATCAAGGTCAGAACCGAACTTAGAGAAAGCTTCCAACTCACGGTAAGCAGCCTGATCCAACTTCAATGTACCAGATACTTTCTTCATGGACTTGATCTGCGCAGAACCACCCACACGTGATACAGAGATACCTACGTTAATCGCAGGACGTACACCAGCGTTGAATAAGTTAGATTCCAAGAAGATCTGACCATCTGTAATCGAAATTACGTTAGTCGGGATATATGCAGATACGTCACCCGCTTGTGTTTCAATGATTGGAAGTGCTGTTAAAGAACCACCACCTTTCACAAGAGATTGACCATTGGCGTCTTTTGCATCTTTTAATGACTGTGGTAAGTCATTCATATCACGAGCAATCTCGTCGTTGTTGATGATCTTCGCTGCACGCTCTAACAAACGAGAGTGTAAGTAGAATACATCACCAGGGTATGCTTCACGTCCTGGAGGACGACGAAGTAATAATGATACCTCACGGTAAGCCACGGCTTGCTTAGATAAATCATCATAAGCAATCAATGCTGGACGACCAGTGTCACGGAAATATTCACCAATTGCAGCACCCGCGAATGGAGCGTAGAACTGAAGTGGTGCAGGAGCAGATGCAGGAGCAGAAACGATTACGGTGTAATCCATCGCACCAGCCTCTTCTAATGTCTTAGCTACCTGTGCTACCGTAGAGGCCTTCTGACCAGTTGCTACATATACACAGAAAACAGGCTCTCCTCTATCGTAAAATTCTTTTTGGTTGATAATGGTATCGATAACGATCGCTGTTTTACCAGTCTGACGGTCACCAATAATCAACTCACGCTGACCTCTACCAATTGGAATCATCGCATCGATCGCTTTGATACCCGTCTGTAATGGCTCAGCTACAGGCTGACGATAAATTACACCAGGTGCCTTACGGTCAATTGGCATCTCATACTTAGCCCCTTCAATAGGCCCTTTACCATCGATTGGTTGTCCTAGTGTATCCACTACACGACCAACAAATCCTTCACCCACTTGGATAGAAGCGATACGGCCAGTACGGTGTACTCTTGAACCTTCACGGATACCTTCACCAGAACCCATCAATACCACACCTACGTTGTCTTCCTCAAGGTTCAATACGATAGCTTGAACACCCGTTTCAAATTCTACCAATTCACCCGCTTGGGCTTTGGTCAAACCATAAACACGTGCAATACCATCACCTACTTGTAGTACAGTACCGTACTCTTCAAGATCAGTAGCACTGCTGAAACCAGAAAGCTGCTGCTTTAGTATTGCCGATATTTCATCAGGTTTTACATCAACCATGTCTTTAGAATTTTTCGATTGGGAAAAAATATATTAAGTAACAAGGCTTTCGCCTTATTGAACTTTCAAAAATTATTTTGCGATAATCTGCGAAATGTACAGGTTACCAGTAAAGTCTTTTTTCAACTTATCTATCTTATGCTTCACACTTGCATCGTAGAGTTTGTCATCAAATTCTACAATGAACCCACCAATTAAGTCAGGATCAATAATTACTTCTAGTTCGATATTGTCTTCTGTATCAACACTAGCCAATAATTTGTCCTTGATAGATTGGATGGCTGCATCACTCAATGTAGTCGCAGTTGTCAAGCGTACAGAAGAGATGTGCTTCATCTTCTTATACTGAAGAATGAATTCATCTGCAATTTCTGGAAGATAAGCCTCACGACCTTTGTTGACCAAGATGCGCAAGAAAGCCATTGTTAATTCATCATATTTGCCGTTAAAAAGGCTATTAATGATGTCTTCTTTTTTGGAAGCATTAACAATAGGACTCTTGATTAACAAGTAAAAATCACGATTCTTACTCACCTCTTTGAAAGATTGTACATCTTCCAAAATGCGTTCCAACTTATTCTGTTCTACTGACAAGTCAATTAATGACTTAGCGTAGCGCGATGCAATTCTGGTTACAGACATAAGCTATTTATTATATAGTCCAGAGGACTAAAATTTTTAAAGAAAAAACCCTGAGGGCTTATTAGTTCAATTTGAATTCGTCCACTAATCTGCCAACGAAAGCTTCTTGATCTTTATCGCCAGTCAAGTCTTTTCTCAATACTTTTTCAGCGATTTCAATAGCCATGTTACCCATTTGGTTTTTCACCTCTGTAACAGCAGCCATCTTTTGGTTTTCGATTTCTTGCTTTGCATTAGTAACAATCTTCTGCGCTTCCTCTTTTGCTTTTTGCTTCGCTTCTTCGATGATTGTATCTTTTACTTCTTTAGCTTCCTTTAAGATTTTGGCTCTTTCTTCACGAGCTTCGATTAAAAGCTGCTCATTTTCCGCTTTCAAATTAGCCATATCTTCACGTGCACGCTTCGCTTCATCCAAAGAGTCTTGGATATCATTTTCACGCTTTTTCAAAGCATTTTGGATAGGGCGGAATGCCATTCTACCAAGAATACCCCATACAAGGATGAAGATAACGGAAGTCCAAAGGATCAAACCCGGATCAGGGCGGATAACTGAAAAATCTGCCAGAAACAAAACGTCCATCATGGCTATTGAATTTATAACTTATCTAAAAAGGTTATTTTCTAATCTGGAGTCTGGATTAATAGCCAACCGCTATTCTCCCAGACTCATTGCTTGAAACCTCAAGGGTTTCGGATTCTTAATTATCAGTTTGCCAAAAGACCAACTACGATTGCGAATAGTGCCGCACCCTCTACAAGGGCAGCAGTAAGAATCATGTTGTTACGGATATCACCTACAGCTTCTGGCTGACGAGCGATCGCATCCATAGCTTTGCTACCAATAAGACCTACTCCGATACCAGCACCTAGTGCTGCAAGACCTGCTCCAATTGCACCCATTTTACTAAAATTTATGTGGTTGAATAATTGAATCAAAATTAATGAGCAACTTCATGCTCATCATGGTGGTGATGATCTTCCACTGCAGCTCCAATATAAGAAGCCGTCAAGATAGCGAAGATGAACGCCTGTAAGAATGCTACCAATAACTCGATCAAGTTCATGAAGGCTGTAAACAAACCTCCAATCACACCACCAACAGCTGCACCACCTACACTAGCACCATTATCTCCAAATAAGAAGATCAAACCAATCAATGACAATATAATAATGTGACCTGCTGAGATATTCGCAAACAAACGAATCATCAATGAGAATGGCTTGATGAACAAACCAAGTACCTCTACAGGTGTCAAAATGATTTTTACCCAAGCTGGAATACCAGGCATCCAAAAGATGTGCTCCCAGTAATGACCGTTACCATTAAGGTTAGTCACCAAGAATGCAAGAACCGCTAATACTAATGTTACTGCTAAGTTACCTGTCACGTTTGCACTTCCAGGGAAGAAAGGAATTAATCCAAGTAGGTTGCAAAAAAGAATGAAGAAGAATAGCGTCATAATAAATGGCTGAAACTTTTCATATTTGTGCTCACCAATCATTGGGACAGTAACCTCATCGCGAATAAATACGAAGAATGGCTCCATGAATGACTGAATACCAGATGGAGCTTTACCATCATTCGCTTTGTAACCTTTCGCTACCGCTCTAAACAAGAAGATTAGTAGAAGCGATGCTAGGATCATTGTAAATACGTTCTTAGTAATGGAAAAATCGTAGAATGATGTGATTCCACCACCAAGTACACCACCATCAACAGTAGATGGTTTGTCTAGTTTATATTCTTTACCATCAACGATTGCGTAAGAAATTTCTTTCTCTTTGCCCTCTGCAGTGGTTTCTTTCTTTTTGATAATGCCTTCAAGGTGCCCATGTCCATGTGCTCCATCATGGCTTTCTGTAGCATGATCATCGTGATCGTGTCCATCATCTCCGTGATCATCGTGTCCACCTTTTGAGTAGTAAGCTGCATCAGCAATACGATTTACACGACCATGATTTAATACATAACCATCTACAACTGCATGGCCGTGATCAAAAGCACTTGACCAGAAAAACGACCAGCCGCCATGCTCAGGGGCATAAAGCATACATGGAAGAGGAATATGTACACCGTACCAAACATGAAACTCGTTTGCATCACCGATGTGTTCCATCACAGTAGTTACTGGATCATATTTTTCAGCTTTTTCTCCCTCACCCCCTTTAGCAAAAGTTGGTGTACTGAAGAAAAATAGAAAAGCAAAAACGCTAAGTACGGAGAGATATTTGAAGCTTACTTTCACAATTTCTTGCTTTAAAGGTTTTTTAGTCAACTGATTAAATCGACCGAGATTTTTGTAAATCGGTGCAAAGGTAAACACTCTGATCTTTTTAAAAAAGTAACTATTACACTTTTTTACAATTATGTGAATATTTTTGACAGACTGAAAGCCAATGAGTTATGTGAAAAAAGCAAAATAACTATCCTACTAATTGCTAAAGCTTAACATATAGCAACTATTGTTTCCCTAATCAAAAAACTAACGAAATATAAATTTGTCGCAACTTTTAGTGAAGCGTTAAAAAAAATTGCATTTATTTCTCATTACTAATTGGTTAAGCCTTGAAAAACATAGACTAAGATGAACCATTTCCAATCCAATCAGTTGTGAAAAGATACTTTTTACAATTAAAACTTTCATATTAGTAAAAAGGTCACTATATTTGGGGTGCAAAAGGCATTTGCTACAAAAAAATCACCCACTATCCTTCTTGTTTTTATAAAATGCCGACAACCTAGCTCTGAGAATTACATACCTCTCATATTCATAACAGTATAAAAGAATATCATTATTATTTATCCTTGTCTAAACTAGGATTTCATGTATAAATATAACTGTTACCCTAAACTCAATTGCTATGATTTTTTTGTACAAACAATCACGTAGAATTACGGATGATTTAATCATTGGATAATTCTTTTCCAGAAAAGGAATCAATTTAATGGAGAGGAAACCATTTTGAGCCAGCTTCATGCTTAGTAGTGCTCAATCATGAAATCCTCTCTATTTACTTTTATCATCTAGCAGTTCTAAATCTCTATTTGCAAAACTATCTACAGATTGATTTTCTTTTACAAAATTGCACCAATGGCAGTAATCCTCGCCACAACCCTCATAAAATTCGTGTTGTTGAATTTTATGAAAAGTATCTACAACTAGCTTTTTCACAAAATGGCTGTCCTTTGCCGTTAAATCAATACTGATATCTTTAAAATTCCCATTGGCGTCTGGCTCTAAATAAGAAATGCTTCCTTTAGTCACCTTTGCAGTATTGATGTCTTTGGCTTCATACAATAATTTATAGAATAACAATTGACGCCAGTAGTGGCCTCCCAGTGGTTCGCTTTTGGTAGGGCTTTTCACCTTTTTATCATTCGAGCTACCAGTTTTGTAATCTATAATTTGTATTTCATTACCTTCGTGGAGCTCCATTTTATCTATAATCCCATAGATTGGAACGCCATCTAGTTCGACATTTCGAACGCTCATTTCTACTTTTACATTTCGGTGCCAAGAATGAATATTCATATCATAATAAATGGCCAAGTTCGTTCTTCCCATGTCCAGTCGCCGCCTATATTCCTTTGCGGAAAAATAGCCTCGCAGTTTTTTCATTTCGTGCTCGAACAATTTGACCAAAGTTGATTTAGGAGGAAATTGCTTTTCTTTGTGCGCTTTCATCCGTTCAAATAGTCGCTGCAAAGCATTATGCATGGCCGTACCATAACTGGCAGCCTCACTATTAAACCCTGGAACGCGTAATACATTTTCGTAGTAAAAAGAGAGGGGACATTTTAAGTATTTATTCATTGAAGAAACACTCAAGGCCAAACCTTCCAATAATTGTTGGACTTTATCACGAGCCTCTTTCTTAATAAAAACACGATCTGTTTCCTTTAAGCTCAGCATTTGAGTATCGAGCAGATAGTCACTTTCTACCTCCTCCTTTTTTAGTTCTACACTATTCATTTCTAATAACTCATCGACGAACTGTGCTCTAGGCTGTTCTTTCCCCTTTTCATCGTACTCGCTATAAGAGATATAAATTTTTGCCTTCGCACGTGTTAAGGCCACATAAAATAGTCTTCTTCTAGCCTCAAGCGCATCTTCTTCGCCCGAAAGGGTAACCGTATCAGGAAACTTAAATTGAAAGTTACTATTTCGACTACTTGGCTCCCAATGTTTTTTAATCGCATCTAGAATGAAAACCCATTCAAACTCTAGCCCTTTTGCTGAATGAGCTGTAAGAAGGTGAATACCCTTTTCAGGACTTATTGTTTTTTGGATTTCGATACTAATGCGATTATCATCCATCCGGTCTAATAAATCGAGCAAGTAACTTAAGTTAATCCGAGGATGACGATTGGTTTCATTAACTAGGAAATTAAAAAAGGTGCTCACTACCTCTGTTTGCCAAATTCGATCATCAGCCAATGTGATATATTTAAGAATACCTGTTCGATTGATTATCTTTTCAATGAGATGAGGAAGACTTAGATTGGCTACATCTATGATCAATTCGTCTAATAATACTCCAAATTGAAGAACAGCGTCAATTGATGCTACACCCATTTCATTCAAGCGTTCCCCATCACTAATTAAATCACGCCATTTTGGTCTTTTGGCAAAATCTGTCTCTGCCAAGTAGAAACTCATTTTAGCAATATCACGAGAATTTATATCTAATACATGAAAGTGTAAAAGCTGATAAAGCAAATATTCTCCACTGTAGGGTAGCTGTTGTTCAGCTTGAATGTAAATTAGAAGTCGTCGTAGCTGCTGAACAATAGGCAAGTGTAAGATATTCACCTTTTTTTTGGTGATGTACGGAATGCCTTCTTTTTCTAAAAGCCGAATGAGATTTTCTGCTTGTTTATGCTTAGCATAGATGATAGCTATTTCATCCAGATCTATACCCTCTTTTATGGCTAGTTTAATTTTATAAAGAATAGCAACTTCTTCATGCCATTTATTGGGATAAGCCAAAAGCTGGGGCGGAGTATTCAATTTGGCGAAAGCCGAGTGAGCTGCTTTCAGTGACTTTTTGATATTTTCTTGACCCAATTTTTTGACAATCCGCTTTTCATTCTTTTCAATCAAATGTGCTGATGCATCTAAAATAACTTGAGAAGAACGATAATTCTCTTCCAAAACCACCAATTCCATATCGCGTTCATACTGAGCGTAGATGTCCAGCAAATTCTTCAAACGCGCCCCTTGAAATTCATAGATCGACTGATCATCATCTCCTACAATGAAAAGGTTAGGACTATCCCAATAGCTAATCAGTTGACGAATAATTTCATTCTGAGCACCATTAGTATCTTGATATTCATCAATCAAAAAATAAAGGTATTGCTCTTGATAAGAACGCAACAAAAGGGGGCTATTTTTAAAAGCTCGCAAAATCCACAGAATCATATCCTCATAATCATAGCGACCTGCTTGGTGCAAAGCAGTCTGGTAGGCATCAAATAGTTTAACACCTGCTCGAAGGCGATCCATCCTTAAAGTTTCCTCTTCTATTTGCGCCTTTTTAGGATCCCCTTTTTTATTTTTTCCTCGATTAACTCGATAGAAGAAACCCGGTTTGGTAGATAACGTTTTAAGATACTGATCAATTCTTTCGTTGAGGAATTCTACAGTCCAATTCTCCATTTTCATTCTTTGGAAAAGATGGAACAAGTGCTTTTCGTAAAAATACTGGTCCGAACGTCCTCTTCTTAAAAGATGGTGTACATCTAATCGTTCCAGTATCTTTCGAATAATATCGATCCGCTCTAAATCAGAAAGTGGCTCTAAGTCATTACGACCGAAATACTCTAAATTATCCTGAATAATGCTGTTGCAAAAAGAATGAAAAGTATAGATATGAACCCGATGAGCCTCAGGGCCAATAAACTCAAGTAATCGTTTACGCATCGCATGTACGCCTGCATCCGTGAAAGTCAAACAAAGGATATTTTGTGCCTGCGTATCTGTTTCCAAGAGGATGTGTCCAATTCGAGCTGAAAGGATATGAGTCTTGCCCGTCCCTGGCCCTGCAACCACCAATAAGGGACCTTCTATATGCTCAACAGCTTTACGCTGCTGGGCATTAAGATGCTCGATAATATTTTCAAATGTTTCGTGGTAGTCGCGCTGAGTACTTCCCATATCTCTTTGGAAATTGACAAACGTTAAGTATTGAGCTACAATAGTTAGTACAAGGAATCTCACCTTGGCAATTAAGGAATTAAGTTATTGATCCAAGTTATAATAGCTCACTTTTTACACCTACTTAAATAAAATTACTTGTACCATGAAATTGCTCTTTAAAAATAGTAGGTAACTAACCGAGGGGAAGGTACACACAATTTTTTGGACTAACTTAAAGCTGTTAGCCTTTGGCCAAAATTTTATTATACAAACAATTTTGTCTAGGCACTTTTACTAAAAAAATTTGATGAAATCGGTTCAAAAAACCAAGTGTCCAAACAAAGGTTTAATGAAATAGTAAGTTAAAAAGTAGTGAACAAAAACGCTTGATATAAAAGCAAGTTTATGTGCTTTTACAGAGAAAAAGTTCAACATTTTCGGTTTTTCACCATTTAATTGTAACTTAAGACCGTAATTGAACGAACATTATTTCACAATGGTATGAAGTGAAGGAAATATCACTTTAAACCTTACACATAAAAAGGCAAAATGATTCTATTAATTTGTCATATCATTATTGTTTCTAAAAAGAAAAGACAACAATAATAATATGAAGCGCTTAATCAGTGAAAAGCCCATCTGCTGCTTTATCCTGATTACTCATGTTAAACATACTGAGAGACGAACATTCAAGTACGAAATACCTTAGTGCTGAAGTAGTAAGCCATAAAATAGATACAATAAGTTCCACTCATTGTAATATTCTTATCTAAATATTTTTATTTAGGAGTTGATGTACTTGGCAGATTACCATGGTTTTTCATCGTAATTCAAATTCTTTAGCTAATAAGTCCATATCTCTGATTAATAATCTTCTCCTATTGAATGTGATGATATTTTTGTTTCTTAATTCATTAAGAACAGTTGTCACGGTTTGGCGTGAAGTGGCCGTTAGGTTAGCAATTTCTTGATGGGTCATAAATTTCCGTACCAGCATTTCATAACCTACCCGTTGCCCTTTCTTATCTGCCAAGTCACGTAAAAACTCAACAATCCTAGTTCTAGAATCTTTAAATACTAAAGATTCTAAACGTTGTTCCATTTCAAGTACTCGTGAACCGAGAATTTTCATTAAAAATAAGTTCAAGCCTGAATAACCGCGCATCAATGAATTCATTTCAGCAACACTTAGGATACATGTACTCGTATCTTCCATTGCGAAAGCAAAATCTCGACGTTTCCTCTCTCCAATAAGGGACAACTCGCCAAAAACTTCACCTGCGTTAAGGATAGATTTTGTTATTTCTTTACCAGCATCGCTGTAGGTACCAATTTTCACCCGGCCATTCGTGACAAAAAATATCTTATCGGCATGTTCATCAGGAAGATAGATATACTCCCCTTTTTTGAATAACTTTTGAGCGTGGTTGTCTAAATCACCTCGACCAATTTTTTTTGGGCAAAAGATACCAGTCACATCAATATTTTCTAAATACCAAAGGGATTGATTTGCACTCATATCGTCTTTTGTAAAGTTTTCAAAATTGATAAAATTAAAAGATAGTGTTGGAACTAATATAGTCTCCGATCAACAGTCAAGCGTAATAATTCATATCTAGAGAGAGATAAGCGATTGTTTGATATTAGAAGCCTTGATGACATAGTTCATGCTTCGTTTAAAAGTGAATACCTAAATATTGTTTGTAAAGATAAACGTCTATAAAATTATCCTAGTTGAGTATTTATTCTTTTTCCAGCGCCAATTGTCCTGCGAACAACACTTTAAGCTTTGTATAACACAGGATACTTCCTTAGTATAAACATACTAAAAAAAAGCAATATGAGCTTATCCACTAAATCATAATAAGTAGAGCGCTATTCGTTTTTTGATCTGGTTTACCTCTAATCATCATCAGGTCGCAGATCAAAACGTTTTCTAATCTCGTGGACCAAAGCGTTTCCCTCTGCCATTTTTAAATATTTTTCTTTAGGCGTAAGTATTTTTTTTGGTTTAGGTAGTTCCAATATTTTAGACTTATCAATTTCTATTTGTAGTACAATTGATGGCCGTCTGAAATGCTTGCGTAAATGTTCCATTAGAGCAGATTCTTGGCGAATGGTATTTTCGGCCAACTTCGAACTAACCAAAGCGATAATTGTATCTCCACTAATTTTAAAATCCGTAGCGCGCATAATAGCCTTTACAGAATCTGGCGCTTTCGCTAAATATTCATCCCAAGCAATTTGTAATTCTTCTTGGCTTAGTTCTAGTGCTTCGACCTTTTCCTCTGCTCCATTTTTTAAATCCTCTAGCATCGCATTCATATCTACTTTTTGGACGCTAAATTTGTTTGTCGCAGGAAGTTTTGCTTTGGTATGATTAGTAGGAAGAGGACTTCCCTTTTTTGCTAAAGGCTGAGCCTTAGGATTATTCGTCTCTTCTTGTTGTACTATACCACCAGAAGAATCAGCAGCTAGCGGCTTCTTAGCAGCTGGGCTAGGAGGATCATGCTCTATTGCAGCAGAAGGCGCCTCTTTGCTTAGGTCAGGCGTTTTTTTTTCCTCTTGTCTTGAAGGCATCTCAACTGCGCTTACTGCCCGATTGATATAGGTCATTTTAATAAGCGTCATTTCCACATGTAATCGCTTATTACGAGCCATTTTATAATTGATATCGCAATCGTTACATAGGTTTAATGCCGTCAGCAAAAAGGTAAATGGAGCTAAGTTAGCTTGATTACCATAACGTTGTTTCAAGCTATCACTACCCTCTAATAATGGTATAGTTTGTGGGTCTTTGCAGACTAACAAATTACGTAAATGCGAAGCCAATCCATTAATAAATAAATCAGGGTCAAACCCTTTTTTTAAGATATCATCAAAAATCAAAAGCATTTTTGACACATCCTCCATTAACAAAGCATCGACTACTTTAAAAAAGTAATCGTAGTCCAAGATGTTTAAATTTGAAATAACATCTTCATACTTAATTTGCTTTCCTGAAAAGGAGACAATTCTATCAAAAATAGAGAGTGCATCGCGCAGTGCACCATCTGCTTTTTGTCCAATAATATTAAGGGCATCTGGCTCTGCTTCAATCCCTTCCTCTACACAGATATGCTGTAAATGCGCTACCATATCTTGTACTTGAATCCGCTTAAAATCGAAAATCTGGCAACGAGAAAGAATGGTGGGTATAATTTTGTGCTTTTCCGTTGTTGCCAAGATGAAAATCGCATAAGAAGGAGGTTCCTCCAAGGTTTTCAAAAATGCATTAAAGGCCTGTTGGGATAACATGTGAACCTCATCAATAATAAAGACCTTATATTTCCCCTGTTGTGGTTGAAAGCGCACCTGCTCAATTAGAGCACGAATGTGTTCAACACTATTATTGGAAGCAGCATCTAATTCGGTAATATTGAAAGAAGCATTCTCATTAAAAGATTGGCAAGAGTCGCAGGTATTACAAGGTTCAAAGGAATCATTTAGATTTTGGCAATTTAGTACTTTAGCCAGAATACGAGCACAAGTAGTCTTTCCCACCCCTCTTGGTCCACAAAACAAAAAGGCATGAGCCAAGTGGTCATTGCGCAAAGCATTCTTTAGAGTCAGCGATACATGCGCCTGTCCCACTACATCCTCAAAACGATTCGGACGATATTTCCTGGCTGAAACTACAAAATTGCTCATTTACAAATTAGTGCGTTTTTCTATCTAATCTCCAAAATTACGAAAAACAAAAGGAAGACTTGCAATTTGGCAAATCTTCCTTTTAATTATATCTCTAATTGTTGTTATTGGACAGGCATTAATTATTAACTACCATTTTGCTTGTCCATCGTTGCCCACCCATTAGAAACTGTAAGGTATATATGCCTTTCGGCAAATCCTTTACGTCCATATTAAGTTGTTGTTTTCCTGTTCCAATATCCGCTGTCTGTTCCCAAACCTTCTGGCCAATGGTGTTATATAATTGGACAATAGATAGGCCAGCTTTTGGGGCATCTATAGCTAATTGGAAGCTACCATTATTGGGATTTGGATATAAGCTAAGATCCCCTTCGAAGGGTATTGGATCATTAGTACTTGTGACTAATCCTGTGAGTAGAATATTATCTAGGAAAGCATTATCTCCCACACCAAATGGATCTGCATCTGGATGCATGGCATTTCTTGATTCAAAACAAATTTCTACGATATTTCCGATGTACTGATTCATAATCAATACCTTATTCGAGTATGATGGAGTTGCTCCAGGAGTAGCATTATAGACTGGCCCATCATCACTTCCATCAACACTTAACCTTAAACTACCAAACAGACTGCCATCAATTCCTTTTACCTCCGTATGATATGGAGAAATAGTTTGTTTGATATCAAATCGAAGTACAGCAACATTGAAGTTGGTCAAATCTGCACAGAAACAGAACTTAGCGCCATAATCTTCAAAAATATTAAATAGACTATTTTCTCTTTCATAGGGCCAAGATTCGTAGGCTGCATTATCAACAAAATTTGTTCCTGTAAGACGAACAGCAGAACCCCCATTTAATCCCTCTCCAGCAATAATATCTGCATCTGCAAAACGATTAGCAGATATCCAGAAAGAATCCAATTCTGCATCTCCGTGCTCAAAGTCAATAGTTTCTGAAACAGTCAATTCTTCCGCATGGGTAAGCACAAAATCATAGAGAGTATCATTGGCCGTTTGCCCATCCTCCGTAAAGGAGGCCCAAGCATCAAATCCATACCTTCCTTTTTCAGAAAAGTCTAAGAATATTTCATCAAAAGTATATTCAATTTCATCACCATAAGCTAGAGGCTCGTTTGTGATTATCGAATCTGTTACGATTACGCCATTTTCTAGTTGAAATCCAACCTGAATCATGGCATTAGCTGGCAATTCATTACAGCCTAGATATTCCACTACAAGCCCCACATTTTCGACTCCTAGCAGACAAGCGGAGTTAGGGTTTTCTACTCGCTTTAAGCGAATATCTCGACTATCTTCACCAACATTAATTAAGTCCAAACGAATGGTATCATTATTATTTTCTGTATCTCCTTGAAAAGCAGACCACACTAAGATTTTATGTTCTTGTGCTTCTGCAAATGCTGTAATAGGCCCAATCTCTACACTTACTGTTTCTCCAGAACTTAAAGTCTCTGCTAGTGTAAGAGTATCCTCGACTAAGTCGGTTCCATTTATACGATAAGCAAAAGGCAATTCGCTGCCTGCTGCGATATCCATTGCGCAACCATTATAACGAAATTCAACAGTCAAAAATGTGCTGTCAGCAATACCACATTCAAATTCGGATAATCCTTCCAAGCTTACTGGCTGAATATCATTATCCCGAATGGGCATTCCTACTCCTACTGCATGCCATGCCCTTGCAGTTTCTTCTAATTCTGCCGAACAAAGACCATGAATATCCTCTGCTGCTACCAAAGCTCCCATTCGTGCATCGCGATGCTGAGAAAGTCGAACCAAATAAAATTGCAAATTGCGGAAAGCAATATCTCCGGCGACATCAATACCAAGCGCATTTACTTCGTAATCGTCACCATTATCATTGGTACCCGTTCCACCAGTCGTTAGTAGATAAAACCAAAAATTCTGTACCCCACTATTACTATGTACCCCAAAATTATCACCTGATGTATTCGTCCAGAGATCACCTAAATAAGTATCTGGATGACCTTCAGCATTTGGATTAGACATATCTCTAAATGCAGCTCCAGAAGTTGTGTGAAAATCTCCTCCAATCAGCCAATCTGTTCCTTCTTCTTTTGCATAATCTTCCACTGCCTCACCAAAAATATCACTGAAAGACTCATTCAAAGCACCTGCTTCCTTATAATACAAGAGATTAGCAGTAGAACGAGTGATACCGTGTGTAAACTCATGTCCTACTACATCCAAAGAAGTTAAGGCAGTGCGAGCACCATCTCCATTACCAAAAGTAGCCCACATACCATTCCAAAATGCATTTACTACATTTTGTCCATAATTAACCATGCTGATTAATGGCATGCTGTCATTATCTACACCGATATAGTTGTGTTTTTCATTCAGATAATCAAAAGTTTGCTCCGCTCCCCAGTGTGCACTAATAGCAGACTCTATATCTGTAGAATCATCATTTTCCCAATAATTATCTGCATCAATATAATCAATAGCATTATCTACATTAGTCGTCATTTGCAGATTATAGGTAAAGATTCCTCCTCCTCTACCCTGCTCATGCAAGCGAAAAGTATCTGGCGCAATAGAGTCTGTCACAATTTGTCGTTCGCCATCATAACGTGTTTTCCCAAGTGTAGGGGTATCTGTAGCATGCAACTGATTGATATTTTGCAGTACTTCCCCTGTTACAGCATCCACAAAGTAAAGACCATGAATCAAAGGGATTTGAGCTCTGACTTCAAACTTGTATGCTAGTTTTACATTTTCAGCAATTACTTCAAATGTTGGATCAACCAATACTAAGGCTGCTTGTGGATAAAAGGTAGCATCAGGATCTTTTGAAACAGCTTTAATCATTTCTTGTGCTAGCTTTGACTCCCATAAATACTGTCCTGCATTTAAAGAATTCAAGACAGATTCAATAGCTTCTTCTCCAGTAATAGATGGAATGGTATTGGTATTAATACCTTGGAATATTTTACCATTTAAGGTTTTTACTTGACCACCAACTTCATGTATTAACAACTCTCCACCCTCAATGGGTACATTTTTATAAAATTGTTGATACCTATGATGGGTAAATCCTAGATCGTCGTGATCAGTACGATACAAGCGCATTTCATCGGCATCGCTCAAACCTAAATCTTTTCCAAAATCTCTTAGTAAATCATTAGGGCTAATGGCAACGCCTTCCTTGACTCTCATCCAATCGGTATTACCTTCCATGTAAGTCCAGATCATTTCGTCGATAGGGTCAGTCTCGTAAGCATTAGTGAAAAACAGAAAACTTCCCGCAAGTGAGATAAGTAGCAGTCTTTTCATACAACTGAGTGTTTTTTAAATTCCGAAATATATCGATATGGTCATCTCCTAGGACAGCCTTTTAAAAGAGAAGTGAAGATACAGATTGCCCATAAATTAATGCGCCAATTACATGACAGTTAGTAGCTATTATTTGCACAAAAATTTATGATATTCTACTCTGTGTTCGAACACAAAGATAAAATTGTATTATCTTTTCCCAAAATACCAAGCACCATGACTGGAAGATTGTTTGCCCTACTACTACTGATTCTTTTCACGCTTGCTTGCCAATCTGATGAGCATACTTCCACTGCATATGATATTGTCATCATTCAGGGATCAACGGGTGGGACCACTGCTGGCATTCAGGCAGCGAGGATGGGTACTAAAACCCTAATTATTGAACCCCACCAATGGCTTGGAGGAATGTTAACTGCTGCTGGGGTCAGTGCTATTGATGGCAATCACCACATGCCTGCTGGTTTGTGGGGAGAATTCCGATCGGCTTTACGTCAACATTATGGCGGTGCCAAAGCCATTGAAACAGGCTGGGTAAGCAATACCCTATTTGAGCCCCATGTAGGAGCCAAGATATGGAAGAACCTTACTGAAAAGGAAAAAAACTTAGACGTTTGGTATCAATCACAATTGATCCATGCAAGGCATACAGGATCAGCTTGGGAAATCCAAGTAGATAAAAATGGAAAGAAACAAATAATTAGTTGTGAAATTTTGATAGATGCAACTGATTTAGGCGATGTAGCCGCAGCCGTAGGGGCTAGCTACGATGTAGGCATGGAATCCAAATTCCAATCCAAAGAAAGCATGGCCCTTCCCGAGTCCAATAATATTATTCAAGATTTAACTTTCGCAGCTATCTTAAAGGATTTTGGAAAAGAGGCGGATAAAACTATTCCAAGGCCTCAAAACTACGATCCTACTCAATTTCATTGTTCATGTGAGGTCAATTGTGCGAATGGAGAAGCGCATCCCTGCGAAACTATGCTTACTTATGGAAAATTACCTAATGAAAAATATATGATCAATTGGCCCATCAAAGGGAATGATTATTATGCTCATCTAATCGATGTTCCATTGGCCGAAAGGTCTGCTATTTTGGCGAAAGCCAAAGCCAAAACACTGCAATTTATCTATTATATACAACATGAATTAGGGTACAAAAATTTGGGCTTAGCTGAAGATGAATTTCCTACAACAGATTTATTGCCTTTTATCCCTTACCACAGAGAAGGACGCCGATTTCATGGCTTGTGCCGAATGAATGTCCATCATATACTACAACCCTATGAGCAAAAATCACCACTATTTCGGACAGGTATAGCTGTTGGCGACTATCCCATTGACCACCACCATAAGGAGCTTCCTGATGCACCAGAGATTGACTTCCCATCTGTGCCCTCTTTTAATATACCACTAGGAGCATTGATCCCTAAGAAAGTGGATCACTTAATCATAGCAGAAAAGCCCATTTCAGTTTCCAATATTGTCAATGGTTCGTCTCGGTTGCAGCCCGTAATCTTGCAAATTGGCCAAGCAGCAGGAGCACTTGCTGCGACAGCGATAAAAAAGCAACAATCCCCTAAAGAGGTCAATATAAGAGCTTTGCAGGATACGCTACTTAGTGCCAATGCTTATTTAATGCCTTATTATGATGTCTTACCAGATCATCCTTTTTTTAGCTCCATCCAGAGAGTAGGGGCTACCGGTTTTCTGAAAGGTGTTGGAGAAGCGTATAAATGGGCAAATAGGACTTGGTTTTACCCAGATACGACCGTCCATTTTACGGATATTCAGGATGGATTCAAAGATGTGTATGGTGTTGAATTGGATCATGAGCTCATCCTAAAACCTTATTTATCTGTAGAGGAAAGCTTGTTTGCTATTTGGATGATGGCGCAAACAATTAAAACAAATGATCCTAGCATCAAACAGTTAGGAGTATTCAAGCAAAAAGTTAAAGAGCAATGGGAAGAAAATTATAAATTACAAAATTTTGATTTAGAGAGGCCTATGAGACGTTTTGAGCTAGCAGTATTGATAGATTACTTATTTGACCCTTTCCATAAAAAAGCAGTGGATTGGAGTGGCAACTTTGTCCAGTAAATCATAAATTGTAAGTAATCAACAGAATAATAAGGTAAATATGCTGAGAAAACTCTTATTCATTGTTGCAGTTCTTTCTACCATTTATCATCTATTACTGATTATGAATACAGTTATATTTGAGATGAAACGGATGAGCTTTACAGGGCAAGAGCAGTTTTTATTCGCAATGCTATGCTTTGCCCTTTCAGCTATTATTTCCCTAGTGCTATTACCAAGAAAAACCTAAAAACTAATGGAGTATTTGTAAACCATACTATATTCTATCTGAATCGTATTTTGAAAACGCTTTTTATTCAGTTCTACTTTTCGCTACCTTTAGCATAATCTACTCGTTTAGCCCAATTATAAACTTGATCATAGTAATTATTTTTAGCTCGAAGTCTTCTTACTCAATATATTAGGCATCATAGCCTGTACGCTTAAACATGAACTTGCTCTTATCAATTCTAAATATCTCAAAGAATAGATCGCTTGCTTTTATTACTATATCTCCATCATAAAAACTCTTAGGCTTTTCACTGTCTATTTGTATAAAGTCATAGAACTTCAAAAATCGTTCTATAAATCGGATATAAAAACAGTTACCATATCGAAGCTGTGGGGTACTATAATTTTCATTTGAAAATTCTTCTAATATAGAGGGAAAAGACTTTAAATTTTTATCAATATAAAAAGTCAATGGCCTCTTTTCTTTTCCATATTGGAGCAGTAAATACAAAGTATATCCAAATAAACTTTGCATACCTTCACTTTCGTAGAGATCATGGTAGCCTAAATTGAATTTTGAAAAATTAGTCATAAAAATAACTTGGAACAAACTGAATTCTTTTCCCTCCTTTAGGCTTATTATTCCTTTTTTTGTAAGACTAAGCTTGTTGTTTCGCTTTTTAGTCAAACCTGCTAGCTCTCCAATAATTTTCAAATTTTGAAGAACAATGCTATCTTCCTCTTTATTCAATTTGCTTAATCCACTCTCGATATAATATTCTTTTATTATTCCAAGACCATAAAGCTCGAGACATAATTTTCTAGGCAAATTTCCTTTCGCCGTAAGTTTCAAGGCTTTTGCAGCATCTATTCTTGATAAATATTCTCTAAAAAGGCGATAAAATGGCACCTTTAATAAATCCGCTGCACTTACAGCAGTTTGATACTGTACAGCACAACGATCTGCTAACAAGCCATAAAGAAGACTATCCATATCAGCTGGCGATAAGTTGTCAAACTCCTCTAGAGGAGTTCGATTTATATTATCTGCATGACGAGCTAGCTCCTCCTTCATCATTTTTAAGAATTCATCATCCATAATACCTTTTACATTGTTATTTGACTCGCCTGCTAGACAGGCCGTTTTTTATCCCATGGCTATGAAATACCAAAAGAGCTTTACCTTGGCACTCTAACTTTTATAATCGATTGGCCACCTACCTTTTAAACAATTCTAAAGATAACTTCTTCTTTTTTTGAAAAAGCTACCGATTTACTAAAAATCTATCCGTTTATAATAATCGGATGTTGGCCTGACTTACCTTAGCCTATTTTTTCAAGAGTTTTCCAGCATTGGTACAATGCCCTTGGTACATGAAAACACCCCTTCCATTTTCCGCCTTTAAGCGGTAACAAAACCCTTCCTTGTCTATTCAAATAGCCATACCATTCGCCATTTTCCTTTTCAGGAAATCGCTCCCAAGTGTAGGCATGCACCTTTTCAAACCACCTCCAGCAAAGAGGGTTATTCGTAGCCTCATATGCTTTTAATAAAAATACTAATGTTTCTAGGTGTACCCACCATAATTTCTGATCCCATTCCAATTGTTGAGGAGGATGGCCTTTGATGTCCATGAAGTAAAATATACCTCCATGCTCTTCATCCCAACCATAATCAAGCATTCTTAGGCCTCTTTCGACTGCCTTTTTAGCCAATTCTTGATCCTCTATACGTTTGGCTAAATCCAGAATAAACCACATCGCTTCTATCGCATGTCCAGGATTGAGTAGACGCCCATTGAAGGTATCCATAAATGCTCCATCTGGACTAACATTTTCCAAGATAAGGCCGCTTTCCTCATTATAGAAGACATCCATTACCTCATGGATACAATGACGAATCGTTTGCTCTACCGTTTCCTTTTCCAATAGTGACTCTATTTCTAAAGAAAGATTACACAAGATCATCGGCAGCGCAAAATTTTTGCTTGGCCGTACACCGGGCATTGCTTTATTGTAAATTCCTTTGGGATTATACTGCCGTTCAATAATTTTATGAAACGTATCCGAAGCCAATTTGGCATAATCCTGATCTCTAGTAGCTTTCGCTAACTGGCCAAAGGCCATGGTCGCAAAACAATCAGAAAAAATATTATAGGGCTGTATCAATGCTTGACCATCTTCGCTTAGCGCAAAATACCACTTTCCTTCTTGGTCATGGCCGTGTTTTTCTAAGAATTGAGCACCATGCTGAGCTACCTCTAACCATTCTTTTTTCTGCTCTATTTCATTATACAGCATCGAAAAAGTCCACACCTGTCTGGCTTGGAGCCAAACAAATTTATCTCGATCAAAGACATTACCTTCTTTATCCAAACAAGTAAAATAGCCTCCATTTTCTTGGTCTAAGGAATGCTGCATCCAAAATGGTAAGACCTTTTCCAATAACTCATTTTTGTATAAAGCGGCATAGTCTTTTTTCGTCCCTGCTACAGGAAAAGACTTTCGATATTCCTCATGCCTATTGTATAGATGCTTTGCTTGAATATATGCAGATTGAGGACTCATGAAATGAGAAAATTCAAAAGTAATGGCTTTATCCATACCTGCCTTCTGAGCTGCTTCCAATTTTAGTTTTAATTTTTCCCACTTGATGGGTAAAAACTTAATTGGCATATCTCGATCAAAGCTTTCAGAATTGGTCCAAGATCGCAGGCCATATTTATCTGCCAGCGTTTTATTCACACTCAAAAAATCAGCTAACTCATGAAATCCAACATGTCCATCTTGAAAAGCGACAATATCCACCACATCTCTTATCCCACTGAATATTTCGTCCCATTCTGCCTCATGCTGCTTTAACGAAATGGTATCCGTCTTGCTCAAAGAAGATTGGCTAGCCAATAAAGCTTTTGATCCATCAATATATGGAGAGATTAAAGTCGGCAAACCATTTGATACTGCTTTACAATGCTTAGCTAATTGAGCATAAAGGTCTATGATAGCGCCTGTTTTCCGACTGACTTCTTGGGTGATATACCATCCTTGGAAAGCTTTTCGATGGCCATATTTTTCCCAAACTTCATCAATCACTTTTAAATTGATATCCAATTCTTTTTGATAATCCCCTTGATCCCACCAATATTTACCTGAATCATACAAGCCAAAATAAAACTGCATCCCATATCGCTCTGCCAAACGCAAATACATATCCAACAAATCTACTGGAGGCATATAAGCATTCTCCTCTCTAATCACTACTTCTGAAGGGAAAGTCAACCATTGCCGATAACCTGATCGAATGAGGATCACCGTATCAATACCCATTGCCTTCATGTATTGGAAGTCGCGGTCCCATTCTGTTTCCGACCAATTTTGGTGTGGTATATCATGGCTTATTTCATCCAAAAAAGTACCTGTTATGAGCATCATCGCTTATCTATTTTGGGCAGTTTTTGATTCCAAACGGAATACTTTCGTTGCTTCATCATTATTGGCACTAATGATCATCTTCCCTTTTGATGTATTTACCTGAATCATATTTTTTACATCAAAAGGCAATTCAAATCCACTTTCTGTGGCATTCATTGGCTGGAAGTTGCCTTTTCCATCAATACCTCCATCATTACGCTGTGTTTCAATTTCTGACTGAAACATATTTCCCGCAAGGGCAATATCTAAATGACCATCGCCATTAAAATCATCGCTTACAATGGCATTGACCGAAGATATTTGTGCTAAACGAGGAAGCTCTTTCATTTTAAACTGACCTCCACCAAGGTTTTCAAAGTAGGAACTGGCAAAATGAGTAGCGGCATAATGCAATGCTCCTTCTAATTCATCTTTGCCATAGACCGTTTCCAAATCTGAAGAAGCAAAAATATCATAGGTCCCAAATTGCTTTTTGATATCTGGAATTTGTTGCGAAGAACACGAAAGTCCTCTAAGCGGAAAACGCTCTCCAAAGTTATAGTAGCTCAAAACTATATCTTTCTTTTGATTGCCATCAAAATCGTCATAGTGCACTTCAAACGGCTCATCAGGAGTTGCCTTATATTTGTAGTTCAGTCCAAGATTTCCTGCAATTAAATCTTCATCGCCATCGCCATCCATATCTACTTTATGAAGACTATGCCACCACCCTGTTTTGCCTGAAAAGGCAGCTACATCTACTTTTTTTAGTATCCCTTCTTCATTTTTTAAGACGGTAATATCCATCCATTCGCCTGTGAGAATTAAATCAGTCCAACCATCTTCATCAAAATCCATCCACATCCCATCCGTAATCATCCCTAAGAACACAAGTTCTCTAGCTTTCTTTGAAGTACCATCAACTAGCTTTCCTCTTTCATTAATTAATAAGCGACTAATGGCAGGAGAAGGATAATCCCAAGGTACATGACGACCACCAACAAAGGCATCCAAATCACCATCCTTATCATAGTCAAATGGCCTGATACAAGCACCCGAGTCCTTAAATTTGGGTAAATGAGTGGTACTCTTTTGGAACCCCCCCATACCATCATTAAGGTATACACGATCTTGGTACATCTTATTTTGCTGAGGGAACGCATTTCCACCACTTACCACGTATAAATCTTGATCGCCATCATTATCGATATCAAAGAAAGCGGCATCGATATCTTCATAAGCCGCATCTTGACCAAACACATTGGATAAAGAAAGAACAAAACTTCCATCTGATTGCTGCAAATACAATTCAGCAAATTGCTCGGCTGCTCCACCAAAAAATACATCTTCCAATCCATCGCCATTTACATCACCTTTGGTCAATGCAGGGCCTAATTGCGACATTTTATGCGGTAATAATACTTGTTTGTCGTAATCGTCAAATTCATTTTCTGCATGTTGAAAGCCTAACGCACTGGTTGCTGTACAATCCGAGAAAAGTTTTGTTTGCGATTTTTCTTTTTTTGCTTCATGCCTTCCGGCAGACAGCTTCGCGTAATCAATATTTAAGACCTGATTGACATCGAGCTGTTCTAAAATGGTGTGTTCCCCATTTGGCCAGTTGATCGTCAAACGATCAACCCTTTTATTTTGGCCTAAGCCAAAATGGGCCGTTTGTTCGCAAGTAGAATACATACCTCGGACATTGGCTAGTTCAAGCCATTGTTGCTGTCCGTTATACTCGATCTTTAGGCGTGTGCCTAACAGCGTTTCTTTATTGGCAGAATTATTGATTTTAACTCTTAGATAATTGCCTTTCTGCTGTTCTACTGCTTGATTTTTATAAACAAAGGCTTTTTCGTTGATATTATTTACAATCAAATCTAGATCTCCATCATTGTCTAAATCTGCATAAGCGGTGCCATTTGAGAAGGACTTTTGATCCAATCCCCAATCTTTCATTTTTTTACTAAACTTCAAATCACCTTCATTCTTGAAAGCGTAGTTGGAGAGTGGTTCAGAAGGAACTAATCTTAATGCCTCTTTGACATCGATGATATCAAATATCGAGACATTTCCCTCATTAGGGTGGGCTTTGATATATTCATCAATTTTTTTATTGACATACTTTGGGAAAGTCTTTGCCGCATCGCTATTGCGAATGTCTCTTAGTAGGCCATTGGTTACATAAACATCTTTTAAGCCATCATTGTCAAAATCAGCGATTAAATTGGCCCAACTCCAGTCTGTACTAGAAAGTCCAGTCAATTGGCCCACTTCACTAAAAGAGTTATTACCATTATTTAAATGAACTGCATTGAACATATATTGATAGTGGCCATTATTCTCTACGACCTTCCAGAAGGCTTCTGGATACATTCCCCCCATATTGGCTTTTAAGCGATAATTATCCTCTGCTACCATATCCAAAGTCATGATATCCATATTTCCATCATTATTAATATCTGCGATATCTACCCCCATTGAATAGTAAGAGATATGAGGAATTTGTTTTTTTAGTTCTTCTGAGAAGGTGCCATCACCATTGTTGATATATAAAAGATCAGGAGCATCAAAATCACTGGCAACGTATAAATCCGTCCAGCCATCATTATTCAAATCACTGGCAACTACACTATTTGGGTAAATAGGACGAAGTACCCCTGCAGCAGTAGTAACATCCGTAAAACGAGCACCATCATTACGATAAAGCCTAGGGCTATATTCTTCTTTTAATAAAAAGGTCCCCATAAACTCTGAGTAATTGCCTGGATTAGGAGGTTGGTTGAGCAGAAAGAGATCTAAGTCGCCATCTTTATCATAATCTAAAAAGGTAGCATGACGTGTTCTTTGATTGTCATCTAATCCATATTCAGCGGCCTTTTCAGAAAAAGTAAGATCACCATTATTGATATATAGTACATTCCGACGTAAGTCGGGCTGATGGTCATAAAGCTCTCGGCAAATATAAATATCTAACCAGCCATCCTGATTAACATCTGCAATAGCTACACCTGATGACCATCCGCCGTTATCAATGATTTGTGCTTGTTCAGTAATGTTCTCAAATTGAAAATTACCTTTATTCAAATAAAGGCGATCACTCACCAAATTACCAGTAAAGAACACATCCTCTAAGCCATCATTATTAAAATCACCAATACCCACACCTGCACCCCCATAATAATTAGCATAGATCAAAATGCTATGCTCTTTTTCATCTGTGATTTTATTGTTGAAATCGATTCCTGTCTGATTAGCAGGCATTAAATCAAAGAGCCTAGAAGTAGTTTGTGCAAAAGCACAAACTAAAGAACAACAAAAAAAGCATACCAAAAGAGTATTTCTCATAAGATTCCTTTCCATGGTTGGATATATACAAAAGATAAATTCTGTCTAAAAATAAGTGAATTTTGGCGATTAATCCAAAAAGATTTGAAAGTCACAAAATATCAATATAACCTATTATTATTGTATAGTGTGCGCACACAATAAAATTTTTTCTTGCCGTGCACGCATACAGTTTAATAATAATTTTCTACCTTTAAAACAGAAAATACTAAAAAAGCGGTTTTCTGTTTTATTAACTTAAACGAACTATTTTATGAAAAAAAGGCTATCACTACTCCTGACTGTCGCAGCCTTGTTTGCTTTCTCCAGCATCATGGCCCAAAAAACAGTCACCGGAACAATCATTGCTGATGATGGCACGCCACTCATCGGTGTAAACGTACTTGAAGACGGTACGTCTAACGGTACTGTAACGGATTTAGATGGAAAATATTCACTTACTGTCCAAGAAGGAGCAAAACTTTCTTTCTCTCTAATTGGATACGAAACACTTACTGCTACAGTAGGAGCGCAATCTGTAATGAATCTTACACTTCGAGAAGGGGTCAACTTAGATGAGGTTGTTGTTACTGCACTCGGTATTCAAAAAGATAAAAAGGCGCTCTCTTACTCAGTTACAGAAATTGGTGCAGAAAATATTGCCCAAGCTAGAGATGCGAACATTGGTAACGCTTTAGCAGGCAAAATAGCAGGTGTAAACGTAAGTAATGTCGCCACAGGTCAAGGTGGCTCTACTCGTGTTGTAATTCGTGGTAATGCTTCATTAGGAGGCAAC
>JAKVCU010000102.1:0-16786 GCA_022448955.1 Saprospiraceae bacterium
TTCGGGGAATTTCTTACTCAATAATAAAGGCTAACTACTTTGTAGTCAGTCTTGTATCTCTTTTCAGGAAAGCCCTATTTAAATCATAAAGGATTCGAATCCATCGATTTGAATGAATTTAAGCCAATGGAGCAAATCTACCTGTTCTCGGAAGCAAGATTCATTATTGCGCCACATGGTGCAGCATTAACCAACCTCATTGCTTGTAAAGAAGGTACAAAGGTAATAGAGTTTTTTGTTGGAAACCGGAAAGTGAAAACGTATGAAAAACTGTCTGAATTGTTTAAGTTGTCTTATAATCGTCTAGATTTTCAGCTGGATAAAGAAGGAATACCCCTTCAGCAGTTTAAACAAACAATTGAACAGTTATTAATTACAATACCTTAGTTCAAAGAAAAGAGGACATGATATATACTGTTTATTTTAATAGAGATGAAATCTTTGGTGATCGCATCGGACATGAAGAACTGGAACATTATGCTCTTGTAAAATATTTTTCACCATTACTAAGAGAGCGAGGAACCCTAGTCAGGCTCGTTGAGCATGTAAAGCGGCAGGTGGATAGTATCTCTTTAGTTGCAGAATGTCTTGGGGAAAAAAATATTTTTATATCCTTTTCTGCTCCCAATGCAGACTACCTCGAATTAAATAGTGGCAAACTTTTTATCGGGTCAATATACAAGAGATCTAAAAAGTACTACTCCGGACAAGTAAAGGTAGCAAGCGATTCCATTTTAAGGAATGGCCTGCAACAAAGTATCGCCATGGTCTCAACCTGTCCTAATAGCTTGCTTTCCATTGAAGATCTCCACAGAGATCTTCCCTCAATTGCTATACCTCCGCCGCTATGGGATTATTATTCAAAATTAAATCAAGAATTGGATATATCCTCTTCAAGCTTAAAGACTGATGGTTATGTAATAAGTAATCAATTGAAAGGCTGTAGAGCGAAGCACATCAAAAATAAGATTCCTTTAAATAGAAAACTTCATTCCGTTTCTTCTGCAATAAAAAAAGGAAATCTTATGCTTGCCATTGAATACTTATTTCGAAGGGGGCTGATCTATTTTGAACCTACGACCTTAGTTACTGAAGGAATCGTATATACAACAATTATCGGTGCTAATAATCCATTCAAAAGCTATAAAGCTATTATTACAGCTTTTGGAAAAGCTTTTAAATCAACAGCGAATGTAACACTAATAATCAAAATGGCAGGAAGAGTAAGGAAAAGCCAAAAAAGACGGATGCTTAAATTGCTAAAATCTAAGACCTGTAACTGCTCTATAATTATAATTAATGAACATCTAAGCCAGCTTAAATATGAACAGCTAATTAGGGCTACACATTTCGTTATCAACTCATCCTGTACTGATGAAATTGGCAACTCCTTGCTGGAGTTCATGTCAGCGGGCAAACCTCTTATTAGTCCACCGCTTTCTAATCATCCATCCTTTAGTAATGAAAATACCTTTTTTATGAAGAAATCTGATGAGTACAAGGCTTCACTAGAAGATCAACTCTTGAGAAGCTATAAACTGGTAAATGATGACCCACAGGCCTATTACTCCATGTCCAAAGCATCAGCTAAAAGTATGAGTGAATATTGTTCTGTTAAACAGGTTAGACCTTTGTTTAACGAATTTCTAAATCAGCTCGATATTTAATCAATAAACTGCAAATATTTATTCCAAAGCAAAGGTGCTTTTCCATATTTAGATAAAAAAGTAAAAGGTTGCTGCCCTAGGCTTTCCACGACTTGTTTTTTTGCTCCTTCGGACCAATTTATTCCTTTTTTTCCAAAGACTTGGCGCATATTTAGCCCCGGTAAAAACTGATTTTGAACACTTACATTAATTTTGGATACAGCCCTTGAAAATTCTTTGGATTGCCTGGCTTCTCGAAACTCGATAGTATCATAATATTTGGCTTCGCCTTGGTTTTTATCTTTAATTAGCATGGTATCCAGATCCTGAGAAGATATATCCAAAAATTGACAACAATGTTCTAGAACCATTTTGGGATTTTGCTTAAGCTCCTCCTGAAATATTACCAATAGCTGTTCCTTTGGAAAATAGGATTCATAAATAGTTAAGATTTCCCAGTATTTGGTATCATTAAGCATATTGGGCATGCTGATAAGTGCTTTTTCAATACTTCCAGGACACCTTATACCCCAATCTGAACCACTATTATGCATTTCCCGATAGGATGACTCTAATCGGGTAACTGGATCGCGAGCAATAAATATGATCTTTATCTTAGGGAAATGTTTACGAATACGTTTTGCACTTAGTAAGGCAAATTCTGATTCAGAATAGGATATACTACCTTCCCCTATTAGGGTGTTGGCCTTTGCTGTATAAAACAGGTTAGCATATAAGTTCCAATATATTTCGTAATTCTCTCTATTAAAAAACCTTGGTTCTTTAAACCTACTTGGTAAGAATAAACTCTCGTGTTTAGCCAACATGCTGAACAGTGCAGTTGTTCCACACTTACTAAAACCTGCTATGATAAAGTCTAATCTCATTTACCAATAAAATTGATTTATAAGAATAAGCTAAAAGCTCCTTTAGTTACTTTTCTTAAAAAAGAACGCAATTTATTCAGTAAGCTTTTATTTTCTTTGTCTTCTTCAGGTTTAAAAATGTGTTTAACATCATTATCCTCATCGAAAAATTCCTCCCAAGAGGTATTTTTGAATGTTACTTTCAAGTCTGAAAAGTTTTCAATGGCATTGGCTAACTTTCTTTTGGGCCTACCCTCAATATCTGGCCATAGTTTCATCTTATCTACTTCCAAAAATGATAATACAGACTGGACAGTATGGTGAAAATCATTGCATAAGTCTTCATAGTAGACCTTGAGTAATGGATGTCCCGAGAAACGAGCATCGAAATCTTGCAACTCTTTTTCTTGATACAAAAAATCAGCCCTTAAATGGTTGGCATCAAATTTCAGGGCTTTTGGCTTTGCGCCTTTAAATGTTCGCATTACCTGATAAGAAAGGTAGCGCCTAAGTAAATTCCTCCTTCTTAGGCTGATTACAAAAATACTCTCATCCTTCTCTAAAGTCGACCACAAGTCCGGCCAATCTCCCCAAGGCGTGCCACTGCGGTGTATAATAAATCCGACCATTTCCGTATTCGGTGGGTATTGACAATATATATGCTCCTTCAAAATTATATTGGAAGGAGTTTCCGGCCCAAAAGCTTTGTTTTTTAGAAAATCTGGATTAAATAATTCAGAATGAGCGACCACATTAGGATGGTTCCTAAGTACCGTCCTTAGCATGTGAGTTCCCGACCTCGGTGAGGAGAGAATAATAAACTTCCGGTATGGTGTTTCTTTTATGCTATTCATTCGCTATACAATACTATTTGACTTGGATTTAGGAATTGTCGATCAAAACCTAGTGTAGCTAAGTTACGGTGAAAAACGACATGTTCACAGTCCTCTCCTCCATAACTGGCTTTGGACATTATAGCTTCTTGCTTGTAAATGGCAAGTCCACCAAAACATGATTCGACGGGAATCATTTCTTCCCCACGCTCAAAGTAAAGAGCGTTGATTTCTTCAGTAGTCAATTCACCCAAAGATTTTGCTCGGAAAGCAAAGGCATCGTAAAATATAGGATTTGGAATTGGATTACCAAATGGAGGTACCAAAATTCCATTGGATCCAACCACATCCCAGTCTATATGACTGAAAGTATGCGCCAAACCATCATAACTGAAACCAAGCGAAATATCTAAATCAAAGACCAAAAGATAATCGAATTTAAAATCCATGGAGCGAATATGATCTAGGTAACGATTCCTGCAACTTGCCATCTGTTTCATTCGCTCAGGGTCGGGTACTGAATTCCATTTTGGCGTTCCCAGTTTTTCTGATATAAGTACAACCTTTGGATTTATTTTTTCCCAATGTCTGAGCAATTCTAGGCTCCCATCATTGGAATCATTTTCAATTACTACTACTTTATAGTCATTAAATTTACTTCCTAAAAGATCAAGTTTTTTCATCACAACAGGTAGTGAATGCATCACATCTCTTGCCAATCCACAAATCACTAATGTGGACTCTTTCATCACTTGAAAACCTCTCTCTACTCGCTCAAAATAACTTGAGGGATCGTGTTTGCAAGGATACCAAGCTTCAGGAAAATCAACTTCTTTTATCTGCGGCATATTATGCCATTTTCTATTTCCATCGTAAACAGGCCAGGGGTGTTTAGGTAGATTCAAACCTAATTGTTTGAGCAGTCTATTCTGAGCCTGAGGATACAGCGCTAAGGCCTCGTAATTGACCAATACGTAATCGACAGCGGATTTTTGCAGATGTCTGAAGATATGTAGATACGCTTTTTGAATATTTGCCTCTCCTTCCTCTATTGTCTTTACATGTCTCCATTTTAATTGAGATTCTATAGCTGAGGTAGAATCTCTGTTCACAACAATCACCTTAACCTCATAGCCCTTTGCCCGAAGTCCTCTAATCATTTCACTAATATTAATCCATTGCTTTCCATGAGGTATGCTGCGTCTCCATACAATAGGGTCCTCAACAGTTGGAGACACTTTGTCCCAGGGTTGAATATCGGTCGGGAATTTAAATTGCCAGGGTTTCTTCAATCCTCTGAGTAAAACCTTATTCTCCGGTTGCCAGGGTACATGGTTTCCTGCATGGCCAATACAACCCGCATTTATTAATATATCTGTTACCAGATGTGAGCCATGAGACTCGGCTCCCAAAACCAAGAATGCACGCTTGTCAGCTTGTTCTGCTCTCAAGGAAGCTTTGGCTAGTAGTATGCTATTTCTAAGAGATTCCTCTGTCATTCGATCTTTTAAATCTCTCCAGTGAATCAAAATCCTATCTTTTAAGTTCATAATTCTAATTAGTTGATTCCGTCATTTGCTGCTTTAAAAAACGTTTTAACCGATCTCTTATCAAAGAGGCCTCAGCATGTGACTTCATACTTTGTAGTGCATTTTCAGACATACGGCGATATCGTATTTGGTCTTCTTTAGTTACTTTATAACTTTCTTTAAAAGCTTCAACTATAGCATACCAGTCAGGTCTGTGATGCACTGTTCTTATTGCTTTTCGCTCATCGTGTTGCCAGTAGGTAGGACTTGCTGCTGTAGAGAGCACAAATGAATTTTCTTCATTGATATAATCTTCTAATGCCGTGGCTTTAGGAGCAATTGCAGGTATACCACTAGATAAGTATTCCATAAGTGGTAGGCACTGTCCTTCCCCATAAGATGTATTGACATAAAAACTTGTCGACTCTATTAGCTTAGAATAATCCCCTTTTTCCAGATAGTAAGCTAAGACCAATATTCTGCAACGAAATGGGGGTAACTTCCTCAAATACCCAAGGATCATTTCTCTGAAAAAATAGTCTCCCCCTGTAATAGGAGTCTTTACGATCAATGTTGCATCCTCTTTATCACCAAGGGCAGAGACAAAAGCAGAAAGCATATCGTGTACATTTTTTCTACTGTCAAAAACATTCAGTATCGATGTGTAGATGATACCTGTTATTAGTTCTTTTTCCTTATTAGGTGTTATGTTCAAGGACTTAGATGCCAAATTCTGCTTGCCCGTAAAAAAACGAACGGAACGTGCTATTGAAGTTCCTGCCAGAAGATAAGTATTTCTTAAAAATCGGTAAAAATACCTTGGTAAGATATCCTCCACTACTTCATGGGACCAGCGTTGCAACAAAAGATGAGTAACCTCAAACCTTTTGTTTAAACTAATGGACGGACTTTCTTTTTGGAAGTCAATCGTTTTAGAATCTATATGTTCTTTAGTTGTATCAAGGGTGAATTGATGATTTGAGTCACTTTGTTTTTTGCACTTCTCAGTGAATTTATAAATAGGTGCAGGACAGGAGATGATAGGATATGAGTTTCCTAGTTCCTTTTTAACAACTGCTACACTGTGTTCGCTATGTGTAATTGCTGAGCCCATCTTTTTGAGTACTTCTACCCAATTACTTCGAGGGTCTTCTCCCCAGTATTCATTTGGAATACTATCATATTCCCAAGCAAAGACAGCTATGCTAGGACAAAGCAAGTCAAGAAACTGATTATGCGGAGCACTAAAGCAAAGAAAAACACAGGATTCTCCATCAAATTTCGCTTTAGCGTACAAATCATCGACTTCTTTCATAGGATCTCTTAGCTCTACTACTTTGCCAACTTCTTTGAGTATTGGTAAAAATCTTTGCAGTACATAGTAATAGCTATATTCACTCTCCCCTATATTGTCCTGTATAGTATCCTTACAATATTTAGTGTATACTAAAATAATCATATGACATATTTCCACTCAGACCTATTGTCGTCATTTCTTTTCAGGATCTCGGACAATTGGAAGTAAGCGATTAAATTTTAATTAAAAACGGAAGGATTTACAAACTAATCATTTCGTCATAATCTTTAAAATTACAAGAGCCCACTGTAGGAAACAATAGAATCTGAAGTAATTTGGAACACAAAATAAATTAATGAAGACTAAAAGACAATTCGACAAAGCCAAATTGATTTAAAATAAGGCAATTTTTGGAAAATAGTTCAACTAAATATTAATTTGCGATATGGCTACTAATTATAGATCGAATTATATCGTAGATGTTGAAATACTTAGGGCTTTAGCTATACTACTAGTCATGTTTGGCCATATGAAAAGGTATTTAATACCCTTTGACATTCCATACATTCAAGAACTATATGCTTGTTTTGGCGGAGGAAAGGGAGTGCAACTTTTTTTTGTAATATCGGGTTTTGTCATCGCCAAAAGTCTAATCCCTAAATTAGAAAAAAGCTCCTCTAAGGTAGAATTCTTCCGCCTATCCATTGTCTTTTGGATTCGCCGTTTCTGGCGATTGATCCCTTCGGCCTGGCTTTGGCTATTCATCCCTTTCCTTCTCTTTTTACTTTTTAATACAACAAATGAATTTGGAACCTTCCTTGGGAATTTCAATGGTCTATTTGCGGGCTTACTCAATATATTCAATATTTACTTTTGGAAAGTATTTGGGAATGGGAAGTTCAATAATTCCATGTTTGTTCATTGGACCTTATCCCTTGAAATTCAATTTTATACCATTTTTCCTTTCATAATCTTCTTTGCAAAGAAAAGACTTCCTTTTATACTCCTTTTTTTGGTGTTTTTACAACTAATCTTATTTCAAAGTAAAATCCCAGGAACCTTTCGTGTCGATGGCTTTTTTTTAGGTATCTTATCAGCAATATGGCAGCGTCGCGGAAGAACCTATTTTGAATTCGATCCCATATTTCTGAATAATCCCATTGCACGATTCATCCTCATTTCTTTTCTATCTTTGAGTCTAATGGTTCTAAGTGGTCCCCACCACTTGATTCCAAAACGATGGGATATTAGCCTAGCAACGCTTATTAGTACCTGCTTAGTTTATATTGCTTCCTACGATAAGGATTATTTCATCCGCATAGCTTGGCTACAAAAAATCTTCTTATGGATAGCTTCAAGGTCCTATGCGCTTTATCTAATTCATATTCCTGTTTATAAAACAATGAAAGTACTCTTCGTGGAATATTGGCCTGAGAGTTATCAAGGAACAGAATGGTTACTTCCCTCTTCTATATACCTATTAAGTGTTCTATTTGTCACTGCACTACTCTCTGAACTTAATTTCAAATTCATTGAAGAACCTTTTAGATTAAAGGGAAGAGCAATAGCTAAGAAATACCTAAATAATAGAAAAGAGAAATCCTCATCTGTACATTCTTGAGAAAGATCGTTATGAATTTAAAAGTAAATAAAGCTCCATATAAAATTCGTTTTGACTATCATAAATGCTTAACCCGTTTTATGAGTTCAGCCTTTGATAAAAACTACCACTTTCGCGGTAATCGAAAGAGATTTGTGCAACATTTAGAAGGGGCGAAAGCCCCTCGATTCATATCCTTAAATAATCAGGTATTGTGGCCTGATAGAAAGATCTTTTCCGATGCACTTATGACCCATACAATAAGACATCCAATAGATTTAATCATCTCAGGTTATTTTTATTACAAAAAGAGCCCTGAGAAGTGGACTGTAGACACTATGCGAAGGTTGTGGCTATATTTTTTTTCATTTGAATTAGATACCATTTTAAATACAAGGGAAAAAAAACTTCTATCTTCCGAAATTTCCTATCAGCAATTATTGAACGAATTACCTTTCGAGAAAGGAATGATGGTAGAAATGGTTTGGCTAGAGTATATTAAAACATTTAATCTTTTAGTGTACTATAATTGTGAGAAAATTTTGACTCTTCGATTTGAAGATATTGTACAAGACCTTCAAGAAGAAATACAAAAAATGTGCAGCCACTGGCAACTTGATGAAGAACAGATAGCTTACTACGTTGATAGAGCGGTTTTTTTTACAAAAAGGCCCATTTACCCCATAAGAAATAAATCAGCTTATCAGTTTAGAAACTATTTCAATAAAGACCTGGACAGTTTTTTAGTAAATACTAATTGACTTAGCTTTCAATAAGCAGTGTGATCTTATTTTATAAGATCGGATTCTTAGCAAATTTTGATTTATATTGATTAATACTCTTAAGAAAAACATCAATTATCAAAAATTTACTCTACTTGGGACCTCCAAGGACAATTAGACATGGGTGGATACAGATTATAAAGAATCTGAACGATTATGCCTTCCTTATTCGGCAGTTAGTTCGTATTGACATCCTAGATGAATATAAACGTTCTTTTATTGGCATTGCTTGGTTGTTTTTAGTCCCTATATTTTCAGTTGTCTCCTGGATATTATTTGACAACTCAGGTGTCTTGAATCCAGGTGACACGGAAGTTCCCTATCCCGCCTTTGTATTGCTGAGTACATCCATTTGGGTATTCTTCATTGATATATATTATGGTGTAAGTAAGATTTTCGTAGGGAGAAGTAGAATGATTGTTATGACTAAGTTTCCCAGAGAGGTTTTAGTAGCTGAAAAAATAATTGTCCACCTCATTAGATTCCTTATTCCATTGATAATCAATATCGTTATTTTACTATTTTTTGGCGTTAATTTTAAATGGTCGGCTCTTCTTTTTCCTTTCACCTTACTACCTTTATTATTACTGGGTATCAGTATAGGTCTAATTATTTCTTTCTTTCGTGTAGTTGCTACTGATTTAGCAAAAATAGTTGATCATGGACTTGGTTTTCTAATGATCCTTACACCTATTGTTTACACACCCCAAATAGAAGCAGGGATTCTTTCTGAGATCATCCAGTACAACCCTATGACCTATCTGGTAGGTTTTAGCAGAGAGATTTTATTAAATGGTGGTTTTTTTGAACCTTGGTTGTGGCTTGGGTGTAGCTGTCTTATTTTTTGTTTTTTCCTATTTACCGTTCGGTTTTTTCTTATTGCTGAGGTTAAAATCGTTGAAAGGCTAATTTCAAATTAAACCTGTATATGAAAAAACGAAAGCCTCTTTTATCTGTCCGTGATCTTAACAAGACCTTTTCTAATAGTGATATTAAATATAGCATGCTGCATGGTATACAGGACTTGTTCTATGATCTATTAGGCATAAAAAACACTCATACCAAATTACGTGATAAAGAATTCTGGACCCTGAAAAATATTAACTTTGACCTATTTGAAGGCGATATATTAGGCATAGTTGGTTCCAATGGATCAGGGAAGACAACTCTTATGCGTACTGTTGCTAATATTTACCAAGCCAGTTCAGGTGCGATATATGGTAAAAAGAATTTAAAAGTCATCGCAATCTTTACATTATCTACGGGATTTAGAGAACTCTTTACAGGAAGAGAAAATATCTATATCAAGGGGGCTATGTTTGGAATGTCAAAAAGCGAAATTGACGCTAAGTTAGCATTCATTGAGTCCTTTTCAGAACTTGGGAAACACTTGGATAAACCCCTAGGTAATTATTCATCTGGAATGAAAGCCAGACTGGCTTATTCTATAGCAATAGCCACTGAGCCTGATGTTTTCATAATTGATGAAGCACTTGCCGTAGGTGATTCTGTCTTTAAGGCCAAGTGTTTTGATCATTTAAAGCAATACGTTAAGAAACCTAATAAAGCCGTTCTCTTTGTATCTAATCAAATAAGAAAAATCTTAAGAATATCCAATAGACTTATGGTGATGCAGGAAGGACAAATTATACATGAATCAAGTGATATTAGAGAAGGATTACATTTTTATATAAAAAATTGTCTAAGTCACCTTAGTGAAGAAGAGCGAAAGCATAAATTGAATAGAATTTTAGACGCTGGTATATAGTTTAAACCCTCAATAAGGTTGAAAGTGGAAAGCTGAATGATTTGGCAATAAATATAGACTTAAATTAGCTCATTTATTATGCAACACTAATGATTCTGAGCATAGCATTTGCACATCACAGTTGCTTTTATAGTGATGGTCAAGATCTGAAGTAAAGTTATTCGTATAACAGATGGAGAAAGAAAGGAAAAAGGAGAGGCTCTTTTTCAGATGATAAAGCTATAAATCCGAATGTAGAAAGTGTTCTTTCAGATCATTTTTGAAACGTTGAATAAGCTTGGCTTCGGATAATTCAATGCCATTGTTAGCTTCAGCGACGGCATCCAACGTTTTGAATAGGTAGACATACTCTTCTGTTGGACCATATGCTTTACAGGTATCTATGGCTTTCTCATAAGCTTCTTCTACACTTTTTCCCTTGCTTTTTTCGTAGTTGAAAGACCATTTTACTGCAGCCGCCCAAGGATGGGTGCTGATTACTTTTTCAAGCTGTTTAACTTCTGATTCTTGAACTTCGCCATCTGCGAAAGCGACAGCATAGATTAATTCACCTAAGGCATCGTACAATTGTTCTTTGGAAGGTTTCATTTTGTTTTTTTTGTTTGTGTAGTCAAAATAGATGATCAGAATAAAAAAAGAAGGAGCGCTAAGTCTCCTTCTTTTTAAGACATGATATTGAATGAAAACTAGCAGTATTTATCAAAAGCTAGTTTTAAGTTTTCAGCGATGATATCAGCTGAACGACCTTCGATATGGTGACGTTCGATGAAGTGTACCAATGCGCCATCTTTGAATAGAGCAATAGATGGAGAAGAAGGAGGATAAGGGAGCATGAATTCACGTGCTTTTTCAGTTGCTTCACGATCAACTCCTGCAAAAACAGTAGTTAAACGATCTGGTGTTTTATCGTGCTGAGAAGCGATCAATGCTGCTGGGCGAGCGTTTGCTGCTGCACAGCCACATACAGAATTTACAACTACAAGCACGGTGCCTTCTTTTTGCTCTAATACATTAGTAACTTGATCTGGAGAAGTAAGGCCTTCAAAACCCTTACCTGTCAACTCTAGTGCCATTGGTGCAGTTAGTTCTGCTGGATACATAATCTATTTTTTTTTATGTTAAAATTGATGTCAATGAATATACAAGTATAGTGAGCCCAAAAAATGGTACAATAAATTTTTGAAGCCAGGGCTAATCCACTCATAACTTTTCTATCGTCAGCTGCCTACTATTTTTGAGCTGACACCGTGCCTGCCGGCTGGCAGGAATTTATTGTACAAGCAATTTTGACTAGCCACTTACAATATCCAATTATTTCTAAGAAATAGCAAAATTAGATAATGTCACTGAATATTTATACATCTCTTAACGCCTATAGTTCATTACAATAGGATTTAGCTCCAAAAAGGGGACAATTTGACTGTTTTATCCTCATAAATGAGGTTGTTTTTTACTTGAATTACAACTACTTTTGCCATCGGCTTATGTAGAAAATGGTATATTTTCCCTGATCAACATACCTTCGGCAAAAGCAAATTTTTGAACTTTTCCTTTTCTAATCTTTTAGAAAAGGACCTAGCATGTATGGAATAAGTATTCTATTTTATGCTCTGGCTTGTTGATTATAAAAATTTTTACAACTTATGAAAGCACAGATTTTCCCAATTATTTTGGTATTATTTCTTGGTTTGATCGCTTCTTGTACAACTGAAAAATTAGCACCACCAATGGTAGTTGAACCTGAATTTTGTGATACGATTCCTGCAACTTACGAATTGAATGTGCGCGATATTATTGATAAGAATTGTGCCTATAGTGGTTGTCATTTGGACGGGGCACCAGGTAATTATAGTACATTCGAGGGATTACAAGATATAATTAATAATGGCGAATTTATCTCACGAGTAATTACACAGAGAGATGAAACATCAACAGGTATGCCTCCTTTCTATGTACCTTCTGGCAGACAAGAAGATTTGACACAAGAAGAATTAGATGTTATTACCTGTTGGATCGAAAATGGATTTCCAGAAGGATAAAAAGGTTGTTAGTTATTTGGTGAAAGGTCGTTTTACTCAACAACCAATCCGCCTAAGTCGGAAACAACTAACAACGAAGAACCAACAACTAATCCGTCTCTTTAATTACCGGCAGCTATCGGAATATCAGATGCGGATAACTCTAAATCAAAAAAATATGACTAACAAGTTACTTGCAATCGTAATACTGGTATGTTTCTTCGGTAATGTTCAGGCTCAAGATTATACTTTTCAAACATTTAAAGATCGAAGAGTGATCAACTCTCATTCAGTAGAAACTTTACCCAAACGCAAGCTAGACGTTCGGATTGCACACCGTTTTGGAGATATGTTTGGCGACAGTGGAGGAACATCTACATTCTTTGGCTTAGAGACTGCCGCAGACGTAGCTATTGGCGCAGAATATGGGATTTCCGATAATTTGAATATTGGTTTTTATAGAGCAAAAGGTGCAGGGCAATTTCCTGGAGGCACAGCGGGCTTACGTCAATTGTGGAATGGTTTTGTGAAATATCGTATTTTACGACAAACAGAAGATGGCAGTATGCCATTTACACTTACCCTAGTAGGATTAACTAGCATTTCTGGTCAAGAAAAAACAGAACTTGATGATGGTACTGAACCTGCTGTAATTTCGGCTTTTCCAAATTTCTCTGACCGTATTGCTTATAACTTTCAGGTAATTCTGGGTAAAAAATTCTCTGATGCCTTCTCTTTGCAAATTCTTCCTGCTTATACTCATCGTAATTTAGTAGCAGACGCTGATGAGAATGGTATTTTTAGTATAGGTATTGCTACCCGTATTCAGCTAACCAAAGTAATGGGTATTATTGCGGATGCAACTTTCCCTTTTTCTTCAGTTCGTTCAGAAGATGAATCTTTCTTCGCTGAATTGTATGGAATAGAAAATTTTGAAGGTCGTTTCTTCCCTGCACTAGGTATTGGCTTAGAATTTGAGACTGGCGGTCACGTTTTTCAATTGAATTTCACGAATGCGACTGGTTTGATGGAAACGGATTACATTCCTTATACGACATCTGATTGGACGCAGGGCCAGTTTAGATTAGGATTCACGATTTCGAGAATGTTTAACCTGTAAAATCATTTGAAATCTATGAATAAGATAATTATTGTATCAATAGCCGTATTGGCGAATATATTCCTAGTCAGCCTTCGTTATGAGGATGCAACCTACGTTTTTGATGAAAATACCTCAATTGCTGCAACTTTGGAAAAGTTAGGAGATCAAGCCTACACGAAACCAGATATGTCCATTCCAGGTGTTTCGGCGGAAGCCGGGAAAGAGCTTATGCTTTATGGTATTACAAAAGGGCCAAAGGGAAAGAAGGTAGCTAAGCAAAGCAAGCACTTCGTGTGTACATCTTGTCATAATGTTGTTAAGGAAGATCCAGATTTAAGATCAGCTGACCCCCAAGCTAGGTTAATTTATGCTAAGGAAAATGGCTTGCCATTTTTGCAAGGAACAACATTGTATGGTGCTGTGAATAGAACCAGTTTTTATAACGGTGATTATGAAAAGAAATATGGCGATTTAGTAAAACCTGCTCGTAATAATATTCGTGAAGCTATTCAATTATGTGCAGTGGAGTGTTCTCAAGGTCGCCCCTTAAATGAGTGGGAGATGGAGTCTGTTTTAGCCTTTTTATGGACTTTAGAATTAAAGATGGGGGATATTCAAATTAATGAAGAAGATGCTCAAGAGATCAGCGATGCTGTCAATGGTGGAGGAAATGAAAAAGAGGCGGTAGATTTATTAAAATCATACTACTTACAGGGGTCTCCTGCAACTTTTGTGAGACCTCCTGATAATAGGAGAACTGGATTTAACGACATTCAAGCTGATCCAGAAAATGGCAAATTAGTTTATAATCTAAGTTGTTTACATTGTCATGAAGAGGGGCGCTATGCATTCTTTAAATTAGATGATTCTAAATACTCTTTCAAGCATTTGGATAAGCATATTCCTCGTTACACACGTTATTCGATGTATCAGGTAAGTCGTTGGGGAACCTCACCAATGGCTGGAAAGGAGACTTATATGCCTAATTACACCTTAGAAAGATTATCTAATCAACAGTTAGAAGATTTAAGAGCTTATATTGAGCAAAAAGCCGATTAAGTTTTATATCCGTTTAATAAAGAAAAGGGATCAGTGCAATTGTACTGATCCCCTTTTTATTAATTAGCTCAAAGTGTTAGTTTTTAACAACTTTAAGATTTGTTACACTTCCATTTTCCTGCCTAATTTGTAAAATATACACTCCTGTGGGAATATCTTCTACAAATAATCTATGTGATAAATTCGCTCCATCCATTCTAGAAGATTGAATTTGGGTACCATTGACACTTATTAAGGAGAAGGAAATAATGCCTTCTACATTAGCATCCCAATTGATATTTAATTCACCTCTTACTGGATTCGGGAATAGATTAAACCGTGCTTCCGCCTTCATTTGTTGAGCATCTGCCTCAACATCTAACTGATCTGTACCTAAGAAATTTGGACATAAAGCAGCTGTATTAGATACCACAATTTGTTGAGCATCAGTTGATGTGCAACCATCATGCATGACTGTAAGTGTAACCTTGGTTAAACCAACATTACTCCAAGTAACTACAACTGTTTTGTCATTGGATTGAGTAGGCGAAGCCTGCGAGCCGAAATCCCAGAAGTAAAGGGCATCAGGGTCATTGTCAGGTGCAGTGAAAACAGTTACATCTCCAACGCACACATAATTAGGTGCTGAAATCGCGGCAACCGCAACATCCTCTACAGTGATTTTAACGAAAGTTGTTTCTAACCATTTACCACAGCCCGCTGTTCTTGCACATCTAGCATAGTAAGTCGTTTCTGTTAAAGGACCTGGCGCATAGTCAGGCGAATTAGAATTTGGAATTCCTGTATAGAATATAGAACCAGAGATACCTTGTGCTGTTCCTTGAAGCCACATATATTCAATTGGGCCTTCACCACCACTTGGTAATTCAAGAGAGGTAATAGGATCTGGTATATTTCCTGGACCACAAAGTACCTGATTACAACAGATAGCACCAGGGTCAAGGATATTTAGGCATTCATCAAATATACCTGCATCGATATTTTTTGGACAATCACCTTCTAATAGTGTTACTTGTATACTTCTTTGAAGTACATTGAAGTCACTATCTAAATCATCATCATTACAATTATTAGGTATACTCAATTGATAGCCATTGTAAGGAATAACTTCAATGGTATAGTTTCCAGCGGTTAAGGAATCAAATAAATACGTACCATTGGCATCAGTGGTGACATTAGCCTCGACGATATTATTAAAGATATCTGTTCCAGAAATATTTAATTGAATATTGGGAATGTCAATTTCACCAAATGATTGGCAGCCATCTCGATTGAGATCATTCCAAACAACACCACCTAAACAGCTAAATTCGAAGATTTGGACGGATGCTTCGTTTGTACAGCCATTGGCATCGGTTATAGTTGCAGAATATTCGCCTGAGCTAATACCAGTGATGGATTCAGTTGTTTCGCCATTGCTCCATTCGAAGTTAAATGGAGGCGTACCATTCTCGATATTTAGCGAAAGCGCACCACCATTTGGATCCGCCTGAGAAGGACGAGCGTCGATTATAATTTCAATGACAGGTCCAAAACCTCCATTGATTTCTACGGTAGCTATTTCTGCACAGCCATTGGCATCGGTAGCGGTTACGGTATATGTTCCTGTTAATATATCTAGGTTTTCAGCAACACCAATTCCATTATTCCAAGTAAAACTATAAGGAGGCGATCCTCCAGATGTACTAGCAATAGCAAATCCAGGTTCATCACAGCCAACGTTTTGAGCATCTATAGCAATTAATAAGTCAGTGGGTTGATCAATAGTTATACTACTAGATACTATACATCCATTGGCATCTGTGATTGTTACAGAATAAGTGCCTGCTGCTTGATTTTCTATATTGGCTGTTTCATCGTTATTACTCCATAGATAGGTGTAAGGGCTTGAACCACCTTCTACTTCAACGCTTGCTGTTCCATCAGAACCTTCAAAACAAGAAACTGAAGTGCTTGTTATTGAGCTAATTTGAGGTGATTCAAAAAGCTCTAGAGTAATGGTATGCGTACTATCACACCCATTTGCTGCCACAAAAATACTATCATAAATTCCCGGGATATTCGTTGTATTTCCAAAGATGTCAACCATATCTTCTGGGCAAATAGTAATGGTTTCAGAGGTTTCTATATCGGAGAGTGTCTCAATATTTACAGTTACGATAGAATCACAGCCATTTTGGGCAATGAAGTTAAAGATCGTGGTAGAGCCTGGAAGAAGTTCTGTTTCTTCGTATGTAATGGTTGTTCCTTCACAAGCTTCTAAATTGAGTGTAGAAGCGAAGTTGG
>JAKVCU010000102.1:16939-30777 GCA_022448955.1 Saprospiraceae bacterium
GAAAGTTCTTCTACGATAACGGTTACGATAGAATCACAGCCATTTTGGGCNNTGAANNTNAANNNNGTGGTAGAGCNTGGNAGAAGTTCNGTTNCTTCNTANNTNANNGTNGTTCCNTCACANGCTTCTANATTNAGNGTAGAAGCGAAGTTGGAAAGTTCTTCTACGATAACGGTTACGATAGAATCACAGCCATTTTGGGCGGTGAAAGTGAATTCTGTGGTAGAGCTTGGAAGAAGTTCAGTTCCTTCATAATTTACAGTAGTTCCATCACATGCTTCTAGATTAAGAGTAGAAGCGAAATTTTCAAGTTCTTCTACGATAACGGTTACGACGGAGTCACAACCGTTTTGGGCGGTGAAAGTGAAATCTGTTGTGGAACTTGCTTGCAGTTCAGTTCCTTCATAAGTTACAGTAGTTCCTTCGCAGGCCTCTAAGTTGAGGGTTCTACTAAAGTTTGGCAAAGTATCTACGGTGACTACAACAATAGAATCACAGCCATTTTGGTCTGTAAATGCAAATTCAGTGATAGAACCTGGTTCTAATTCAGTTCCTTCATAATTTATGGTTGAGCCTTGACAGCTTGCTAATGAAACTTCAGCACTAGTCGAAGGGAAAACAATAATATTGGTACTAGCGGTTGCTACACAAGAATCTTCGGTCGTAGCGGTTAGGGTATATGTAATGGATTCAGTTGCTGTTACGGTTGGATTAGGGCAATCTGAGCAACTTAAGAATTCAGTTGGGGTCCATTCATAAGTTTCAAAGCCACTCACCTCAAAAGTAAAGGTTTCTCCTTGGCATAGAAATATAGAATCAGGTAAAACAAGTTCTATGTCTTCTTGCGTTACGAAGACCTCAGCTGTATCTGAACAGAAGGTAGTACCATCTTCTTGTGTTACGATAAGCATATAGATCCCTGCAGCATCTACTAGTGGCATCAGTGTTGTCTCTCCATCTACGATATTGCCATTATTTGTTGTCCACTCATAACTTACATCATCGCCCATAGTGGAGGCAGTACCATCAAGACTGATAACACTATCAAAACAAGTCAAGATCTCATTAGGAACTACCTCTGCAATTGGATGAAGTACAGTAATCGTAAGCTCATCCTCAAGGAAACAAACCGGGCTAAACGAAATATCATCAATAGCAAAGTCATTACCACTTGCTATGGTGTTTTGATTGGTGATACAGATTTCAGCAGAGGTGTTATTACCAGAATTCCATACTTCGAAGAATTGATTCCAATCACAGATTGTAGACGATACATTGAATGGAGCGCCCAATAAGTTGCCATTAATGGAGAATTGTAAAATGGCTGGATTAGCGCTGATCACCGAAGTTACCCATGTGCTAAATTCATAGTCTGTATTTGGGCTAACCTCTACGGTTTGGCACCAAATTTCTTCATTTGGAACCGTAGCACCGTTTATGACCATCATGTTTCCACCTCCAGTATTATCTGTGCATGCAGCAAAATTAAAATGCACAAAACTAGAATTGCTAGTCACTGCATAAGTACCTTCAGGGCAAAGAGGACAAGAGGCATTTGGATTACCAATTACATATTCACTTGTAAAACCAGTGCTTCCATCGTCAAAGTCTCCATTGATAATAACATTATCAATAGTGCCTTGTGCTGTCATAGTATAAGTGGTTGAAGTCTCTATGAATACAGTTGGTGTTAAGCTATTTGGATCAGATAAGCCCTCGGAAGGTGTCCAGACAACATTGGTAAATTCGCCAATGACAGATCCATTTAATGTTATCTCTTCGCCAGGGCCACAAATGACCATATTCTCTCCGGCATCCACTGATTCTAGGCTACATTCCTCCTCTATAATCATTTCACATGCTACGAAGAATTTGATGTCTCCACCAACTCCTTTTGGATCTTCTAGTAAAGGATCACTGCTGTAGGCGATAATTCCAGCTGGTGATGTAGGGTTATTCAGACTGCCATAACTACCTGCATTGGATAAATGAATACCGTGAGGACCCTCCTCTTCTAACATATCGGCACTTGAGGTAGCGTAAATAATACTCCCATCCTCATCGATAAAAGAAGAAACACCTCCATAAGCTTCATTACTTTGGCCTAGGCTAAATGGATTTCCTGAGTAAATGATTCCATCTTCATTACTATACAATCCTGAACTGGTGGATAGAGAAAGTACAAAAGTGCGGCCAGTATGATTATAAGACGAATGAATATTATTCTGACAAATGGCTCGACAACCCACTAGTAATTTTCCATCAGGAGTAAACTCTAAGTCTGAAATAATTAACTGACTTGGAATAAACGAAAAGGTAGGAGCATTGACCTCATAATGTAGTATTTCATCACCTACATAATTATCCCAACTTGCTCCTGAGGGCATAGCAGAATTATCTATGGCTCCTATAAAGCTCCCATCTGGGTTCAAATCAATAGAATATACCTTTGCAAAGGAAGATTCACCTCCAAATTTGCTTAAGAAGCTAAAGCTATTTCCAAAAAATAATTGACTACCATCAGGGCTTATATCAATTCCATATATGATTTCTTCGAGTGATACTGTGCCTGTTGAGCCATTATCTAAGCTCAAAGGGTCATAAGAATCAAGAATTACGCCATCTTCGTTTATCCTATATATTCTTCCATCTTCAATATTGGTCGCATAAAATTGTTGGGTACTTTGACTATAAGTAAGATTACCGAGACCAGGACCTGTAACTCTCACCATATCTAAATATCCTTCACATGAGCTGTGTAGGATCGTTTCACTTTGTTGTGGTAAAACGGCAAAAACACTAGCTTGACCACTAATACCACTCATTTTATAAATTGTACCAGCTGCCTGAATGTCATTTTCTCCACCACCAATAGCACCATATTTTAGTATACTTGGTTCTGTGTAAAACTCAGAACTATAGTTGGCCGAAGCAGCGGCATAAATATTCCCATTGTAATCCATTGTAATACCAAATACATTACCGATAGAATCAATATGCCAGCTAGGATGATGATACATTTCTACCTCATTGCTTACATCTACACGTTCAGAATTTGGCATCACACCATTCATATTCATCAGGCCAAATACCCATTGATCCTCATCTGGCACTGCAGAACCTACACCGCAGCTAACGGCTGCAATACCCTTTGTAACAATTGTGCCACAACCAGGGTCTGTAGCCCAGGGTAGGTCTTCTGGTGTTTCTTCATCTGGTTCGTTTTCTTCATATTCCTGTATGCATATTTCAAAATCTCCCCAATTGGGCGTTCCAGAGCTGCTCCAATCATTGATACGAAGGAAGTATACTGTACTAGGAGTTAAACCTAATATTTCTAATTCTACTGCTGTGGCTCCTGCTTCTGCAGAAACACAGGCTAATTCAGCAAGACCATCTAGTGCACAATCTCCTCTGTAGATAGCTACCTGAGGATTCTCAATGCTAGGATTCAGTTCACTAACTCCAGTGATAAGTACTTCAAAGTCGATGATACCACCAACAGGAGGTGTACTAAACGAAAACCATACATCTCTGTCCGCATTACCAACAAAACATCCAGGAATATTATCGCTAGTATTAGTGAAAACTTCTGACATGCTTGCACCAATATTATTATATATATCTGGAGAGGGACATATAACTGCTTCGCCTAAGTCAATAACTCCCGCACAATCATCATTAGCTGGCTGAGCAAGTAATGATAAAGGAGCAAATCCTACTACTAAGAAGAGCCAAATTATGGCGCATTGCTTTTGAATAAAATTTAAGAAAATGACGTAGCTAAATTGTTTCATGAGCCATTCAATTAGTTAGATTATTATTGTTGAATTTCGATTATTTATAATGAAAAGCCTATGGCAATAATTATAGCCATACCTATGGCTTGATATTATCTTCTGGTATCTCTTAGAACTCAATTTTCGCGAAGCGAAAGGGAGCTATCCTTTCATCACGATAATCAAGAAAGTAGTAAGGCTAGAACCCGTCTGCCTATGGCTGAAATTGATATAATAGGATTCAGTCATAAGCAGACAGGGTCTAGTGTCTCTTCAAAAATCAGGTGTAACTTTCCTCTCGTCCGTTACTTATGATTTTTAAACTGACCATTTTACTACGCGAGCAATTTTGTCTAGGCACTTAGCAAATGGAGTTAATTATTTTGATAATTAACTTTGTATGTAGATAAGTAGGAATAGTTATTAAATGGCAGAAGCCCCATATGGGCAAAACTGCCTGAGGCAGATATGATTTAATAAAATAATAGTTGATGGATAGTTGTGAAATTAAATATATGTTATATATATGTCAAAAACAAAGTTACCCATAGATTTTCTTGAAAATAGCCAATATTTATTAATGTTTTTTTAAATGTAAAGTAGTTTGACATCCAGCAGTCATAATCTGACTAGGTTAGTTACCTATTCTACTTCTTCATTGATACAGTGAAAATAGGAGTTAAAACAGTATTGAATTTTATTTTGAGGTAAATGTTATAACTTGTAATCGGTTAAAAAGGTAATTACAATAATAGAAGTTATGAAACGAGCATGATCTTTATTCATCATCCGCCTTAGGCGGACACGCAAGGGAATGATTAAAAAAGATTATGCGAGCCTGTCGGCTGCAGGCAGGAGCAAAGCGGTTCCATAGGTGCAGAAGATTTTTTGCAAAATCGCGCAGCCGCAAAAAATCTTTAAACATATGAAAATTAATCTTATCGCTTTCGCTGTGCTCTCATTGATGTTACTTGCTTGCAAAAAAGAAACGATTGTAGAAGAAGATGACTATTTATTCAGTTTAACAATTGATGAAAACTATTCAATTGAACAGATTGAAGAAAGGCTGGAAGGGATAAAAAGGATAGGAGAACTGATTCTAACAAAAGAAGTGGAAAACTTAAATTTTTTGAATGGAGTAAGCAATATCGGTGAACTAAGAATATCTAGTGAAACAAAATTGACTAGCCTCGACCCCATCTACGATATAACGATCAATAAAACACTGAGTATTTATTGTGAAAACCTGAAAACGCTAAAGCAATTCAATCAGATTAGCGAATTAAGCAGCTTAGGACTCAAATTTGGAGAAGAAATAAAAGTAATCCGCTTAGAGAATTTGACTAAAATTCGAACAGGGATGATTATCAGAGGGTCTCATTTGGAAGAAATTCATTTGCCTGATTTGGAGGAAGTTGAAGGAGTAATTAGAATCATTGAAGCTCCAATGCTGACTACTATCAATTTTCCAAAGCTGAAGGAAGCACCTCGACTCGAAGTAAAGGATAACCCAGTCTTAGTTAGTATGGGAAATTGGCCCCAGCTTGAAAGAATCGACAATATATTTATTCGAGATAATGAAATGCTTTCAGATATCTCTTTTCTTGAAGCGGTAGATATCGATAATTCGATTCATATTTATGATTGTGATATAGAAGATTTTTGTATCCTAGAAGAAAAGATTTTAGATAATCCTGAGCTTTCTTTTTTTCTTCGGTCGTCCGATAATCAAAGCTGGGAACTGAGCGATTTTGAACAATGCCCCTGATGAAAGGTTAAAAACTTGCGTGGATACACCAAAATACTGTAGATTTAACATCTATATATCAGTACTCTACTCAAAATAGAAATTATGCGACACTTATTATCGACTGGGATTTTGATGTTTCTGAGTGTATTTCTGTTTGCACAAGGTCATATGGTTGGCCTCTGGGAAGGCACTATTACAGATGGTATTCATGCCAAAAATGGAAAGAAGTTTTCCTTATATTTAGACGTAGAAGGAAGCCAAATCTCAGGTCAGACAAGGGTGATTATGGACAATGGTCAGGCTGTCGATATGGAGGTTCGAGGTAGATTGTTTAGCGATCGTTCTATGTATTTTGAGGAAGTAAAGTTTTTACCCGTGGAGGGTATTAGCGCTGACCCACCATTCAATAGAAAGTATCAACTTTTTTATTTCAGAAGTATTTTTGATTCTTCGATTGATGGGTATTGGCAAGATATTCGTGATAAGAAAGTATTGGATCAAAAGCGCCCAAGAGGGCGCATTTTTCTGAAAAAGGTAGAAAATCCTAGTAAGGCTTAGATTTCCCAGCCATGTTTTTTCCAATCCTCTTCATAGTCAATATCTGATAGCTCAGGCAATTGGTAAACCGTTTTGCCTAGCGCATTGATTCTAGCCAAGGTTTCTGGAAGTACTTGATCTGTACTCCAAGGCATTTGCTGGAACATTTCAATTTGTAGTTTTTTCATGCCTAGTAAATAATAACCACCATCAGTGGCAGGCCCTACCACAAAGTTGAATCTATCTAAAGCATCGAATGCTTCCGCCACGATTTCAGGAGTTAATGATGCGCAATCACTACCAATGATAATTGCCTTATCATGAACTGCTAAAGCATCTTCAAAGGCATAATACATTCTTTCTCCTAACACCTCACCATATTGGATGTACTTTTGAAAGTCATCATCCGGCCACATATCTTCCTCTTCTGGAACATCTTCACTGTAATAAAGCATGCGGTCTGCATTGAGCTGTAGAGCTACGTCTTTAGTATGCTTAAGCAAAGCCTTATATATTTCAAGTGCTTTTTCATCGCCAACCGTTTCGGCTAAGCGTGTTTTAACTTTGCCTAGCTCTGGATTTTTTACAAAAATGATTAGTGCTAGTGGATTCATCTGTATTTCAAATTAAGAAGCGGTAAGGTAAAAAAAATAGGCCATACCACCTATTTGCGGCATAGCCTATTCGTTTCTTAGTTGTTGGTTATTGATTGATCAATAAACGACAACTAACAACAGTTTTATTCATTTGTATTGTATAACTCGTCTTCTTTTACTTTTTGTAGCTTTTTGCCAGATTTTAGCTTTCGCGAAATGGCACTGTAAGGAGCAGTAATGACTTCTTCTCCACCATCGATACCCGTTAAGACTTGGATGAAATCATCATCTTGTATACCAGTAGTCACTTTTATCATTTTAGCTGTATCATTGACAGCTACAAAGATAACTTCTACTAAATCGTCCGCATCTTTTTCTTCTGCCTTTTCTTCACCATCCTTTTTCCCTTTTTTGTCGTCCTTATCTCTGGTGGTTACGGCTTGAATGGGTACAGCAAGTATGTTCATTCTTTTTTCTGTATATATTTCTACACTAGAAGACATACCTGGGCGGAAAGGGTAGGGGTTAGAAGGAGAAACCAAATCTGCATAAGAACCTGGATCAATACTAATACGTACTTCAAAGTTGGTTACTTGATCACTGGTCAGAGAAGTAATTGCTGCTGCACCGGATGCAGAGTTAGCGATTTGTGTAACAAATCCTTTAAACTTACGATTAATATATGCATCCACTTCGATGTCTACTTCATCATTAATAGAAACACGAGGAATATCGTTTTCACTCACATCCACACGAACTTCCATGGCATTCAAGTTCGCTATTCGCATCATTTCGGTACCAGTCATCTGTACTGTACCAACTACGCGCTCGCCTTTCTCTACAGAAAGCATGGATACGATACCATTCATTGGTGCATAGATAGTTGTACGACGTAAATTCGTGCGCAATTCTTTTAGCGTAGCCTCAGAGCTTTCTACTTGGAATTGAGAAGCATTTGCACTTTCTTCTGCTGCTTTAATGGTCGCATCAGAAGAACGAAGGTTAGCTTGAAGCGAACGAAGATTAGAAAGAGAAGCATCAAAATCTTGATCAGAAATCACACCATCTTTTTTAAGCTTTTCATTTCTTTTATGAATCTCAGCTGCATTTTCTAGTTGCGCTTCAATTTGTTCTTTTTGCGCTTTTAAATTTTGAATTTGTGAACGCGAATTTGCTAATTGGGCTTTAGAAGAATTTACACTGGCAACGCCTCGTTCTACTTGCGATTGGTAAGCATCAGGGTCTATTTTAGCTAAGATTTGACCGATGACTACAGAATCGCCTTCTTCTACATATAGCTCTACGATTTCCCCCGAAACATCAGAGCTAATTTTAACTTCCGTTTGTGGGAAAACTTTGCCACTGGCAGCCACCTTTTCAATAATGGTACGCTTTTCGATTTTTTCTACTGTTACTTTTTCCCCTTTTGGCTTTTTGCCTCCTTGCCAAATAGCAACAACGACTAATCCAAGGATTGCAACTATAAGACCTATAATCAGCCAATTTCTTCCTTTCTTTTTATTTTTTCTAGAGGACATGGTTCGTTCTATTTTGAAATTGATGTTTAGTTAATGGTAATTTCTTTTCCTAAGTAAAAATCAACAACTTTTAAGTTAAAGATATATTGATATTTAGCTCTTACTAAATCCACTTTCGAGCGATCTAATGTATTTCTACTGGTGCTATATCCTAAGCTATTAATGGCACCTAAGTCAAACCTTTTTTGCGCATTATCAAATGCAGCTTGTGCCGCATCCACAGAACGCTGAGCAGCTTCCCAAGATTCTTTTGCACTACGTGCATCAGCTATAGCTCTTTGAATATTAGCTTTTAGTGTATTTTTCACCTGCTTATTAGTTACCTGCGTATTGAGCACATTAATTCTTGCTCGCTCCATTGCAACACGACTTTGGCCATTATTGAAGATGGGGATGTTTAGGCTAAGGCCTAATAATTGACCAAAGTTTTCTTCCATTTGATTCAAATAGGGCTTGTCGGGAAATATCACTCCTACCGTTTCTACAAATGAAACAGTAGCTGGAACACCATTGACAATAATATCAGTTGGTGCACCTTGAACCTGCATCGCATTGGAAAGATCTGGATTGGCGAAATCTTTGGCAAAAGAAGAATAATTAGAACTGATACTACCAAAAGCTGTAATGGATGGTAATAATCCTGCCCGACTAATGTCCACAGCAAGCTCTGCACTTTGTACCCTTACTTCTCCAGCTCTTACCTGAGGTTGAGAAGCAAGTGATCTTATATAAATTTCTTCTAAATTAAATGCATTTGGATCAGCAAGGGGTACCTCCACACTTGGACGCTGGATTCTAATTTCTGTTTTGGGGTCTAACTCTAAGAGTTGCTTTAAATTCAAATAGTTAGAAATGACTAAGTTTTGTGCATCAATGATTGTTTGCTCATTCTGAGCTAGCTGCGCCAAAATGTCTAATCTTTCATTCTCTGGCCTCGTCCCTGCTTGAATTAACTTATCCGTTTGATCAAGCTGTTCCTGCGATTGCTCTAGTGCTTTATTTGCAATTTCCAACTGTTCTTCAGCAAGAAGAATATTTAAATAAGCAGCAGCAACGTTTAAGCTGATATCATTGATCGTTGCTTGAGCATCTAACTTTGCCGCTTCTAAATCAAGCTTACCTTGCTTAATTTGATTATTAATTCGGTTGCCATTATAAACAGTAACCCGAGCATCCAAAGAAAGACCATTAGAAAGAATTTGTTGATTGTTAAAAGTGTTTGTAGTTGGGTCAATGGTTCGACCAAACTGGTTGACTCCGCTTATACTACCATTCAAGGAAGGATAACGATTGAGCTTCGCGCCATGTAGCGTCAATTCCGCATTGCTTATCTGGTATTGCGCTTGTTTGACAGTAAGGTTGTTTTGTTGCGCATAAGTAATGCACTTCTCTAATGACCAAGATTCTTGACTAAAGCCCCAACTCATGGACAATAGGGTACAAAGAAAGATTAGGGTGACTTTTCTTAGCATAATTCGACGGATTTAATTACTCTGCAAACGTAGCAAAGCATATATAGCCGACCGAATTATTTATATTAATAGTGAGTTATCATGGATAAAATTTAGTTTTTACCTATCAACTACCAACAACTTATATACCTAAAAAAAGTAATTTCCTTCATTTAGTGGGCCTTGAAGTTTATAATTGATTCCTGTGAGCCACACCCATTAGTTACGACATCATTAAATGTAATTTTTTATAAGGAAGAAGAGAATCCTGACTTACCAATTAATTGATCATATCTTGAGCCAAAAGGTCGGTAATAAATTAAAATGGTGTATTGATTATTCGCTTCAAACCAATTCCCTTCAATTTCAGCTAGCTTAGGCTTTTTATCCTCTCCTTGCCTTTTCACAACAGCATAGGTGTAATCATAGAAGCCTTGTTTTAGAAAAGCTTTGCCTACATAACTATTTACAGCGGGGTTGTACTCCATTTTTAATTCAGGCCTAAGTTGCCATTCGGAAAAAGCACCAAATAAGTACACATCATAGTCAAATAGCTTATCAGGGCTGTAAAGAAAAAACCAAACATTAGCATAATTGCCTGTTAAGTTAGGGTCATCTACTTGGTCAAAGTTTTCAATGACATAGTTTCCGTTAAGGTCTTGAATTAAACTATGCGGTCGGTTTAGTCTTTTTTCGTCTTTGGTGAGATAAACATCAAAACGGTCCTCATATTCTTGGAGTTCTGCTACTCGATCAAATGGACGACGTAGTGATCGAAGATCCATAAATCTAAACTCATTGCCAGCAGGGAAGATGATTTTATCTTGATAGTCAAATACGATTTCTTTAGGCCGCTCAAAAATGGGAGGGATGTTTGTTAATGCATTATCCCATCGTCCATTTTGTAGGACAGTAGCGCTAATTTCCTGGCGAGGGCTCCGCACTTGCAGTTTTTTGGTATTTACAGTGAAGTCAATTTCTTGATGTGTTCGCATTTTACTGACTTTTGCTGGCCGTACCATTTGGGGTAATATATTTACTTGTTGGTCCACTACCATGAAGCGGCGTGTAATAGCTGGAATTCTTTCCTCTTCATCTTCATAAACGATTAGGAGATAGTTGCCAGATTTTGTCCAGCTCATATCATCGTTGGGAAGACTCAGTTCAAAATGAGTATAATCGGTAATGGCTTTAAAAGAAAAACGATAATCGAGGATTTGTTCTTCAGTAAAACCATCGATATATTCCATTTCTGCAAGATCAGAGGGCGTCCAATCTTGATTGCAATGAATGATGGTATAAGTATAATTTTTTACATCCTCATCAAAATCGTCAAAGCTCAGCAATAGTTTTGTACTAGAGCCCAAATTGACCATAGGTAGGCTCGTCATCAGTCCTTGAATATGAAAACGAACAGATTTGATATTGTCAAGATACGTATAATCAATATTTTTTAATGCTTGGTTTTGGCTGTAGCCAAATAGGAAGCTGAATACTAGAGTTAATGAAAAAAGGTATTTCATAATTTATTACGCCTATTTAAAAATGCAGTGATTATAATTCTAACGCGAAAGTAAGGATCTTATTTTTGCAAGACAAAGAAGCTATTTAGCAGGGCTAGTCCATTTGGAGCCTTTAAGGCGGAAGCGCCAAGGCCATGCTGCACATTCTTTTGCGTATCCAATACCTACTCTTGGACTAGCGATGATGTTATTTTCAGTAATGCGATCTTTTTTATCCAGCAATCGAATGGGGCTATTGGGGAGGGTGAGGTCTAAACCATTGTGCTGTAAGCCTATACCTAGGGCTCTAGATAGTGTTCCAGGGCCTGCAGTTAAGTTATATTTGACGTAAGTCATATTGCGCCGTTCTAGCATGTGATGGACCCCCTCAATGGGTTCAATACCTCTTATCAAAACAGCATTAGCCACTTCTTTTGGGCCAACCACAAAATTAAATAAATGATGAATACCATAACAAAGGTATACATAGGCATGTCCACCTTGAAGATACATAGTTTGGGTACGCTTTGTTCTTCGGCCATTATAAGCATGACAGGCTTTGTCATCGGCTCCTCGGTAAGCTTCTGTTTCAACAATCTTACCAATCGTAACTTGATCATTAAAACAGGTATATATATGCATTCCCAGTAGGTCCTTACTAATTTGAACGACATCTTCTCGAGAAAAAAAGTCTTTAGAAACCGCTGGGAAATGCATACCGTATAGTGCAATTATCTTCTACTATAATTTGGTGCTTCCTTAGTAATGGTCACATTGTGTGGGTGACTTTCCATATAACCAGCATTTGTGATTTTTACAAATTGAGCATAATTTTGTAAGTCGTCAATAGTTGCTGCACCACAATATCCCATACCTGCACGAAGACCACCTAAGTACTGAATCATTACTTCTCTAACGGTTCCTTTATATGGAACTCTACCTTCAATTCCTTCCGGAACTAGTTTTTTGATATCATCCTCTACATCTTGGAAGTAGCGATCTTTCGAGCCGTGCTTCATCGCACCGAGGGAACCCATCCCTCTATAGACCTTAAATTTACGGCCTTCGTAAAGGATAGTTTCACCGGGAGCTTCTTCCACACCAGCGAATAACCCGCCTGCCATAATGGTGCTAGCACCTGCTGCCAGTGCCTTAACAATATCACCTGTATAACGAATACCACCATCACCAATGATTGGAACACCTGTTCCTTTTAGGGCTTGGGCCGCATTATTTACAGCTGTTAGCTGAGGAACACCGACACCTGCTACTACACGAGTAGTACAAATACTTCCAGGGCCTACACCTACTTTCACACCATCTACACCTGCATCTACTAATGCTTTTGCACCAGCACCTGTGGCCACATTGCCACCAACGACCTGTAAATCAGGAAAGCGTTCTTTGATTACTCGAATAGCATTCAAAACTCCTTGCGAATGACCGTGGGCCGTATCAACGCAGATTACATCAACAGCTACGCTTACCAATGCCTCTACTCTGTCCATTACATCTGCAGTTACACCAACAGCTGCACCAACTACCAAACGACCTAACAAATCTTTACAAGAGTTGGGATAGTTCTGAACTTTCATAATATCCTTGTAAGTGATCAGACCAACTAGAATATTGTTATCATCAACTACAGGCAGTTTCTCAATTTTATATTTCTGCAGAATTTCTCTTGCTTGATCAAGTGTTGTTCCTACTGGAGCCGTAACTAGATTTTGAGTGGTCATTAAGTGTTTGATCGGGCGATTCATATCACTTTCAAAGCGTAGATCTCTATTGGTAAGAATACCAATGAGTTTATTGTGATTATCTACTACTGGGATACCACCAATTTTAAAACGTTCCATTAGGGATAAGGCATCTCCAACGATAGCATCGCTACTCAAAGTGACTGGATCTACAATCATACCACTTTCAGATCGCTTAACACTTCTAACTTGCTCTGCTTGATCTTCGATACTCATATTTTTGTGGATAATACCAATACCACCTTGACGTGCAATACCAATGGCTAGTTTATTTTCTGTAACAGTATCCATCGCCGCAGAAACAATTGGAGCCTTAAGCCTTAATTCGCGTGTGAATTGTGTAGATACGTCTACTTCTCTGGGAAGGACTTCGGAATGAGCGGGCACTAATAAAACATCATCATATGTGAGGGCCTCGCCAAGAAATTTGTCTGTTGTTGCTTGTATTCTTTCCATGCGCAAAGGTAAAGAATTTGATTAGAAAAAGAAAAATGCAAACTCAGGTTATTTTTAAATAGTTTTGTAATTAAAATATTGGATCAAAAGGAAAAGTCATGTTATCAGTCTTTAGTGATGAACATTATATGAAGGAAGCTTTGAAAGAAGCACAAAAAGCATACGAACTAGGAGAAATTCCTGTTGGAGCAATAGTTGTTGCAGAACAAAAGATCATTGCAAGAGGGCATAATCATACTCAACAGCTTCATGATGTTACGGCTCATGCCGAAATTATGGCAATTACAGCTGCTGCTAATTATTTAGGTAGTAAATATTTGAAAGATTGTACTTTATATGTTACGCTGGAGCCTTGTGTGATGTGTGCAGGAGCCATTTATTGGGCGCAGTTAGGACGTCTAGTCTATGGTGCAGCAGATGACAAAAGAGGTTTTATGCAGCATGGTAAAAAGCTACTCCATCCAAAGAC
>JAKVCU010000103.1 GCA_022448955.1 Saprospiraceae bacterium
ACTTATCTTAAAATTAAGTGAAAATAGTATCTTTCGGGCATCCAAAATTATAAAACGAAACTCAACCATGAATAATATATTGATTATAGGGGCAGGACGGTCAGCAAGTGCATTGATAAACTACGTCCTAAGTAAGGCTAAGGAGTACCAATGGTTTGTTACAGTTGCTGATGCAGACCCTAAATTAGCAGAGTCTAAAGTTAAGGATCATCCGAATGGTAGAGCCGCTTGGTTAGATGTAATGAAGGTAAATGATCGTAGAGAAATGATCACTCGTGCAGATGTCGTGGTTTCTTTATTGCCAGCTCATTTACATTTAGAGGTTGCTCATGATTGTATTAAATTGAATAAACACCTCATCACGGCGTCATATGTTTCGAAAGAAATGTATCGCTTAGGAGACGAAGCAAGAGATCGCGAATTGATCTTTATGGGCGAAATGGGTTTAGACCCTGGTATCGATCATATGTCTGCTATGCAGAAAATAAACGAAATTAAAGAGGCTGGAGGAAAATTGACTGCCTTCAGGTCATATACTGGGGGATTAATTGCGCCAGAAAGTGATGACAATCCTTGGCATTATAAGTTTACTTGGAATCCAAGGAATGTTGTTCTGGCAGGGCAAGGAACAGCTCAATACCTTGAGAATGGAAAGTTCCGTTTCATTCCTTATAACCGCCTTTTCCAAGAATATCGCCCTATTGATGTAGATGGTGTGGGACGATATGAGGTGTATGCCAATAGAGATAGCTTATTATATCGCGAGGTATATGGATTGAGTGGTATTCCAAACATCTTGAGAGGTACTATCAGAGGAGAAGGTTTTTGTGACGCATGGAATGCATTGATTAAAATCGGACTTACCGATGGTTCTTATCCAATTCATGAAGCAGGTGAAATGACTTACCATGAGTGGATGGAAGCTTATGTAGGAAAAGGCCCTGGTTCTGTTAAAGAACGCATTGCTCATTTACTAGATGAAGATATTAATTCACCGGTAATAAAAAAGTTAGAGTGGCTAGGATTATTCCGTAAAAAGAAGATTAAAATGCCTCAGGCAACTCCTGCTTTGATTTTAGAACACCTCTTACTCGAAAAGTGGCAGCTGCAAGAGGGTGATAAAGATATGATTATTATGCAGCATGAGTTTGAGTATGAAATGAATAAAAAGAAAAAGCTATTAACTTCTACATTAGTACTCGAAGGAAATGATAAATCTGATACGGCTATGTCTCGCTTAGTTGGCTTACCGATGGGTATTTTTGTAAGACTGGTAATGAACGGAAAAATTACTTCGAAAGGGGTGAATATTCCTGTAATGAGAGAAGTGTATGAACCTGTTTTAGAAGAATTGAAAGAGTATGGCGTAGCATTTATCGAAAAAGAAGTGGATCTATAATTTCTTTGAAAATAGAATAATAACGACCTAGTTGATTTAGATCAGCTAGGTCGTTTCTTTTTCCTAATTATCAAGGTTGTAGAATAATCTTCTCTGTCCAAATTTTGCCTTGGTCGTTTATTCTTATCCAATATACTCCACTGGCTACGCTTTCAAGGTTTATAGCCTTATTGTCAATGAGTATACCTTCTTTCAACATTTGTCCTTGTTGATTTAGAATTTGATATTGGGTACCTTCACCCAAATGTCCAGTAACGATAAATTCACCTGAAGTCGGGTTGGGATAGATAACATAATCTGTTGAAGTACTTCCAGCAAAAGCTTGTATATTACCTTCTACGATCACTTCTACAGGATCAGACATAGCATAGCAGCCGTAAAAATCCCTTGTCTCCACGGTATAAGTTCCACTACTTACAGGAGTGTATTTAAAGAATCTTGCTTTAGGGATCATTTCGCCATTCTTAAACCATTGATAAGAAGGTGCAGGGCTCGCAAATAATGTTTTCGTCATTTCATTAAATGCTAGATATGGAACAATCACTGGGTTTACATTTAGCTCTAGTGGTGCTGAGGATGCATCACAGGCTTCATTTTGAGCTAATATTTGATAAGTCCCCGTTTGATCAAGAGCAATGGTGCTTGAATTAATTAATGTTGTAGTTTCTTGATTATTAATCAGGTATAGTGTTTCATTGACAGAAGGAATTTCTAAGGTCAAGGGATCATTGGAACATATCGTATATTCATCTGCTGGCCACCAATCTGTTGTTGGAACAGGAATAAATTCCAAGCTAAATCCTTCTGAAATTGTTACACAGTCATTGTTGAAGGCCGTGAAGAAAATATTTGATGACTCTTCGATTTGGAGTTCATTCCCTTCCAGTTCAAATATATTGGAGCCAGAGGTGTACGTTATAGCTGTCGCATTAGAAATTACTTCCACATTTATGATCTCTCCTTCACAGGCAGTTTGACGATCAGGTACGATGCTTAAAGCTGGATATGCATTCACCTCCACAAACACACTCTCTGAGCGACTTGTACAATGTCCATCACTAGCTTCCGCAAAATATGGAGCTGATTCGTTTACTTCGATACTACTTCCGTCTTCAAAATAATCGCTGTCTTGGAACCACTGTACTTGATCACCCTCGGTCTCTGCATCCAGCGTTATAGCATCCCCTTCGCAAATCTGAACAGTATCTGCTTGATTTAAACTAATCTCCGGGAAGGTCAATCCTTCAATTGGGGTAAAGGAAATACTATCTGCCGATAAAACAAATAGGCCATGATGGGTATCAGAACCCAATATTCTGCCGGAAGGTAAATAGGGGTATGCGCCCCAAGCACCTGTAAAACCATTATAATCGACATTGTCTGGTTCTGTATCATAGTAGGCTACATTGGTTACGTTTTCAGGATCAGAAAGGTCATAAATTTGTATACCTTCATGATAATAGGAAATGATCACATAATTATCCCGAATAAATGGATTATGTGCGATGCTATTGGTGAAATCAGGAGCTAGTAAAGTAGATTTAAAGAGATTCGTAATTTCCATATTCTGTAAATCTTGAACATTCGTCATTTTCAGACTTCTACCAAATGTTTCATCTGCAAAAACTAAATATTCACCACTTGGATCAAGCCAGCTACTATGATTATAACCACTTTCAGGATAATTGCTAATCGAACCCAGTAAAACAGGATTTGCAGGGTCTTTAAAGTCATAAACCGATAGACCATTGTTGCCGTGAGAACAGTATCCTATATGGTCACGTACATATATATCATGTACATATCCTCCTGAAAGAACAGTATTGGATATCAATTCTGGTTCATCAGGATTCTTAGTTAAATCAAAAATAATGACTCCATTGGGAGTGGTATTGGTCCCCACAGCATACATTCTACCATGTTGCTCGTCAATAAAAATATTATGTGAGCGACTGAAGAACTCTTGTGTGAACTTGGTGCGAATAACTGTATCAGGTAGTTGACTTAGGTCAAAAACCATTAAACCATCATTATTATTATCCGAAACAGCATAGGCGTGGTCCTTGTAAGTTTTCATATCTCTCCATATAGTGGTAGAAAATCCTGCAAAATGATCTACTTCAACAGGCACAGGTCCTTGGTCAAGCGCAATAAAATGAATGTATAGTGGAGACCCCAAGATGGCATATTCATTACCATAACAATCGGAATACCCCCAAATATCATTATATTGAAAGCCAGATCGGGTAGGGAGTGTATCAACATCCCACTGGCCTAATAAACTCATATTCCAAGAGGTTTGTGAAAAAGTAAAACTGCTGGATCCAATACTGAATACAGCGCATAGTATAAAGAGGCGTAAATTCATAAGACAATAATTTTTAAATATGTCTAAAGATAATTTATTAAGTGTAAAAAATCTTAAAATACAATTTGCCGCCGAGCAAGAATCGGTCAAAGCAGTCAAAAATATTTCTTTTAACATCCAAAAAGGAGAAACTTTAGGTGTGGTAGGGGAGTCTGGATCTGGCAAATCCGTCACAGCGCTTTCTATCATGGGCCTGCTTTCGCAAAATGCTAAGGTAGATGCAGAAGAAATGAGTTTTGGAGATCAGGACAGAAAATCACTCAATGATTTTTCAGCTTCAGATTGGGAAAGTTTTAGAGGACAACAAGCTGCTATGATTTTTCAAGAACCTATGTCGTCCCTTAATCCTGTCTATAAATGTGGTGATCAGGTAGTGGAAGCTGTATTATTACACCATAAAATTACAAAGGAGGAGGCAAAATATTATGTGCTTGATTTATTTTATAAAGTAGAACTCCGAGATGCCAAACGCATCTTTGAGGCCTTTCCGCATCAGTTATCAGGTGGCCAAAAACAACGTGTTATGATTGCTATGGCGATCTCTTGTAATCCGCAATTGTTAATTGCGGATGAACCAACTACTGCATTGGATGTAACCGTTCAAAAAGCCATTCTCAAATTGATGAACGACCTAAAAGCGTCAATGAATGCTTCGATTTTATTTATTTCTCATGATTTAGGAGTAATAGCTGAGATCGCAGATCGCGTAGTGGTCATGTTCAAAGGTGAAATTGTGGAAGAAGGTACAGTCGAACAGATTTTTAATCATCCTAAACACCCTTATACAAAAGGACTTATTGCTTGCCGTCCACCGCTGGATAAAAAACTAAAACGCCTTCCTGTGATTGATGATTTTAATGGGGAAGAGGTAGAAATTCAAACTTTTTTGAAACAACTTGAAATCTCTGTAAAAGATGAGCATAATAACTTAACACGCCTTCAAGAAAATGATGCCGTGTTAAGTGTTAAAGGCTTGAAGACATGGTTTCCAAGAGAAAAGTCTTTTTGGGGAAAAGTGAAAAACTATGTAAAAGCGGTTGACGAAGTGGATTTTAAGGTGTACCCAGGCGAAACCCTCGGTCTGGTCGGCGAATCTGGAAGTGGAAAAACTACGCTCGGGCGAAGCATCCTGCGATTACAAGAACCAACCCATGGTCATATTCAATTTTTTGGACAAGACCTGAGGGCTCTTGATCATAAAGCCTTAAAAACTTTCCGTAAAAAGGCACAAATAATCTTCCAAGATCCTTATTCTTCCCTAAATCCAAGAATGACTATTGGCCAAGCCATCAAAGAACCCATGGAAACACATGGGATTGGGGCAAATGATAAGGATCGGATCGAACGAACGAAAGCTCTTTTAGAAAGAGTGCAATTAAAAGCAGAGCATTATACCAGATTCCCTTTTGAGTTTTCTGGTGGACAGCGCCAAAGAATTGGTATTGCAAGAGCATTAGCTGTGGAACCTTCTTTTGTTGTTTGTGATGAATCCGTCTCTGCACTAGATGTCTCCATTCAAGCACAAATTTTAAATCTACTGTTAGATTTACAAGAAGAGAAAAAACTAACTTATATTTTTATCTCTCATGATTTATCTGTCGTTCGATTTATGAGTGACCGAATCATGGTTATGAAAAATGGAAAAATAGTAGAAATGGGTGCGGCTAATCAAATTTATTCTTCTCCGCAAAGTGCTTATACTCAACAACTAATCGAAGCTATCCCCAAAGGTTGGTAATTTTTTTGAATAATTTTGCAACCTTTTTAGATTTGTTGTCATCTCTTTAATAGAATTAGTCTAAAAATAAGCTTTGAAAGTCGATTGAATCGATAGTTTTTGTAGAAAAAGATTATTTTTGGAGGTGTTTACTGGTATACTAAAAAAATCAACCGAACATGAAAAAGATTACCACCCGAACTGTGATTGTTGTTATGTTGATTGTAGCCAGCTTGTGTTCTTACATCTATCTAAATACAATGGAGGTATCTACTCCGATGGGGGTTACCACCGAGCAGTTGGAAGAGCAAGAATTAAGTGGTACAACAAACGAAATGGTACTTCCTGACGTAAAAATTCTGGAAAGAATTCTTGAATCAGGAAAGCGTCTTCTCCCTACTTCAAAATTGTAGTGAGAAGAGCTGAACTTTCTTCTTGCTAAAAAATAGATGTACTTACTACTATTATTTAGTGTCTCTTTTGCGCCAATAGCGAAGTAAGCCTGCTACACTCATCCAAGAAGGATTAGCACCCTCATACTGTGCTAATCCTTCTTTGTTTACCCCATTTTCCATCAATTCCTTTTGCACATATGCTTGGAAAAGAGGCGTGATTATTTTTGGATCAGTTTGTGCTTCATAATGTGGCTTCATCCAATTGGCCCAAGCTAATAATCTGCCCTCCAAATCATTTAAATGCGTTTCAATATCTGTGATTTTTCCAAAGTGAGTTAGGTAAATTTCTTTTGGATTCAAATCCTTTAATTTTTGAATGGAAGTCTGCCAATCCTCTACATTGATATCTGGGGGAGGACAAGGAGGTACGACAATCCCATTTTCGATTTTTACGCCAGCTACATCTCCTGCAAAAACACATGCATCAACTTGCCAAGCAATATGATGTACAGCATGCCCAGGTGTATGATGAGAAACTATACGAGTATTTCCAACCTTTATAGCCGTTTGATCTGCTACTTGAATTAGCCTATCTTCTGGGATTAGATGCATTTCACCCCACAACCGATCCATCTGGTCTTGATAAATGCGTTTTGCAGATTCCATTAGTTTGACTGGATTTTGCAAATGCTTATAACCAAAAGGATGTACATATATTGTGGCTCCCATTTTGGCGAAAGCCCACGCTGCTCCAGCATGATCTAGGTGAATATGTGTTAAAAAAACATGTTTCACATCCTCTACTTGGAAACCTACTCTCTGAATTTCATGGCTTAATTGCTCAAAGGTAGAGTGCGGACCCGTTTCAATAAGAATGGGACCTTCTGATGTTTCTACTAAAAAAGCAGCAATGGTTAAATCATTATCCAAAAATTTTAAATCGAGAATGTGAATCATATTGACATCGTTTTTTGACAAAATTAAAAATTAGTATCCAGCAGCTTGACCATCTTTACGGGATTCGGAGGCACCGTAATAGACTTTATTTTTGCTATCATACATGATGGCTTGATATCCGCCATATATTCCATTAGAAAAACCCACGCGATGGCCCATACGCATAAGTTGTCTAATGACTTCATAATCAAAGCCAGATTCTAGTTTGATTTCTCCACTATCCGTACCTATACGTCCTGTTGGACTAGAGCCACCACTGTGGGAAATTCTAGGTGCATCACCAGCTTCTTGCAAATTCATACCAAAATCAATCATATTCATTATGATTTCTACATGTCCCATAGGTTGAAAATCGCCACCCATCACGCCATAGCTCATAAATGGTTTTCCATCTTTGGTAACAAATGCAGGGATAATAGTATGAAATGGACGCTTCCCTGGTTCATAGGTATTGTTTTGACCTTCTGTTAAAGTAAATAATTCGCCACGATCTTGCAAAGTAAATCCTAAAGCTGGTGGAATCATGCCAGAGCCCATTCCACGATAATTACTCTGGATAAGAGAAATCATATTGCCATATTGATCAGCAACAGTCATATAAATTGTTTCGCCGGCACTAATTTGGCCAGCTTGGTACTTTCCTGCTCTTTTATCATTAATTAATTTTCTTCTTTCTGCTGCATATTCTTTAGAAATTAGGGTGTTGACAGGCACTTTTGCAAAGTCCATATCGGCATAATACTTTGCACGATCTTCGAAAACTAATTTTTTTGCTTCCGCGAAATAGTGAATATGTTCAGCACTGCCAAAGCCCATTTGTTGAAAATCATAAGCCTCTAAAATATTTAACATTTGTAGCGCTGCAATTCCCTGCCCATTCGGGGGAAGTTCCCAGACATCATATCCTCGGTAATTGGTCGAAACAGGTTCTATCCATTCGGATTGATGTGAGGAAAGGTCTTCGTAAGATAAAAAGCCTCCTTGTTCTTGTATGAAAGTAGCTATTGTCCTTGCTATGTCCCCTTTGTAGAAGGCATCTCTACCACCATCTGCAATTTTTTTATAGGTATTGGCCAAGAAAGGATTTTTGAAGATATCTCCTTTTTGAGGTATCTCCCCATTGATAGTATAGGTTTCTGATACATTTGGGAAGTTTCTTCTTTGATAATTACGTACCCCAATATTAAAATAGTAGGCAATTAATTCACTTACAGGAAAGCCATTCTCTGCATAATAAATAGCTGGTGCCAAAACTTCATTCATGGGCATTTTACCAAATTTGCCATGTAGCTCAAACCAACCATCTACAGCTCCTGGTACAGAAACAGGAAGTGGACCATAAGCAGGGATTTTATTCATACCTTGCTCTTTGAAATATTGTAGGCTTAAGCTCTGTGGCGATCGTCCACTAGCATTGAGCCCATGCAGTTTTTTATTTTTGGCATCCCAAACAATAGCAAATAAGTCCCCTCCAATCCCACAACCTGTTGGTTCCATCAAACCCAAGGCTGCATTAGCTGCAATAGCAGCATCGATAGCGGTTCCACCTTTTTTTAATATATCTAAAGCCACCTGAGTAGCTAATGGCTGCGAAGTACATGCCATTCCATTTGATGCAATAACTTCTGAACGAGTAGCAAATGATTTACCAGTGATACGGTCTTGTGCCAATATGGAGTATCCAAGCACAAGCAAAAAGCAAAAAGTAATGAGTTTTTTCATAATTGAATCTTAGTCAGTAATAAGAGAAAGAATTGTATCCCTTATGTTATAATTAGAATTTTCTTTTTTTAACTTTTAAGCATCAAAAGAGAAACCGTTAAGAAAATCGCGCGTTTTCAGGCGCTTTTTACCTTGGAGCTGCAACTCATGGACTTTTACAAATCCATCCTGCGTAGCAATTTTTATTTCTTTCTTGTTATCTGAAACGATGGTTCCTGCTTTGAGTTCATGAGATTGAAGGTCTTTTGTCGTTTGTAGGATTTTTAGTTGTAATCCACCATGTGTTGTCCAAGCAGCAGGGTAGGGGCTTAATCCACGTATGAAATTGTGGACTTTTTCTGTGGGTTGATCAAAATTGATTTCGCAGGTTTCCCGGTAAATTTTGGGCGCTTTTGTTGCCAATTGATCATCTTGCTTCTGCAAATTAAATTCTTCCTTTTCTATTGCTCTGACACTTTTGAGTACCACCTCTGCACCTAAGGTCATCATACGGTCATGCACCATACCAGCGGTGTCATTTTCGCCTATTGGCATCCTTTCTTGGAATAGCAAGTCACCGGTATCAATTTCTTGTTGGATGAAAAAGGAAGTGACCCCTGTTTCTTTATCACCATTTATAATCGCCCAATTGATGGGGGCTGCTCCTCTGTAGAGTGGTAACAAGGAACCATGCAAGTTGAATGTGCCATATTTGGGCATTGCCCAAACTATTTGCGGAAGCATACGAAAAGCTACAACTACTTGTAAGTCTGCCTCTAATTTTTTTAATTCCTCCACAAATTCTGGGGATTTTAGATTCTTAGGTTGTAATATATTTAAACCTTTTTCAAGAGCATATTTTTTTACTGCAGGCTGTAATACTTTTTTATTCCCACGGCCACCCATTTTATCTGTAGCTGTGATCACTGCAACTACATTGTAACCATTTTCTACCAAAATATTAAGGGAAGGAACTGCAAAATCTGGCGTCCCCATAAAAATAATCTTTAAACTCATTATTTCTTACTTTTTTGCAATTTTGAGGCTAATCATTTATTTTGGAATTGAAGTTTAGTCTTATCAATTGCTGATTGAAAAGATTTTCTTTTCTTTAAGGAAACAAATTTTGTTGAATTGGTATTAATCATTGATACATTTTTTCCCCATGATAATAAAAAAGAATTTTCTGATGAGATGGTTACTAGCGCTTATTTTACTTCTTATGATACAAACTTTTGCCTTTTCCCAGCAAAATCTTTACCGATCTAATAAAAAAACCTCTTTGTATCAAAGAGACTCTGTTCCTGCGGCTTGGCGCCAATATGATTATGTCGAGGAAGAATTAGAAAGTGAAGAGTTTGACAAACCTTTTGCTATAGGTCCAAATGGAAAGAGAATTATTAAAAGAACTAAAGTAAGACGTGATGAACTAAGCCCAAGAGGATATGATGAGCCTTACTTTCCAGAAGATGAAATTCCTCAAGTTTTTGAAGAAACCTTAGTGGCAGTGGATAGTAGCTACGCTACTGTGAATCCTGTACCAAAAGGTTTTACTGGCTTTAGGGTCGAAATTGTTACTGCTGCAAAGGCATTACCTGCAGATCACGATTTATTCTTCCAACACGGCAATTTGTATTTTGATCAAAAGCGAAATGGTAAATATTCTTATATGTTAGGTGCCTTTGAAAAAGAAGAAGAAGCTCTAGATTATTATAAATTATTATTAGAGGATCGCTATCCAGGTGGAATTATTATTGAATATAAAAATGGTAGTCGAGTAGAATAGTGCAATTAAGAAAGTATTTCTTAAGAGGCCGACCATTCAAAAAATCAACGAGTAATTATACTGAGAAAAAATAGCATGACTTTTTTGAGGGATTACTCAATAGATGAGATTAATATTTTTATTTTGTTCTTCAGTTTTGGGAAATAAAGCATCTTTTACCTTTTTTAATTTCCCAAAGCCAAAAAGCTTCAGTGAAGCACAGAACCAGGGAAAACTCAAAATTTTGATACTGGGTTTGTTGGATTAGATGATCAAAATAAAGGCTGATGACAGCAATGGAATTTTACTGGACAACTTCTGATGGTCTTAATATTTTTGCAAAAGACTGGTCAATCGAACAGCCAAAGGCAGTAATTGCTTTGGTTCACGGAATGGGAGAACATTGTTTGCGTTATGAGCATGTGGCATCATTCTTTAATGCGCAAGGCTATGCGATGGTTGGCTATGACCGTCGTGGCCATGGGCAGTCAGGCGGTAAGAAAGGGCATGCTCCAAATATTGATGTTTTATTGGATGAAATTGATGATTTGCTGGAGCAGTGTAAGCAACGTTACCCTCAGTTGCCTATTTTATTTTATGGACATAGCATGGGGGGATGTTTGGTAGTACTTCATGCCATTAAACGACATCCAATGGTAAAAGCCATATTTTGTTCTTCTCCATGGATTCAATTAGGTACACCTCCTAACGCAGCCACAAAGTTGGTAGCTAGCCTAATTAAGCTTTTTGCACCCAGCCTTACTCTATCCAACGGCTTGGATGTTAAGCATATTTCCAAAGATCCCAAAGAGGTGAAAAGATATGCAGATGATCCATTGGTCCACAATAAAATTTCAATTGCCTTGGCCTTGGGAATGATGGATGCTTCAAATGAAGTAGATACTCTTAGCGGGGATTTTAAATATCCCTTATATATTTTGCATGGAGCAGATGACCAGATTACTGCTCCTGCTGCAAGTGAGGCTTTGGCCAAACGTCTGAATGGGGATATTCAAATGGAAATCTTAGCGGATCGTTATCATGAAATGCATAATGATTTCCATAAAGAAATAGTCTTTGAAAAGGTACTTCATTGGATGAATCGTAATATTTAGAATCGCTTTACAGATTCAATAATATATAGTGGACGCTGCTTAATTTCTGCATAAATGTTAGAAAGATAAATAGACATGATATAAAGATTTAGACAGGTGATGGCAAAGAAGATAGCGATTAATATCACAAGGAATGTCCATCCATCTACTGCCTGACCAATAGTGCCAAAAACATCCACTCCTGTGAATTTTACCTTTAGAGCATTAAAAATAACACCCACTAAAAAAACAGAGGATAAGATAAAGATCCATAAGAGAAGAGAACGCAAAAAAGTGGTGTAAGAAGTAATTGCAATTAATGAAGTTTTGAATTGATCTCCAAAGCTTTCTTCTACTTCAGGTTCAACTGGTTGATCTATTTCAATAAAATGAGTGGGATAGCCAACTAGCGAATAGATGGCTTTCATATAACGAAGATTTTCGCGTAAGCGTAGAAGCGAATTCAATGCCCTTCTGGAGATAATCCTAGTATTATGGGCACTTTCATCTATCTGAAGTTCTGAATAGTTTTTTAAGATGTAATAAAACAAAGTATAAAATGGCCGCCTTAAAGACTTGCGTTTTTTTGATGAGGATCGGAGGTATACGATATCAAAACCTTTCCTTGATTGTTCATAAAGTTCTAATATTACTGAAGGTTGATGACTGAATGCTAATTCAAAAACCAATGTATAGTCACCATTTGAACGGTCAAGGCCTGCAAGAATAGCATGATTGCGTATGGTCCTATTAGATAGCTTAACCAAAAAGATATTGTGCCTTAACTCATCTGGAAGTCCTTGGAGCGCAATTTCGATGGATTCAAAAAGTCCATTATTGACCAATATGACTTCATAATCTGCAAAATTACTATTCAAAATCTCATAAAGATCTTTTAATGTTTTTTGTAATTGACCTATTTCATGAGGGTGATTGATAACCGTGACGACTGATATAAAGCTGTTATTCATATAAATCCAAGTATTCCACAAAAATTAAAATACTAATTTTTATTTGTTCTGTGTAGAAAGCGAAATTTAATGAATTTTCTGAATACCCTTAGTTGAAATGACTTTAAGCCTACTAAAATCTTGCTAAAAACTAACGTATAATGATTTTTTCTAGATATAATGCCTTGTTTTTTGCAAAAAAATTGCTTATTTGTAGCATAAAATCACAGCAAACCTTATATTGCTGGATATGCCCTTGTGAATAGTCTATTTAATAAAAGTGTCTAAGTAATTGTACGAGAGGCTGCTGAGTATTTGCAATCGACCTATTTTCAATTATTAAGAAATATGGTCTAAAAGTCAGTAGAACTTATCAAATAAATCCGTTTAGGATTCAAGTAAGTATAACATCAACTAAACGTATCAATTCACTTAGGCTATTTTCTAGAGAGCAAAAAGATTTGAAGGAAGACAGCAGGCTTATGGCAAAAAGCTTTCCATTTTACCAACAGTTAGACTCGATGGATTGCGGAGCGACATGTCTCCGTATGGTCGCAAGATATTTTGGTCGTTATTATTCACTAGACTCTTTACGTGATCTTACTCATATCGGTAAGTTAGGTGTAGACCTATTGAGCATCAGTGATGCAGCTGAAGAGATTGGATTGCAATCCCTTGCCGTCAAAACGACTTTTGATCGGCTTGCTGATGATATTCCACTTCCTGCCATCGCGCATTGGGATCAAGAACATTTTGTTGTTGTATATGAGGTAGGTCATAACTATGTGCGTGTTGCCGATCCTGCCTCAGGAAAGCATAAGCTTTCTAGGGAAGAATTTATGTCTTCTTGGATCAGTGATTATGATGATGGTAAGGAAATGGGCATCCTTTTGTTGATGGAAACAACGCCTGATTTTTATGAAAAGTCAGGGGAAGAGGTGACCAAGGCTAACTTTGGCTTTGCTTTATCCTATTTTGCCAAATACCGCTACCTAATTATTCAAATTGTAATTGGTCTGTTATTAGGCACGCTTCTGCAAATTATTTTTCCTTTCTTGATAAAAGGTATTGTTGATGTAGGAATAATAAAGAATGAGGTCAAGTTTGTTTATCTAGTTTTAGGGAGTTATTTGTTGTTATATTTCGCGCAAGCGTTTGTAGATTTTATGAGAAGTTGGATATTATTGCATGTAAGTGTGCGTGTTAATGTCAGTATGATCTCCAACTTTTTGACAAAACTAACGCGTCTTCCCATTCGATATTTTGATTCAAGGTTAACGGGTGATTTGATGCAGCGTATTTCTGATCATAGTAAGGCGCAGCATTTTTTTACTTCTACCTCTTTAATCTCTATTTTTTCATTTTTTAATATTATCGCATTCTTGGTTGTATTAGGAATGTGGAGTTGGCCAGTATTTGCCATTTTTTTGTTTGGCACTGCACTGAATTTTCTTTGGATATTTCTTTTCATGCGCTGGCGAAGAGATATTAATTATAGACATTTTGATCAATCCGCTGAAAACCAGAATAACCTTTTAGAGTTAATTGATGGGATGCAGGAAATCAAATTGCATAATGCAGAAGCACAAAAGCGTATGGCTTGGGAACATATTCAGGCTAAATTATTTCGCACGAGCGAAAGTGCCCTGCGCATTGAGCAATGGCAGCGTTCTGGTTCGCAATTTATTCATCAAACGAAAAATATATTTATCACATTTTTTGTTGCATTGATGGTAATTGAGGGGCATATGACACTTGGGATGCTGGTCGCTATTCAGTTTATCGTAGGACAATTAAACTCGCCTTTTAATCAATTGATTGACTTTGTACGTTCTTACCAAGAATCTAAGATTTCTTTAGAAAGAATGAATGAAATTCACTTGCGGGAGACGGAAAACCAGTTTGGTGAAAAAATTACAATGTTGCCAGAATACGGTGGCTTGAGTTTTGATCAGGTATCTTTTCAGTATAATGGGCCACATTCACCTATGGTATTAAAGGAATTGGACCTGTATATTCCTAAAGGAAAAACCACTGCGATTGTAGGAACTAGTGGTAGTGGAAAGACTACAATTTTAAAGTTATTGCTCAATTTTTACCAACCTACTGAAGGAATCATTAGAGTGGGAGATGTAAACTTGGGTAATTTGCACAATCGCTTATGGCGGAGTAAATGTGGAGTCGTGATGCAAGATGGCTATATCTTCAGTGATACCATTGCAAAAAATATTGCATTAGGGGATACAACGGTTGATAAAATAAAGTTGTTAAAAGCAGTTAAAGTAGCTAACATACAGCCTTTTATAGAGTCTTTACCACTGAGTTATAATACAAAGATTGGTCGTAATGGGGTAGGTTTGAGCCAAGGCCAAAAACAAAGAATCCTTATTGCTAGAGCTGTATATAAAAATCCAGATTATATTTTCTTTGATGAAGCGACCTCGGCGCTGGATTCTTATAATGAGATGATTATTATGGAAAACTTAGATGAGTTTTTCAGAAATCGGACAGTGGTTGTCGTTGCTCACCGTTTGAGTACAGTAATGAATGCTGATAAGATTGTAGTGTTAGATAAAGGGGAAATTGTAGAACAAGGAACTCATGATGAATTGACCTATATGAGAGGAGCTTATTATCAATTAGTTCGTAATCAATTAGAATTAGGGGCATGATAGAAAATCCTAATGACATCGAATTAAGGAGTGAAGAAATTCAAGAAATTCTAGGCAAGCCGCCTTCCAAATTTATAAGTTGGAGTACTTCTGTTGCATTTTTTGCGGTATTAGCTATGGTGTACGGTAGTTTTATTATTGAATATCCTGATACTGTTACAGATGATATTGTTGTTACTGCTTTTGATCCTCCAAGGTCTATGTTTGCTGATGAGTTTAAAGTTATTGAGGAGATTTTAGTTGAAGATGAGGCGGAGGTGGAAGCAGACCAAACCCTTGCTGTTTACCAAAGTGATGGTGAATTTGGTGATGTAATGACTTTAGAAAATTATCTTATTCAGTATAACAATATCGAGCAACCAGAGGAATTACTCGAACTAAGAATACCAGCAGATTTAGTATTAGGGCAATTGCAAGATGCGGTGTTCCTATTTAAAGAAAAACAGCGTTTACTTCAGTCTGATTTGGATATGGATACTGAAGTAGATGAAGTGAATACCCGTCAGATTGATCGACAGATCAAACAGTTGCGTTCTACCGTTAGTAATTTGAAAAAACAAAAAGCACGTTTAGAAGAGGAAATAGAATTAGCCGAACAAACCTTGAAGCGCAATCAGAACTTAAATAAGCAAGGACGTATGGGTATTGAGGAGGTACGTTCTGCTAAAGCAGAGTTATTAGCTAAAGAACGCTCTATGTCGAGTGTTAATAATTCACTGAACGAGAATCGCACTCAAATTTCTTTGCTGAAAGGCCGTAAGAATAGTCCTGGAATTACATCAGAAAAAGAGATTAACGACAGCAAGATTAAATTGGAAGAAAGCTTTAAAATACTCAAGAGGTTTGTCGCAGAATGGAAAAAGGAAAATATTCTTACCTCTCCAATTTATGGGATTGTTTTGATTAAAGATGGTATTGGCGATAATCAGGCAGTAAGAGAGGGAACAGAATTGATGACTATTGTTCCGACGGAGTCAAAGGAAACGCATGGAAAGATGAATATTCCAGTGGAAGGTTCTGGTAAGTTAGCTGTTGGACAAAGAGTGGTGATCAATTTTTATAGTTATCCAGCGGATGAGTTTGGACTATTTGAGGGAACTTTGACTCGGATTGGAAAAATCCCTGATGAAGGGAAAGTTCCATTAGAGATTAGTTTTGAGAAGGGAAATTTACTTAGCTCAACCAATAAAACGATTGAAGTGACACAAGAAATGAAAGGGACCGCCACTATTATAACAGAGCAAAAAAAATATGTGGAGCGATTGATTGAGCGGATTCGAGCGGCGATTCAAACGATATAAAATGTTGAAAAAAGGGACAGTATCCTAAAAAGTATTTACACACTTATTAGGATACTGTCAAAAAGGCGGAGCGTCTGCGCTCCGCCTTTTTTTATAGGTGAATCACTTCATCGTAAGCTGCAGCTGCAGCCTCCATAACCGCTTCACTCATGGTTGGGTGAGGGTGAACGGTTTTGATGATTTCATGTCCTGTTGTTTCAAGTTTTCTTGCAGCTACGACCTCTGCGATCATCTCGGTGACATTTGAGCCAATCATGTGAGCCCCGAGGAACTCGCCATATTTAGCATCAAATATAACTTTCACAAAACCTTTCTTCGCACCGGCAGCACTTGCTTTACCAGATGCAGAGAATGGAAATTTTCCAACTTTGACTTCATAACCTGCATCCTTTGCAGCTTGCTCTGTATAACCAACAGATGCAACTTCTGGAATACAGTAGGTACAAGATGGAATATTGTTGTAATCAATTGGCTCAGGATGGTGGCCAGCAATCTTCTCAACACATGTAATACCTTCTGCACTTGCAACGTGTGCTAATGCAGCACCAGCTACAACATCGCCAATTGCATAGACGCCTGCAACATTTGTTCTGTAGTATTCGTCCACTTGGATGAGACCTCTTTCCGTCTTAATGCCCAAGGCTTCCAAACCAATATTTTCAGTGTTAGGTGCAACTCCTGCAGCCGAAAGTACTACATCGCATTTGATTTCTTCTACTTTTCCACTTTTCCTATTTTTCACACTGACTGTACACCCTCTACCTTTGGTATCCACTTTTTCTACTGCTGTATTAGCGAGTACCTTAATGCCTTTTGATTTGTATATTTTTGTCAATTCTTTGGATACATCCGCATCTTCTCTTGGAACAAGACCTTGCTCCATGAATTCTACGATCGTGACTTCTGTTCCGATGGAGCTATAAAAATAAGCGAATTCAACACCAATTGCACCGGCTCCTACTACCACCATCTTCTTTGGTTGTTTAGCTAAAGTCATAGCTTCGCGGTAGCCAATAATTTTTTTACCATCGATTGGGATATTAGGTAGTGCTCTTGCACGTGCACCAGTGGCGATAATGATATGTTCTGCAGTGTATTGTTTTTTTCCACCTTTTTCATCACTTACCTCTACCTTTTTACCTCTCAGCAGTTTTCCAGTACCCATGATGACTTCAATTTTATTTTTGCGCATCAAAAATTGGACACCCTTGCTCATTCCTCCTGCTACATTGCGCGATCTTTTGACCATGGCGTCAAAATCTGCTTTAGCAGAAGCTACTGTAATGCCATAATCTTCTGCATGTTGAATATATTCAAAAACCTGAGCACTTTTTAGAAGAGCTTTTGTAGGAATACAACCCCAATTCAAACAAATCCCACCTAGTGATTCGCGCTCTACAATAGCTACTTTCATTCCCAATTGAGAAGCGCGGATAGCAGCTACATAACCCCCAGGACCACTTCCTACTACAATAAGATCGTAATTCATAATTACTGATTTAGTTTTTTGTTACTGAAACTGAAGTCTCTTTATGTGATAGTTCGAAGTAAAATTCACTTCACAAGCTACTCATAAAGCTCTACTGAACCATTGTATAAAGTTAAAAACATAGTACCTAAAGCTTCAAAAAAATTGATAAGGGCCTACCCTAATCTTCTACCTTATAAACTCTTCCTTTCAAACAAGAGTTAAGTTCATGTAGTTTTGACGGGGCAAATATAGTTCGCCTGACAAAAAATAAAAAACTCCGCTGCGACAAATTATGCAGCGGAGCTCATCCAACTTACTGATACTAAAATTCTTTATATTAAATTGTAATATTTATTGCTTTGTAAAACAGCCGAAAAAACAAAATTACTTCTAGTAGAAAGGAATACCAAAGGAAAGCTTTGAAGAAATTTTCATTTGTTGTAGCTATTTTGTATCCATAAAATTAGCGATTCTGATGATGCCGAACAAATTATTAGCATGAAAATTTGTCAGAGCATTGGTATAGTAAAAGTATCATTTTTTTGGTTAAACACTGTGTTTGTAAGTGGTTTATGTATTTTAAAATTTATAATATTATTAGTGTCGCCAGAGCGCAAATACTTTTGTGACCAAGCTTTCAGCCTGATTGACAAAACTGACAAAAAAAGTTATGGTTTTTCGGTTAATGTAAGCATGAGAATGGCATGGTCACTGCTCAAAATCCGATCTATTTTTACAAAATAGCCTGGTTGAATTTCTTGAAAGGCACCTAGTTGGATTTGGTCTTTCAGTTCATTGATCGCTTGACTCCAAGCATTAAATACTAAATATTGACTTCCTAGTCCACCTAAGAATTGAAAAAAGCCTATGCTTTGATTTATCCAGAAATTATATTCTTGGTTTCTTAAATTGCCAGGAAGCTTGATTTGAAACTCCTGGGTAATATAATCACAACCTGATTGTATGACTGTCAAACTTTGCTGATTCGTGAAGACCACTTCTTCGAGACCTTCTATTCCTTGAACTTCGAAGGTGTGATTTAAAATCCGATCATTGGGTAGCTTAAAAATAGCTTCCGGTTTGGAATATTTGCAATCCTTAAATGGGTCTTCTGAACCTGAATTACCACATGCAGTAAAAATTAACAAGACAATAACTACGCTCTGAAACCTAATAAAATTGGGCATAATGTTGTAAAAGGAATTGATGGTGAAAAATAAACCATTAAACAAATTGAACGTATATCCGTTAGGGATAATGATTTTAACATGTAATTTAACAAAAAACAAAATTTTTTCATATGGCCGATCTAAATTTGGAGACAAATGGAGCAATTTACAGCTCGAAAGGTTTACTGAATGGCAATCGAAATTCTTCTGATTATGCTCATGAGATGGGTGATCAGCACGTCGGTACTTCTTTGGATACTCCAATGAAAGATGATGCTTTTGATATGAGCGATGATGAGAAAATGATGAAAATTGAAACTCATTTTAAAGAGATTATGGATATTCTTGGCTTGGATTTGAGCGATGATTCTTTAAGCGGTACTCCAAAACGGGTGGCTAAGATGTTTGTCAAAGAAGTATTCTCTGGCCTAAATCCTAAAAATAAACCTAAAGTATCGCTTTTTGAAAATAAATTTGGTTATAACCAAATGTTAGTAGAAAAGAATATTCGTGTTCAGTCTTTTTGTGAGCACCATTTTCTTCCTATTTATGGCGTTGCTCATGTCGCCTATATCGCTAAAGATAAAGTAATTGGTCTTTCAAAATTGAATAGAATTGTGGACTATTATTCCAAAAGACCACAAGTCCAAGAAAGACTCACAATTCAGATCGCCAATGAGTTTAAGAAAGTCCTTGGTACAGAGGACGTTGCTGTTTATATTGATGCAAAGCACATGTGTGTGCAAGCAAGGGGTGTAAGAGATCAATCCTCAAGTACGGTAACCTCGGAGTATGGTGGAAAATTTCTTAATGAAAATGTGAAAGCTGAATTTTTACAAGCTATTCGAAATAACGCTTAAGATGGAATTACTTGCGAAAAAAAATGTACTCATTGTAGGATCAACAGGTGGAATTGGTGCGGAGGCAACCAAGCTTATCCGAAATAACCAAGCAAATGTCTTTATAACGGGTACAAACCAAGATAAATTGAATGATCTGGCGAAAAACTTGGACATAGCCCCTCATCAAGTTTATAAGCTTGACATTACGGATTCAAGTGCTGTAAAAAGAGTAGCGGATAGTATTCATGAACAGGTGGATAAAATAGATATCTTGGTGAATGCTGCTGGTGTTGGTATTATTAAACCGCTTGAATCTCTCTCAGAGGAAGATTTTGACCGTTCTATTGATATCAATCTAAAAGGTACCTTTTACCTCTTGAAGAACTTTTTGCCCAAAATGAAGGCTGCTAAGAAAGGTTTAGTTATTAACATACCAGGTGTGCTAGGTAAAACCCCAATGGCTGGTGCTATGGCTTATTCAGCTTCTAAGTATGGTCTGAATGGAATGCTTAAATCCGTTCGAGAAGAACTTCGAAGGACGGAAGTGCGCATTACTAATTTGTATCTAGGGGGGGTAGACTCTCCATTTTGGGATGATATTGATATGCGCATAAATCGCGATAAGTTTATTACGGCTAGAGAAGCAGGACGTGCGATTTGGTTTCTCTGCCAACAGCCTAGCAGTGGTGTTGTCTCAGAAATGGTCATTCAACCATTCAACCACCAAGCTATTTAATTAGTTGTTAGCTGTCAGTTGTTTTAATCATTACTACATAACTGACAGCTAAGCAACCCTAAAATAATTCCCCATCCAAGATTGTTCTAAAGTGCTCATCTAATTTTTCCTTGACAATATCTACTAGCTGATCCTTTTTAAATTCTCGGTTAAGACCCATCGCATTATCTTTAATGCTTTGATCTTCAATAGTACGTCGGTAATTGATATTTGAATAGTGACTAGGGCGATGGATATCAGTCGGTGTTTGATAAGCACTGTTTTCAACTTTGACTTCAATGTTTTTTGACTTTTCATTGCCTTTTTTCCATTTCTGTCCTCCTTCTTCATTTTTTAAAAATAAAAAGGAACAGCTGCCAGTAATCACGAATTCTACACCACAGAATATATCGTTTTCTTCTTTCGCTTTAAAGGGTTTTCTGATATCATTTGAATTAATCATCTGCTTAAAAAACACACAAGACTTCTTCTTTTCGCCCCTATCATCTATGATTTCTTCATTGTAAAGTCGATCTCTATACCAAATGGTTTCCATAAAAAAATCATAAGCTTTGGATTCAAAAAGCTGTAAATAGAACGATAGTATTTCTTCATTGACTGCTCCATAAATTCCTACGTGCGAGGTATTGGATTTTGGATTTAGTCGAGTATAGATCTCGATTTTTAATTCAAAGAAATTATTCTCCCAAGTTTTTAACTGATCACTCAGTTCGGTTTTATATGTTTGTAAACCAAGGCAGGATAGACTCAAATTTTCTTCAATTTGTTCAATCTTTGCAATGAGATGTTCTACATTACTTTTTGTTTCAAGGTAGTAAGTGTATTGCTCTGCTTGGCTACGGTTCGCCCAAAATTTAGTGTGCTGCTTTTTCTTTAAAGCCTCCAATCGCTCTAATTCACTAAGTAATTGAATATAAAAACTACCCTCTCGAATACGCATTATCTTTCTACGAAGAATGCTTGCATAATCAGCTTGTGTAATCTTATCTAATTCTTCCAATAGTAAGTCCAAGCCTAATGGATCTGCTTCGATTTGGATATTGATTCCATCTATATCTATACTGATTTCTACGGATAACTGGTCATCGGCATCTTGAGCATTAAGTTGTGTGGCAAGTGGAATTAATAGTTCTTGGCGAATAGCTCTTTGCAATTGACGAGCGCCATATTTAGGGTTGTACCCTTGCTCCGCTAAATAATCCAGTACTTCCTCTTTTAAATCTAATTGCATTCTCCGAAAGCCGATCCCTTCTCTATTTTTAAATAGTTCAATTTCTCGCTCTACTACAAAACGAACACTCAGGGGATCCAAAGGATGGAATGGAATTACTCGATCTATTCTATTGTACAACTCTGGTTTGAAATACTTTTGAACAGCATTCATAAAATGGTCCAAAATATCTTGATGATCATCTCTTTGAGTAATTGAAAGTCCACCAGTTTGCAGGTTTCGAGCACCAATATTCGATGTCATAATGATGATAGTACTGCAAAAGTTAACTAAGCTTCCTTGATGATCTGTTAATCGACCTTCAGATAATATTTGTAATAATAAATCATTAAAAGAATGATGAGCCTTTTCAATTTCATCAAATAATAACACGCAAAAAGGTTCTCTTCGAATAGCAGAGGTTAATAAACCATCTTGATGATAAGCCGAACCCAATAAGCGCATTACTGAATAAGCATTGGAATATTCGCTCATGTCAAACCGAACCATTCGATCTCTACTGCCAAACATAAATTCAGCCAATACCTTAGCTAATTCTGTTTTTCCGACACCAGTAGGGCCTACAAATAAAAAAGAGGCAATAGGTTTACCCGTTCGAGTAAGCGCTGTTTTTACGGAAGCCAAAATATCTACAACACTATCTACTGCATCCTCTTGCCCAAAAACATTGGTATTGAAGCTTGCTTTGATATGTGTGGTATTCATCGGGATTGTTGGATCAATCATAAAGATTGGCATCCCTGTTTCTTCCCCAAAATGACGAATGACCTCTGAACGTGTAATGTGAAATCCACTACCAGGTACTTTTTGTTTTTCATTCTTTTTATTAATGATAATACTTTCCAAAAAACGAATAGGCTTTCCTGGCATCCCTGAATAAGGCGTAAACCTGCGGTTTAGCCGAATAGTTTCTTTGATGGCATCCTCAGCAATAAATATATGCTGTGAACTAGCAGTATCTTTTACTTTATTTAGGATGATATTCTCCAATTCATTAGTAGGCTCTTGTAAGCGAATAATTTGAAATAGAGAAAGGTAATTGGAGCTCCTGATTTCAATTTTGGCTAATTCTTCTTCTGTGCATTCAGAAATCATTATCACTTCTCCTCGTGCAAGAAATGGCCTAAGGTAGTCCGCTACACTCACTGAATTACCTTCGTACTGACCTACTTCGAATAACTCCATCAGATTGCGAATGAAAAGAATATGCTTACTTCCGGTTAGTTCTTTGCATAGGAAAGATAGATTATCCTGCCATCCCGTATCTCTCATCAACTCTTTGATCATTACAGAGGCTGTGGTCTCCCAAATACTACCAGCTATTTGGTATTTTTTTAGCTGGCGAGACATTTCCCAGACTAATGCTGTTTTGCCGACGCCACTTGGACCCACTAAAAGGATATTTTTTAGAAATTTCCCTTTAAGCACTCTAGCTATCTGTTCAATAGCAGCTGCTTGGCCATATACGATTTGCTTATGGAAGTTTAGTTGATTGCCGACTAAAGGCAATAACTTTTCTTTATTTTGTTGCTCTGCTTTTTCTAGTTCTTTTGGATGCGGTGTTTGAAGCTCCATTTCCTGATGAAGTAATTCTACACTTTCTTGCCAAATTGTTGTCAGTATGGATCGAACGTCTGTTAACCTGCGCTTTCGTGCAAAATCTAATTGTACTGCTTCTACTAGATATTTCTCAAGCTCTTCTATGTTTTCGCTAAATGCTTCTAGACCTAAAACAGGAATAACTCCCCAACAACCATTGTCACTGGTATTATAGAAATAGTTGAACTCCAGACTAAATTTTGGATAGCTTACTCTATCCTTAGCTGCTGGAAATTTCACTTCTACACTTCCTTTCAAAAAATGGCCACTCACATATTCTTCCATTACCTTCTCCAGCTGACCCTTATCCAATATCTTTCTTTGTAAAAGTTCAGCATACTTGCCTGCAATAAGGTGTAATGGCTGACCAATTTGTGTGGAAGCCTGATCGTTTAAAGGAATATAAAAGGGAATTCCAGATTGAAAATGAATACTGAAAGCGTAAAAAGGAACGGTAATCTTATATGCCATCAACTATTGGGGTTTGGAAACAGTAAATTAATAAAATTATCCGATAGCTTGTTCCAAATCTTGGATGATATCCTCAATCGCTTCAATTCCTACAGAAATTCTTACTAGTCCATCTGTAATGCCTGTAGCTGCTCTAATTGCTGGTGGTACATTGATGTGCGACATTGAAGCAGGATGTAAAATAAGTGTATCTACATCTCCAAGCGTGGGCGCTAGCGTGCAAAACTGCAGATGATTCATAAATTTTTTGCCACTTTCCAAACCACCATCTAGTTCAAAACTCAACATACCTCCAAACTTTCTCATCTGGGCTTTCGCCAAATGATGATCTGGATGATCAAGTAAACCGGGATAGTTAACTTGAATGACTTTTGGATGTTTGGACAGATACTCCGCTACCTTTTGGGCATTCTCACTGTGTTTGTCCATTCGAATGGCGAGTGTTTTCATACCGTTATTGATCAACCAAGCATCCCACGAATTACAATTAGTTCCAATGAGTTTAAGGGTTTGAAAGATTTTAGCTTTTAGTGGATGTCCTTCTTTCCCAACCAATACACCTGCAATTGAATTGCCGTGACCATTTAAATATTTAGTAGTGGAATGTACGATAAAATCTACGCCAAATAAAAAGGGTTGTTGTAGATAAGGTGTACAGAAGGTATTATCTGCAACTGTAATACAGTCGTATCTTTTGGCCATATCGCTTAGCTGCAAAATGGGCAAACAATCTAATGTTGGGTTGGCGGGTGTTTCAAAATAGATCATCTTAATAGATGGATCATTTTTTAATTTTTCTTCTACTACATCTAAATCTTGCAAATTAATTATATCAGTCTGAATGTTCAAAGGCCCCAGTATTTTTAATAATAGATCAGTCGTGCCACCATATAAGTTTCCTTGTGTCAAAACTTTATCTCCTGGGGCTAATGCACTGAACATCAGTGTAGAAATAGCTGCCATTCCAGAGCTGCATAAAAAACCAAAAGCATCTATCTCACTTCCGTGTGCTTCTAAGTTGGCAATCTTTTGAGCTACTCCATTGATTGTGGGATTGCCAAAGCGACTATAAATATCTCCTTTTTGTTCTCCTTTGAAGACTGCCATACTTTCTTCAATCGAATTAAACTGAAAAGTAGAAGCGGCATAGATAGGAAGTTGATGTGGAGTGCTTGTTCTTTCTTCTTTTACTTCTTTGGCACATAAAGAGGAAAAATTCATTTTCTTATACATAAATAAAAGTATTACAAATATGACTAAATCAATCCTTAGCGTAAATATGAGGATATATCGATAGTGCTAAAATAGATTTTAAAATAATTTTATATACAGAATCGTGCATAAATCGTATTTTTGCAGTCTAAATTAATAAGTAGGCAAAAAAATTAGCTTAGCTTATTTTCATTTTGCCAAAATGATGATTTGGAACGAACTAACAGAAGGTTCGGAATATCAATTTGGTGAAATGTAAAGCGGCTAGTCAAAATGGCTTGTATCATAAAATGGTTAGCTCGAAAATCATAAGAAACTGACGATAGGAAAGTTATGTGTGATTTTTGAAGAGGCACTAAATCTGTCAGCCTTTGGCTGAATTTTATTACACCATTTTCCTAGTCTATCTGCTTAATATAGAATAAGTTATATTATTTAGCCCAATAAATTAGTTAAGAACAGATTAAAATGATGATAGCTACAGGCTAAGCATATTTTAATTTATTCCCTAGCGTCTAAAATAGAAAGATATGTCGAATGAACGTAAAGAGGAAGGTTTTGATGATGATTATTTCGACTATCAGCACATCATCATTGATCCAAAACAAACCCAAATTCGGATTGATAAGTTTTTAATGGATCGGGTTAAGGATATTTCTAGGAATCGGGTACAAAATGCCATCCGAGTAGGTGCTATCACTGTTGATGGTAAAAATGTCAAACCTAACTTTAAGGTTAAGCCTGGACAGGAAGTAAAAATTGTACTGCCACGGCCTCCCGGAGAAGGGCAACATGTCCTTGCTCAAGATATTCCCTTAGATATTCGTTATGAAGATGAAGATATATTGATTGTCCACAAAGCTGCTGGAATGGTGGTTCACCCAGGGATTGGTCATAAAACGGGAACCTTAGTGAATGCACTAGCTTACCATTTTAATCAGCATGAAGTTGATATTGAAGGGAATACATTTCAGAGTAGATTGGGATTGGTGCATAGGATTGATAAAAATACTTCTGGCTTACTGGTCGTAGCTAAGAATGAACATGCCATCAGCCATTTGGCCAAACAGTTTTACGATCATACCATCGAACGAACTTATTATGCCTTGGTATGGGGAGATCCTGATCCTGAAGCTGGGAAAATAGATATGCCGATTGGAAGGCATCCTCGGCATAGGTTGCAGTTTACCACTTTTCCAAAGGAAGAAGAACAAGGAAAATGGGCAGTGACTCATTACAAAGTTTTAGAATCATTGTATTATGTATCTTTAGTACAATGTCAGCTTGAAACTGGGCGTACTCATCAAATCCGTGTACACATGAAGCATCTTGGTCATCCATTATTTAATGATGATCGATATGGCGGTAATCGAATTATGAAAGGTACTATTTTTAGCAAATATAAATCATTTGTAGATCGGACTTTTTCATTATTGCCCAGGCATGGATTGCATGCTAAATCACTAGGATTTATTCATCCAAGAACGAATGAATTTATGCAATTTGATTCCGACGTGCCAAAAGATTTTGAAGATGTATTAGAGGCATGGCGTACCTACATAAGAGGGCGAAAAGCGGCTATCGGAAAACTTTAAAGCATTGGAGCATCAATACCTTAAACATACAAAAAACTGGGTTCGAGAGTTTGTTATCGGTCTTAATCTTTGTCCTTTTGCAAAGGCCCCCTATTCGTTTAATAGAATTCGTTATAGCCTTTACGAAACAAATGATGTTCAAGCTTTCGCAGAAAGCTTACTCCACGAGCTCCTATTTTTGTTAGATGAACCAGAGGAATCGGTAGAGACTACTATTATAGTTCATCCTAATGTCTTGAATGATTTTCATGATTATTTGGACTTTTTAGATTGGGCACAGGATATTTTGAAAGAAAGTAAGTTAGAAGGAATTATTCAAATTGCTTCTTTCCATCCTGATTATCAGTTTGATGGAACAGAAATGAGTGATGTAGAAAATTATTCCAATCGCTCTCCTTATCCAATGCTGCATATTTTACGAGAATCAAGTGTTTCAAAAGCAGTAGCCCTGCATGAAGATGCAGAATCTATCCCTGATATGAATATGGAGCTATTAAGAAAACTTGGGATCACGGATATCAAAGAAAGATTAAAAAAGATAGAAGATTTATGAATTTAGCTCGCCGAATCGATTTAATGGTTCAATTAGGGGAACACTTAAGTAAAAAAGACGAATATTTAGATGCATTAATGCATCGCACTCATTATAATAATCAATGGTTTACCATTGAAAACCAAAGACTAGCCTTGAATACTTTGGTTTCCTCTTTTTTGAAAAGAGATAAAATTGAAAATTGGCTGAATAGGTATACGATTCAAGAACCAATCTCACCAAAAAAGGTAGGTATTATTATGGCTGGTAATATCCCATTAGTGGGTTTTCATGATTTATTATCTACCTTTTTATCAGGGCATTATGCGATAATGAAGTTATCAGATAAGGATCAATATATCTTGCCCTATTTTGTGAAGTTGCTTTCCGGGTGGGATGCGGAAGCAAAGGACTATTTCCAGTTTGTACAGCATATCAAAGATTTTGATGCTGTTATTGCTACAGGTAGCAATAACTCTGCTCGTTATTTTGAAGCTTACTTTGGTAAGTTTCCTAATATCATTCGTAAAAATAGAAATGGTGTTGCTGTTTTGACAGGGAAGGAGAGTAGGGAAGAATTGTTCCAATTAGGAGAAGATATCTTTAAATACTTTGGTTTAGGTTGCCGTAATGTAGCGAAGTTATATTTGCCGAAAGGCTATGAATTTAAACCTTTAATGGAAGAGTTGCACAAGTACAACTCTATTGTGCTCAATAATAAGTATAAAAACAACTTTGATTACAACTATAGTTTATACGTTTTAAATAAAGTACCGATTATCAATAATGGCTGTATAATGTTAGTGGAAGATACCTCTTTTCAATCTAGGATTTCTGCTTTACACTATGAGTTTTACGAAAGTAAAGCTGAGGTTGAAGAACAACTTCAGGTGCACAAAGAAGATATACAGTGTATTATTGCTAAAGAAGAGAGTGTCGACCTACCTAGTTTCTCCTTTGGCGAAGCACAGAAGCCAAAACTTTGGGACTATGCAGATGGTGTAGATACCATTGAATTTTTAACCTCTTTAAACTAAAGCTATGAATATAGATCCAAATAATCCTTGGCATAAGGTGAAAATTGGGCGTAATGCTCCTGATACCGTAAATGCTATTATAGAAATTCCTAAAAATACAAGAGCCAAATACGAACTAGATAAAGAAAGTGGTTTATTGCTTATGGATAGAGTGATTTTTTCATCTATGTATTATCCAGCAAACTATGGCTTTATTCCAAGAACCTATTGTGATGATAAGGATCCACTGGATATTGTCGTGCTTTCGCAAATTCAAGTCGTTCCATTGTGTATTATCTCCGCTAAGGTCATAGGAGTAATGCGAATGCTAGATGGTGGCGAACTAGATGATAAAATTATAGCTGTCGCTGAAAATGATGTATCTGTAAATCACATTACTGATATCACTGAATTGCCAAAGCATTTTTTTAAGGAGCTTCGTAACTTCTTCGAAGATTACAAAAAACTTGAAAATAAAACGGTTGAGGTAGAAGATTTCCAAAATGCCTCTGTTGCAAAGGAAATTGTTCAACAGAGTATAAAAGATTATAATGAATTAATTGGAAAATAAAAAAGAGGTATTCCGTCTGGAATACCTCTTAAGTAGTTGGGCTAGAACCTTTCTACCTATGGCTGAATTTTATTATTCAAGCAATTTTGACTAGCCGCTTACGTTAAACAAGAAAAAAGGCTTTCTTATTTAAACATTAACTTTTTAGCAAGGATACCATCTTCGAAACGAATCTTAACGACATACATACCGCCAGTTAATTCCTGTCTATTCATAAAAAATACACTATTGTTAACATTCGTATAGCTTCTAACTAAACGACCGTTCATATCAAATACTTGGATAGCTTCCATTGGATAATCAGCATCAGTTGTGAAAACGGCCTGATCACCAGCTGGGTTAGGTGCTACTGCTAAACTAACGTCACTATCTGCTAATACAATAACATTGTTTGGATCAGCAGGACAACCATCTACATCTAATTCTAATGTAGCTAAAGCTCTTGGAGCATAATAACCGAATATAGAGTCAATAGTTGCGCGTGCTTTTTCAGCAGACATCCCTTCATTTGAAACTAAACCTTGTGAATGGAACGTACCACCTGATGGGTGAGGAAGCATATTCCAAGGAACACCATTAGGGAAGCCTTCTACTGGTGGAGATAAGGCATTTGGATCCCACCATTCAACTACAACACCTTCATCAATTCCAAGGCTATTAGGTGGATTAGTAACAGGGAATAAACCTTCAATATATTCGTGATCTGCTGTCATTGAATTTGCCATCGCAGCATCTGTGTAAACATCGCTAATATTTGCGTCAATAAATACTTGGTTTGTACCGAATACTGCCTGCTGACGCTGAATGGCTAAGCTACCTTGTACACGAACGATAGGATCACCAGTAGTAGGAACAATAAGAACTGCATCATCGTATGGTGCGAAAATATCAAATGCAGATTGTACAGAGATGACTGGTGGTGAGTCTTCACCTAACCAAGAAATATCACCTAATGCACCACCAACGTTCATCCCCAATTGGAAATCAGAGCTATACTCCACGTGGTTAGGGTAGTTCGTTGTATCCCCTGCAGGGTAACCAAATGCACCATCAGGAGCAATCGTTAGTACTTTCCCTTCGATATCGCCGTGGTATTGTTGAACTACCATGGGTGTTTCTGGTGTGCCATCACCATTAGCATCTAATATGAATTTGGCAGGGCCATTGGTAGTAGTAATAATTTCGTTGTAATCAGATAAGCCTACCATACCTAAAATCAGGTATCCACCAGTTCCTAAACCGATAGATACAATTTTGTCAGAATCAACATTGTATGGATTACCATCTTCATCAGCAGACTTTTTGAAATAACGAACAGCTGTTCTTCCATCTTGAACGCCGCGATAAGCCGCTTGGATTAGACCTAAAGCTCTTTCAGGTTGAGTAGCTGCCAAGGGGTTCCAACCACCTCGATAGGTCACTGCTGCTGCCGTGTAGCCATAGCGAGCTAAACGCGTACAAAATTCAACGACACTTGAATCTTTTTTCGTACCAGAAATTTGTCCATTTAAGACATTTGGTAAAAAGTTACCAGTATGAAATACTAATGCAAGTGGGCGATCTACGCCTCCACCATCAACTGGCTCAT